>JBGCEG010000010.1:0-93865 GCA_045106135.1 Roseobacter sp. | reverse complement strand
TCTGCCCACGCCGAAGATCGACCTGCCGTTTATGCCGCCCAATTTGCATTGTCCCACGCCTGCTGGCTGGTGACCTATCCACTCGCGGGTTGGCTGATTACCGTCTCCGAACCAATGGTGGCATTTGCAGTCTTGGCGGTGCTCGCAGGCGTTGGTGTGGTCTGCGGGATGGCCCTCTGGCCGCAGGAAAGCGGCGAACCGGTAACTCACTCGCATGACGATCTGCCAAAAGATCATCCGCATGTGCAAGATGGCCGAACGCATAGCCACGCAATTGTCATCGATGACTATCATCCTCATTGGCCGAGAGTACAAGAACCGGGGAGTTTCTCAGGGCAATGAGATACCGGAGCGGCCATTGGTGTAGGCGCGGCGAAAGGGCGCTTAGTCCCGCGGAGCCGTCATTGGTGGACAATCGGCGTATGGCAGCTTCGTCCGCATCTTACCAGTTCGCGATCAACGCGGTGAAGGTCAGCTATTTCAGTTCCAGTTCAAGAGATGCGGGTTCGCTTAGGGCTGGGAGCCGCAATGGGCCTCGTTCGAGCGGAGGTCCGTTCAGTCGACATTGCGGAATTTCTCAGGTGTCAGAGTTCTTACAACTCCACCGCGATGTTTTTCGTCTGCTCATAGAGCTTTCGGAACAGCGCGTAGGGCTTGTCGTACGTGATGTCGGGCGTGGCGGTGATGGTTTCGGCGCAAGGGTTCCATGCCGCGATGTCTTCGCGGGTCACGGCACCCGTCGCCAGCGCGGCAAGGAACGCGTCCCCAAAGCTGGCACCTGTGGTTTTTTCGCAGACGATCTGGTCGATGCCGGTGATGTCGGATGTCGCCTGCAGCCAAAGGCGGTTTTTCACGCCGCCGCCCACGGCAAGCAGGCGGGTCGGGCGCTGACCTACTTCCGCAAAGGTATCCGTGACGTGGCGGGTGCCGTAGGCGATCCCTTCGATCAGCGCGCGGTACATGTGCCCGCGCGTATGCGTCAAGTTCAGCCCAAAGAAAGCGCCCTTGGCCTGCGGGTCATGGATCGGTGTGCGTTCGCCCGAGAAATAGGGCAGCATCAGCAGGCCCTCCGCCCCCGGCGCAACCGTTGCGGCCTCTGCGGCCAAGGTGGGAAATGCCTCCTCGCGGGTCAGATCGCGGGCAAACTGGTCGCGGAACCAGTGGGTCAGCGTGCCGGACGTGGCCAGCCCCGCCATCGACGCATGCTCCCCCTCAAAGAGCCAGGGCGCATACCAGATGCGCGGGTCGCTGACCTGATTTGGTGCGCGCAGGATGATGAAGATGGTGGAGCCATACATCATCATCATGTCGCCCGGCGCATCGACGCCCACCGACAACGCCTCTGCCGCCGCATCGATGGTGCCTGCCGTGACCGGCGTGCCTGCGGCCAGCCCGGTTTCGCGCGCGGCGGCGGGCGTGATCTGCCCTGCAATCTCATTGGACCACATCAGGCGCGGCAATTTATCCAGCGGCAGAATATCATCGGCCAGATCATCGCTCCAAGATTGCGTAGCAGTATCATAAAGCGGGGAGAAATTGGCAGCGGTGTAATGGTCAATCACCACCTCACCCGTCAGGCGTTGGACCAGAAAGCTGGTAGAGGTCAGAATATGCGCAGTCTGTGCAAAAATCTCCGGATGGTGCCGTTGCAACCACAGGATTTTTGGCCCGATCGATTGCGAGGTCAGCGCATTGCCGCAGCGCCGGATGATCACCTCTTCGCCAATGCGGTCGGTCAATTCGCGCACCTCTGCCTCGGCGCGCGTATCCACACCGTAGAGCACGCCGTTGGTCAGCGGATTGCCCTGCGCATCCACCGGCAACATGCAGGGGCCAATGGCACTGCAGGCCACGGCCTTGATCTGCGAGGGGTCCAGACGGCTTTCGGCCAGCAGCTTTTGCGTCACAAAAACGAAATCACCCCACCAGTCTTCTTCGGGCCGGTGTTCTGCCCAGCCGGGCTGCGGCACCAGCATCTCGTGGCCTCGCGCGGCCTGCGCCACCACCCTGCCCGCGTCATCGACCAGAACGCCCTTGGTTTCATAGGTGCCAATGTCGACGCCCAGATAGTAGCTCATGCGTTACCCTTCCCTCATCAGCGAGAAATCCGGCGTGATCCGCACCAGCATTTCACACAGCAAGTCAGACAGCGTTTCAAGATCACTGAGCGCGCAGACCTCGCGGGCAGAATGCGAATAGCGCATGGGAAACCCCAGATCGAGCGCCGCGACGCCCTCCCCCTGCAGTTGCACATAAGACAGATCGGTGAGAACCCCCACCTGCGCGCTACGCTGCAAGGGAATGTCCCGCGCGGTGGCGGCGGTCTCGGCCAGGCTCACCAAAGCCGGATGCGGGATCACCCCGTTCAGCGTGCCGCGCCCGTGAAAACTATAGAGGCTGATGCCCGGCCCCGCGCCCAAAGCCATCTCCCCGCTGGCGGTCATATCGGGCGTATCGCAGGCGAGCATCAGGTCGATCTGCAAGGCGATCTGCGGCTCAAGCCGTTGGGCAAGGGGCTGCGCGCCGCGCAGATTGAACTCCTCCTGCACGGTGAAGCACAGATGCACGGGCGGGCCTGAGGGGCGCCGCATGAGGTGGCGGGCCACGTCGATCAGCACCGCACAGCCCGCACGGTCGTCGATGCTGGTCCCGGCGACACGACCACCTGCCAACTCCAACGCACGCGGCGCATAGACCACCGGGCTGCCGATGCGCACGCCTGCGGCTTTCGCCATGTCCGCCGACGAAAACCCCGCATCCACATAAAGTTCGCGGTAGGGCAGCACGGTGTATTTCTCTGCAGGGGTGGTACCGTGGTGGCTTTTGTTTGCAATCACCGCCGGAATATCCAGACCGTCCGGCCCGTAGATCAGCACCTCTTGCGCGGCGAGCGCCCGTTCCGGGACGCCGCCCAACCGCTCCAGCCGGATCAGACCGTCCGGGTCAATGCCCCGCACAATGAAGCCAAGCTGGTCCATGTGGGTGAACAGCATCACCGCTGGCCCCTGCCCCTCAAAACTGACCCACAGATTGCCCAGCACATCGCTTTGTGCGGTTAGCCCCAGTGCCGCAAGACGCAGCCTTATGGACCGTCGCACGCGGTCTTCATGGCCGGAGAGACCGGGCACCAGCATCAGCTCCAGCAGATCGCGTCTCAAAGCGTCGTTCATGACCGGGCTGCGCGCACGCGCGCCATGAAATCCCACGCGCGTTCGGGATCAATAGGCTTCCACGTGTCGCCGTCCACTTTCAGCGACGACCCCACGATGCAGCCATCCGCCACCGCCAGCACATCGCGCACTGTGTCATGTTTGACGCCTGTGTTCGCCATCACGGGCGTGTCAGGCAGCACCTTCTTGACCGCCTCAAGATCGGACAAGGCAGCAGCCTCCCCGGTGATTTGCCCCGAGACCAGCACCGCATCCGGCACAGATGAGAACACCGCCGACCGCGCGCGATCCGCCAAGGCGCGACCATCCATCGAATGGGCAAATTCAGCCGATACATTATACAGCATGGCCATATCCGACCGCCCCAGCCTTGCGCGGTAGCGCATCGCAGCCCCCGCATCGGGTGACCACAGCCCCATGTCGGATGCGTAGGTGCCGGTGAAAATCTCGCGCACGAAGGCAGCCCCCGTCGCCGCCCCCAAGGCAACACTGGCCATCGGGTCCCACAACACATTGACACCAAACGGCACGGTAATCTCAGTTTTCAACTGGCCAATGATCGCGGCCATGGTCGCGGTCGAGGCGGTATCGACGTCAAGCTCGTAGGGGCGGTCGTTTTCATTGCCGAACATCACCGCGTCAAATCCTGCGTTCTGCAAGGCCAGCAGATCAGCGCGTGCAGCCGCCACAAGGTCGACCTCAGGATCATGGAGCGGCGTGCCGGGCAGTGCGCCCAGATGGACCATCCCGATCACAGGTTTGGCCGCGCCGAATACTTTACGGAAAATTGCTGTCATAGACAGACCTTAGAAACTGGCGGGGGTTCACGCAAAGGGAAACTGGGGTATGCTGGCAAGAAATGGGAGGGTCAGCATGACTTTGAAGACACGGACCTACGACAGGTTGGGCAACGGCGGTGTACGTTTGACGGAATTGGGCTTTGGGTCAGCCCCGCTTGGCAATCTGTTTCGCCCGTTGCCCGACGACGCCGCACGCGCGACACTGGATGCCGCGTGGGAGGGCGGTGTGCGCTACTATGATACTGCGCCGCTTTATGGTCTGGGTCTGTCTGAGACACGGCTCAACCCGTTTTTGCGCGACAAGCCACGCGATCAATATGTCCTGTCGTCGAAGGTGGGGCGCCTGATGCTGCCCTGCGCCAAAGAGCATCAGTCAGGGGCGGGCAAATGGTTCGACGTGCCGCAACGGCGCGAGCATTTCGATTATTCCTACGACGGGGTCATGCGGTCGTTTGAGCATTCCTTTGCGCGTCTGGGGGTTGAAAGCATTGATATCCTCTATGTGCATGATCTGTGCATATTTTCGCATGGCTCAAAAGAGATGTCGGACATGCGGATCGACGAATTTTTTGCGGCCCGTGGCTATGACGCGATGATCTCGCTGCGCGATCAGGGGCTGATCAAGGCAATCGGCGGCGGCATCAACGAATGGGAGGTGTGCCAGACGCTGGCAGAGCGTGGTGATTTCGACATTTTCCTGCTGGCCGGGCGCTACACGCTGCTGGAACAAGAAGCGCTGAACTCTTTCCTGCCGATGTGTGAAAAGCGCGGCATCGGCATTGTGACCGGCGGGCCTTACAATTCGGGCGTTCTGGCCACCGGCGCGCGGCAAGGCGCGATGTACAACTACGATCTGGCCCCGCAGCATATTCTGGACCGCGTCGCCAAGATCGAAGAGGTGTGCCGCGACCATGAGGTCCGGCTGGTAGATGCGGCGTTCCAGTTTCCGCTGATGCATCCCACGCATCTGAGCGTGATCCCTGGGGGGCAAACGGTGAATGAAATGGCGGGCAACCTGCAAGCCGCCCAAGCCGTTATTCCGCCCGCCCTGTGGGAAGATCTCAAAGCAAAAGGGCTGATGCGCGAAGACGCGCCCACCGGAACAGCCTGATGCGGATTGATGCGCACCAACACTTCTGGCAGCCCGCGCGGGGCGACTACGACTGGATGCCGCAGGACATCGCCGTGCTCAATCGGCCCTATGGCCCGACCGATCTGGCCCCTGCCCTTGCTGCCGAAGGGATCGCAGGCACGGTTCTCGTTCAGGCGGCCGCCAGCGTGGCCGAAACCCACTACATGCTGGGTCTTGCGGATGCGACCCCCAGCGTTCTTGGAGTCGTTGGCTGGGTCGATTTTGAGGCCGAGGACCACAGGAAGGTGATGCAGACCTTCGCTGCACACCCGAAATTTCGCGGCCTGCGCCCGATGATACAGGATATCGAGGATGTGGACTGGATGCTGCGGGACGACGTGCAGTGGGCCTTTGACGAGATGATCGAAATGGACCTGACCTTTGACGCGCTTGGCTTTCCGCGACATCTCGATAATTTTCACAAGCTGCTTACACGGTATCCTGACCTGCGGGTGGTGATTGATCATTGCATGAAACCGCAGATCCGCGAGCAGATGGCGGGGCAGGATGCCTTTACGGAATGGGCGGCAGGCATGACACGGCTGGCCCGGGATACGCGTGCTTGCGTCAAGCTCTCTGCGCTGGTGACAGAAGCCTCACCAGAGTGGACCAGCGAGGACATCCGCCCCTTCGCCCATCATGTCCTCGAGGTCTTTGGCGCAGACCGGGTGATGTGGGGATCAGATTGGCCAGTGTGCCGGGTGCGCGCAGAATACGGCGCGTGGTTTGGGGTGGCGCAATCGCTTTGCGCACATCTGTCGTCGGTGGATCAGGCGGAGGTTTTCGGCGGCACTGCCCGGCGGTTTTACCGGCTGCCGTGACCCGCACGGAAGGCGTCAACCGCCTCACGGGTCAGGTGATCGCGGGCAGCAAGAGGGGTAGAGACCAGCAAAGCCGCCGCCGCCTGCGCAAAAGGAAGGGCGTCGGCCACAGATGCCCCGGCGCAGACCTCTGCCGCGAGCGCGCCAATGAACATGTCGCCCGCACCATGCGAAGATGTCGCCTCAATCGGAAAACCGGGGTGATGTTCGCCATCCAGCTTTACGCCATCCTTGCCCAGTGTTTCGAGCATACGCGGCCTCAAAGCCCGGTCCTGATAAAACGCAGCCTCGACCCGGTTCACAATGATCAGGTCCAGAAGGTCCATGAATTCCGGCGACAACGCTCTGGCGGGGGCCGCGTTTAACCAAACAGGCGTGCCTTGCGCCTTGGCTTTGAGCGCCAGCGCGATGTTCACCGCCTCCGGAATTTCGTTCTGCAAAGACAGCACCGCCGCCGGATTGGGCAACGTGATCGCATCCGCGTCAATGTTGAGATTGGAGGCTGACACGATGGCCGCGCCATAGTCCCCGTTTTCATCTACAATCGCGGCACTCATCCCACTGGGGCCGGGATCAAGCTGTAGCTGGCTTGCATCCACAGCGCTTTGCGTCAATCGCAAGCGCAGCATTTCACCAAAGGCATCAATGCCCGCCCGCCCCGCAAACACCGTGGGCGCGCCCATAGCCGCAGCGGCAATGGCCTGATTGCCGCCCTTGCCGCCAAAAACATAGTCGACACGACTGCCTACCACGGTTTCATCGCGCTGGGGCAAGTGCGGTGCACGCACCACCAGATCAAGATGCAGCGCACCTGCGACCATGACTTTCATGACGCTCTCCATGCGGCATGAACCAACCGCATCGCGGTTGGCGCATCCTGCTGCGCAATTGCGTCGTTCAGCGCGCTGTGGGTCACCAGATCTTTCGCAATTCGGCGCATGTTCTCAACCACTTCAATATTTGTGCGTGCTTCGGCCACGGGGTCGAGGCCAGAATGGTCGGGGAAAGTGTCAAAATAGATAACGCCGTCATACCCAATGCGCTCAAGCTCAACCAAAAGCTCAATGGTCTGGATCGGGTGCACGGCGCCCACCATCAACCCGTTGTCCCATTTCCCGTAGCCATCGTTGAGATGCACGCCGAGGATGCGAGAGTGCCGGGCCACCAGTCGCGCTGCAAAGGCGGGCATCTCATCGGCATAGAGCACATGCGCAAAATCCAGCGTGACGCCCGTATTGGCGCGGTTGATCTCGCGCAGCGCCAGCAACGTGGTCGCCGCATCCGGCATCAGCGCAAAGGCGCGGGGCTCATTGGGTTTGTACTCCAGCGCGATGTCCAGCGCGGGGTTATGATCACAGACCTGCGCCATCGCGTCCAAAGTGTGATCCCACGCCGCCGCATAATCCATCTGGAAAGAATAGTCGAAGCCGTCCTGCCCCATCCAAAGCGTCATGGTGCGCCCGCCCATCTCGGCCAGCGCATCGAGCCCGCGCTTTGTCTCGTCAATGGCGGCGCGGCGCACCGTGGCATCAGGGTGGGTAAAAGCGCCCAGCTTGAAGGCCGGATCCGTATAGTACCGCATCGCCAACCCATTGAGCATCATACCGTTGTCCTGCAGCGCGGTTGCAAGATCCGCAGGCGTATCATGGGCAAAGTGGTCGGGATAATTCAGATCAGCAGCCGACAGACCTGCGGTTGCGGCCCGCGCCAAAAGGTCGGCTGTTGTCACGGTGTTTTTTCCCGGCCAATAGGCCGCTGCGCCAATTTTAAACGCATTGAGACGGGCGGCATAATGAGGGCTGTTCGACATCGTTCAAAACCTACGCGCTTGCGGCCCGCCATGCAAACGATTGCGCGCGCATGGAGAGTGGGAAAAAACATCACGGCAAAGCAAGTACCAAAAAAGACAGACGCAGGGGCAAGGCGGGGGCGCGGGCGCCGCTCACCCCGAGCGGCGAAAAACCTGACACCTGCGCAAAGCATGCTCCTTGTATCAGCGGTCTGCCGCCGTGGCCTTTTCCAGAAACGCAATCAGATCATCCCGATCACTTTGCGCCGTAATACGCTGTTGTGGCATTTTCGATCCTGGAATGTAGTGATCCGGCCCAATGTCAAACAGCGCATCTATGGTCTCGGGCGACCACACGATCTCAGCACCTTCCAGCGTCTCTGAATAGAAATACCCCTCCACTGCCCCCGCTGACCGCCCAAAGACACCATAAAGCGTGGGGCCTGCACGACGCTCCCCGTCAGGGCCCAAAGCATGGCAAATAGAACATTTGCGTTGAAACTGTCGCTCCCCGTTGCTCATGGTTTCGGGCGCGCGCAAGAACGATGGTTCGGTTTCCGTCATTTTTCCAGCGCGGCTTAAGGCCGCGACGGGCCAGCTGTACATCGCACTATCTAAACCTCCCGCGTGGATATTCTGCCCGTCCGTGGTGAAATCCAACGCCCAGACCGGCCCGGACAGCGTCGCCCGGAAATCATCTGCGATGCGCCACGCTTTCGTATCAATGACCATGATATAGCCTTCGGCGTCCCCCACAGCGATCCTGTTGGTCGGCGCATCATAAGACATCGCCAGCACAGGTCGGCGCCCGGCGGTAAAATCATGCAAAGGCGCGCCATCGGGCAGGGAAATCACCCGCGTCACCCCATCAATCGCCCCATATGCGATCCAGCTTTCATCTTCGGCCAGCACGATTGTGTTCAACCCGAACCCGTGCTGCTCAAAACGCCTTAAACGCTCGCCAGTAGCAACATCCCACATAAAGATCGCACCGTCTGTGGAGGCCGTGTAAAGCCGCGCGCCATCCGCCGAAAAGGCAACATCATTGACTGTATTGGCGTGCCCGCGCAGGATGACCGGTGCTCCGGTGCCTGTGGTGTCCCAGATGCCTGCAGTCCGGTCCCAGCTTGCCGTGGCCACCAGACCAGACCCCGCGGCCACATCCACCTGAATGATCTTTGCGGTGTGCTGGCCCAAAACCCTGCTGCTACCGTCCTCTTCCCAAAGCCGGAGCGTGTAATCATCGCCAGCAGAGACCATCCGCCCCTGCCCCAGCCAGCCCACAGCATTAACGGCGGCCTCGTGCCCCTCAAGCCAGCGCGGCACACCATCGCGCCACAGCCCGACAGAGTTGTCAAAACTTGCGGTCAGAATACTGCCATCTGCATGCGCCGCGATCCCCTTGATTGGCCCGCCATGCCCTTTAAGGGTGAAAAACTCCTGCGCCTGCAGTGCTGTGGCCCCTGCAAAAGCGCAAAGAAAAACCAATAGCCGCATCATGCTTCATCCATGCCCCAAGATGGTTCCCATTGGGAAAAGTCTAACATCCGGTGCGTGTTTGTCTATTGCCTGAACAAGGTTTGCATCCAGCCAAGGGTGGCATCGGTATCCCCGCCGGGCTTGTATTCGGCACCAAGGGGGCGCTGCCACCCAAGCGCTGCAATCTGCGCAATGACTGCCGCGTAGTTGATTTCTCCCTGATCCGGCGCGCCGCGCGCGGGCACCCCGGCGAACTGAATATGTCCGATCATCGGCAACAAAGCAGTCAGGCGCGTGATGATATCGCCTTCGTTCCGCCCGACGTGATAGCAGTCAAACATCAGCTTTGCCGTGTCGCCGCCCACCTCTGACAGGATCGCCGCCGCCTGATCGGTGGTCTGCAAAAAGTAGCCCGGCGCATCATGGCGGTTCAGCGGTTCAATCACCACCGTCATGCTGGCCGCACCCGCCACTTGCGCCGCATAGCGCAGGTTCTGCACAAACGTGCCATGCGCCTCATGTCCTCGCGAAAACCCCGCCATAACATGCACCGCCTGCGCGCCAATCTCAGCCCCGTAGGCCACGGCCTCGTCAATGGCGGCTTTCGCCTCGTCTTCGCGGCCCGGCAAGGCGGACAAGCCGTTTTCACCCGCCTGCAGGTTGCCCCGGCGCGTGTTCAACCCCAGCATCGGCAGACCGGTTTGCGCAAGGGCCTGTGCCACATCTGCTGCAGGCGTGTCATAGGGCCAGTGACATTCAACAGCATCAAAGCCTGCTTTTTTCGCAGCAAGTATTGCGTCCGGCAAGGACAGGTCAGCCCACAGAAACCCAAGATTTGCAGATAGTTGCATGTCACCCCCCAAAAGCGTCGCAGACCGTTTGCGCCTTGCTACACCAAAGCGCCCCGCAAGAGAACGCGCAAAAACCCGCCGCGCCTGCCAGAGCCTTGGTGCTGGCAGGCGCGTCAAGCTTTTGTCAGGCATCAGATCATGAAGTCATCGCCAAAGATGCCGTTCAGGATATCTGGCACATCCTCGCCGTTCACGATCATGATGTCGTTGTCCGCACCATATTCAAAGCGCAGGCCAATCCCGAAGGAAAAGGCGGTAGACAGATCAACATCGTCCACTGTGATCCCTGTCAGCAGGTCGCCTTCAGACCAGTCAAACAGCCGGTTGGTGTCCTGAATGCCGTTGTCCAGCGTCCCGCTCAGGTCAAACACATCATCCCCGCCAAGGCCCAGCAGAATGTTGATCTCTCCGCCTTTGAGCGCAAAAAGATCGTTGCCTGCGGTGCCTTCAAGGTAGTCGTCGCCGCCCGAGTCCACGACGATATTCAGGTCACCCGCTTCCTCAAAGGTAAAGCCCGCAACAACCGGGTCATGATCCGAATTGCGCGCAGGCGTGTCCCCGTTAAAGAGGTTGGGATCACGGCCAAAATCAAGGTTGTAGTCGATGGCATCCGCCTCATCGGCATTGATGTGCCACTCGGCAGCGCCCGTCAGCGCCTCAAACGCCGGACCGTTCGCCATGATGTAGTCAAGCGTACCGATTTGCCCGTCAAAGACATAGCTATAGGCCTCATTGCCCAGCACAGCCTGCGCCACATCCGTGAACCCTGCGTCTTCCAGCGCGGTGATCGGCGTCTCTTTGGCGTAAGCGTTCAGGTCCCCGATGATCAGCTGGTTTTCAGCCCCCGTGCCTGTGGGGTCAGACGCCAACCATTCCGCCAGCAGGGTGGAGGCCGCTTCGCGGGTGGCATTGTTGTTGCCTGCCCCGTCAAGCTGGTCTTCGTCTTCGGGCAGGCCCGACAGCGATCCTTTCGATTTGAAGTGATTGACAGAGATGGTGACCAGCGCGCCGGAGGATGCCTCCTCAAAGGTCTGGGTGACCGCAGGCCGGTTCAGGTCGCGCCCGGCGTCCAGCGGGTCAAGGAAGCTTTGACCGTTGAAGTCGGTCAGCACCGCCACATCCCCCACAGGCGTCGCGGCGTCGACCTTGTACATGATGCCGTTTGTGATGGCATCGCCACCTGCCAGCCCGGTTGAGATATAGTCGTAGACGGTGCTGCCAAGCGCCGTGTTCACCGCATCGACTAGTTCAGCGAGTGCAGCGTCGGTACTGGAATTTTCAAGCTCCACAAGGCCCAGAACATCCGCATCCAGCGCCACGATGGCATTGACCAGTTTGGCGGCCTGACGGTCAAATTCTGTCTGCGCTAAAGCGCCCTCACCCGCCGCCAGATCATCAGCGCCGCGCGGGTCTGCGCCGGTGTCGGTGACGGCCCCCGGTGCGTCGATAGTGGTAAAGAAGTTCAGCACGTTCAGGCTGACCGCCTTAAAGGCTCCCTCCACCTCATCAGGCGTCTCTAGCCTTGGGTTGGTTGCGCTGTAGGTGCCTGACGCATTGTCCAGCCGGAATTCGTCAAACCCAAAACGCACAACGCCCGTTACATCCGACAACGTATCGCCCATGCGGAAACTGTCGGTTGCGTCCAGCACACCGTTGTTCCCGTCGATGATCCGAAGCTCTGCAGGGTTCTGACTGGTTGACCCGTCGTCCAGCACAAGGCTGCGGGCAGCCACATCCTGAAGATGCGCATCAAAACCTGCGGCATCAGGGGCGTTTTCTTGCGTGAACTGCACCGGGCGTCCGTCCGCAGACACGCTGTACTGTCCGAACCGGTCAAGGTTGAACATTTCCGAGATTACGAGGTCTTCAGGAATGGTGATCAACATGCCCTCGACCGCCTCAAGGTTGACGACATAGTCGCCGCGCGTGTCGAGAATGGCACCGGTGCTGCCCAGATTGACGATGGTTGCCGTGGGCAGTGGCGCGCCCGTGCCTGTCACCGCAATCGAGCCTGCGGTGATCTGGGTCTGACCGAAGAATTCTGCGACCGTGCCTTCGATGGTCACAACATCACCAACACTGACATCAACACCCGTTGCCAGAACGCCGTCAAAGATAAAGATGCCTTCGGATGTGGTGGCATCCGCGTCCTGATCTGCGTCCTCTTCCTGAACGAAGAAGCCGCCAAGTCCCTCCTGAAAATCCGCCGTGACCACCGCGCTGATGGTGACGACCTGCCCGGCCAGCGCAGAGCCATCGTCGACAGTAACCTGCGTGACATTTGCAGATGAGCCTTGGATGGCTGAGATCAGCGTAAAGGGATCAACCACAATCGTTTCCGTCACCGCGCCGGGAGAGCCAACAGCAGGGGTATCGCCTGTGTCCCCCCCGGTTGCCGTGCTTTCAACCACATCGGTCAAGGCACCCACTTCCGAGAACTGACCGTTGTCCACATCCCATGACTGCGCGTCATTGGCGGCGGCATCAGGATAGGCCGCGACATCGACAATATCAGCGCCCGTCAGCGTGCCGTCTGCGTCCAGAAACAGAGTGACCGCATCGCCACCGCCGCCAAGGTCAGCACCATCCACATAGCCCACCTGCACGCCGTCGATGCTGCCAGCCCATGCCGCTTTGAAGGCGTCCACGGCACTGGCGTCCGCACCTGTCACGACGATCACGGATTCGCCCGGTGCAATGGCGCTGATGCCCATGATCGAAGCCGCCGCAGAAGGGTCATCACTGTCGTCATCGTAAAAAAGCGCGCCCACATCCGGCGTCCACGCGGCCTCCCCCAGATTGGTGATTTCGAACCAGTCACCGGTAATGTCGCGGCCTTCCTGACCGGGCCAGATTTCGGTGACCTGCAGGTCAGGGTTTGTCGCGGGCGAGCTGCGCACCGGATTGACGCTGCCGAAAGTGGCGGCAGTCGGGTCCACGTCAAATTCAGCGACGTCTACCTCATTTCCCTGCGCATCCAGAATGGTATCGCCAAAGACGCGGTAGATGTCGCCGGTTTGCCCATCCCGGAACAATAATTCGGGTTCGCCATTTTCGGTGCTGACCAGATCAACGCCCCCTGCCGCTGCGCCGTAAAGGGGCTCACCCGGTGCATCCGGAACGCCGATGGCGTCGAAAACCTGCACAAGTGTCGACAGATCGTCCGGCACGCCGTCATTGTCGGTGTCAAAGTCAGTTTGCCCTTGGGTGCCCGTGAAATCATCCGCGAGAATGTAAGTAAAACTGGGGTTTTCCAGATCAGGCACCTGAACAACCGCGATGCCGTTTGCGTCAAAGCTGCCGGTCACATTGGCGGCGCGATCCACCGTCCCAAGACCGCCGTTGCCCGCATCACTTTCCACCGAGAGCAACCAAAGGTCGAACTCCGCGCCGGGTTCCCCAGTCAGTTCAACATCCATCGGGTTCGGGTCGCTGCCCGCGGGGTTCGGGCGGAATTCGGAGATCCGCGGCGCAACCGGCTCAGCGATCACTGCTCCCAGATCGTAGACAAGCGTGTCACCGGTCGCCTCATAGGCCACGGCGATCTGCGCCACACCTGCGGGGCTTTCTTCTGCGGGCACAAAGGCGATGGTTTCGGGTGCACGCACGTCGCCGCCCTCCCGCCCGAAGCCGGGAATATAGTCGACGTATGTGGCATTGGCCGGGTCATCGATGTTGTAGATCATGATGCCGCTGTCACGCTCCAGCGCGATAAAGGCATAGAGCGCACCGTTGACCTCCCCTACCGTCACGGCCTCAGGCTCGACGCCCTTGTCGTCAGAGCGGTCTTCGCCGTCGTCGCCATCGTCATCGTTGAACCGCTCCGGCGCGATCTCTGCCACGATGGCCGCAAACTCAGAGCCGCTGTCAAAGATCACATTGCCGCTTGTGTCCAGAATGGTGAAGCCCCGGCTGCCAAAGCTGTGCAGCACGTCAATGTCACCATCGCCGTCTGTGTCCCCATCAATGGTCGAGATTTTCAGCCGCTCCAGCCCGGTTGTATCGACGCTGGTGTCAATCAAGCCCGCAGGTGCATCGCCCACACGCAGCTCATCCCCAAGAGGGATCGCATTGCCGTCCTCGTCAAAGGCATCGCCGCGCCCGTCGCCTTCATTGGCGGTGATCAGATAGGTCGTGCCATCCTTTTCAAAGCTCGCGATGGCATCCGGCATCCGCAAACCAACCAGATTGTCAAAGGTGCGAATGTCGATCACGCCGTTGTTGTTGACGTCGATCTCATTGCCGGCAACACTGTGGTCCACGACGCCTGCGCTGAAGATATTGGTGAAGGTCGCCGTTTCGATGTCGAGCACGGCAATCGCGTTGGCCTCCTGCAAGGCAATGTAGGCGGTGTTGCCCTGCACGGTGATATACTCAGGCTCCAACCCGCGCAGCATCGACGCCCCGTCCGCCAGTCGGATGCCATTGGTCTGCGCCAGCGTCTCAAGACCATCAAAATCCGCGAAGCTGACTTGTGTTTCCTGCGGGTCCAGCGCGCCATTGGCCAGATCGATGATAGACACAGATCCTATGGGGTCCCGGTCCAAGCCGTTCTCAGCGTTGAACGCGCCTTCATTTGCCACCAGCAGTTTGCTGCCATCCGCGTTGAAGGTGACCATGTCGGGCAGGTTGCCCACGGTGACGCGGTCTATCACCTGACCGCTGGCCACGTCGATCAAGACCACATAGCCGTTCTGACCTTCGGTGACGGTGGTGCTCAGACCTTCGGCGGTGACATTGGGGGTAGAGACCGCAGCCGCCACCAGACCGTTCTTGACCGCAACAGACTGCAGCCCGTCAAAGCCCGGCAAGAAAGTCAGATCGTAAGAATCCACCAGTTGCTCTGTGACCAGATCAAAGACATCGATCCTGCCCAACGCGCCATTTGTGACAAAGAACAGACCGTCTTCGTAAACGACGACTTCGGCACCGCCCTCAAGACCACTGGCGAAACTGGCGTGTTCCGTGATCTCGCCCAACTCTTTTGTGGCCTCCGGCGCCCTGAGGGTGACGGCGCCCCCCTCCAGACCCGCAACAAAGGTGCCTTGATCAAAACCTTCAGTGTCAGAATGCAATTCATTGATGAAATGGTCAGAAGTTGAAACGGTCACAGGCAGTCCCCCAAAGTTGTCAGAAAATCAAATCACCCCCGCAAGCGGCGTGACCTTTCTTGGGTTAGACACTGAACCTGTGACAGATTTTTAACAATCTATAGTTGTACTGAAATTCTGTTTCCCTGATCTTGCAGGCAAGCAGGGTGGGAATAGCTCAATTGCTGACCAGATTTCAGACCGTGGTTTAGCGTTGCGGACTGAACGACCCTCTTCACCCTGTTTGCAGACAGTAAATCTGCCTGATGTGCGCCCAACACATCAGGCGGCAATCATCCGGGACTGCCATCATGGCGGGAATGCGGCGGAAAGGGCTTAACAATACCCGAAAAACACCCGGTATTGTTCAGGCTTGGGTAACCTCTGTTCCCTAAAGCCTAACGCGGGGGCGCCTTTGAATGGGTGCGGGCGTGAAAAACTATACGGTTTCTGAAGATACACTTTATGAATTCAACCAGATCACAGAGGACCATTTTGGCGTAAATCTTGTCACGATCTATGATGAGGAATTTGTCGATCCTGACGACAGCCTGAGCGACAACGTCACCGAACTGGGCGCAACAACCTTGCGGTTCCCCGGTGGGTCGGCGACCGAAAACTATTTCGACATGACCCAGCCGGATCTGGCCGTCTCTGCGCGCGATCCAAGCCAGACGCTGACGCCGATGGATCAGTTCTTTGCTGAGGCCGGGCGCATTGGCGCAGAGGTGTCGCTTGTGATCCCCACGCAGATGGCGTTTGAATCGTCTGCAGCCAATGCCATGCTGGCGGGCACCTACGGGCAACGCAGCGAGGTGACGCAGGACTACCGCGATGCAGTTGCGACCTATGTCCAGACGGCGATGGCCTATGCGGCCGCCAGTGGCGTGACGATCAAGAGCTTTGAGGTCGGTAACGAATTCTGGGGCAGTGGCGAAATGGCCGCGTCAGAATACGGCCATGTTGCCGGGGCCGTCGTGCAGACGCTGGAAAACCTGCTGGACGTGGCCGCAAATGACGAGGCCAAGATCATCGTGCAGACCACTTCATCTGCCTCTGCCCTGTTTTCCAGCCGCAATGACACAGAGGCCTATTTGGGCGAGGTAAACGGCGAATTGCGCGCCTTTTCTCAGGCCGACATCAATGCGCAATTTGATGGCGTGGTCCCTGAAGGCTGGCAACTGGTCTCGGTGCCCGGGCAAGGCTCTGCGCGCGCACAACTCAACCAGATCAGCAACGGGATCAACGCGGTGAGCGGGGCCGCAGACGCCATCGACGGTCTGGTCCAACACTACTACCAGTCCGGCGGATTTGACCGCATAGACGGCGACCGGGGCTTCAAATTCGATCAATTCGACCGCATGGTCAGCCAGCTTGACCGCTCTGACATGGCCCCTGATCTTGAGTACCACATCACCGAATGGAACACGAAGTCGAACGGGTCTCAGAACAACCGGGGGCTGCAAAACGCAGCCATGGTGGTCGAACATTTCTTTGAACTGGTGATCAATGACGTGGACGCCGCGCAAATCTGGCCTCTGTCGTTTGATGCAGCACAAGGCACGTCGCTCACCGATGTGGACGGGGATGGCCTGTCGATCACGGGGCAGATGTTCAAAATGATGAGCGAAAGCCTGCAGGGACTGACCCCGATCCTTGATTGGGATGTCAGCGGAGAGATCGACGTGCATGGCTACGGCAGCGACAGCCGGCTGGTGCTCTTTGTCTCTGACCGCAGCGGCACAGATCAGGCGGATATCTCCATGGATATCAGCGCCTTGCTGACCGGGCAGCCCTACTTCATCACCAGCACGGAGCTTTGGGATGGCGGCGCAGGCGGCACGGACGCCACAGCCGAGCCAGTGCTGACAGAAATGGACGGCTTGACCGCCTCGGACGCGAGCGTGTCCTTCAGCCTTGGCAGTTGGGCCAACCGGCGGATCGAGCTGACCTACGTCGGAGAGGGTGATGACATCATCGACGGACGCGGCGGCGACGACATCATCGACGGCTTTGGCGGGCAAGACACAATCAGCGGTGACGGGGGCGACGACACAATCGATGCAGGCGCAGGCGATGACGTGGTTTTTGGCGGCGCCGGCAATGACCTGCTGCTGGCCTCCACAGGCGATGATGTACTTGACGGGGGCGCTGGCTTAGACACGGTGCAGTTCACCGCCAGCATCGCCGACACCTACCTGCTCTTTGACGGCCAGAGCGGGACAAACGGCGCTTTGACGGTGACCACTGCGACCGATGGCACAGACGTTCTGACGACAATCGAACAGCTTGAATTTGCAGACGGCGACCTGAGCGTCGCGCGCATCAACGCCTATCTGGACCGCACCTTCCCTGCCCAAAGCGACGACAGCGAGGGGTTGGGGGGGCCGGTGCAGACGGTCAGCCTCGCCGATATTGCGACAGCCCCCGACTACAGCGCGGTGGCGCAGGTTCAGATGGAGGTCGGCACGGCGCGCAACGCACAGCCAGATCGTGAGACATGGCACAAGGTTTCGTTTGCCGAGGCGATCGAGGACGCGGTTGTGGTCATGGGCCCTGCCTCTGCCGAAGGCGGGCAGCCTTTCACTGTGCGCGTCAAGAATGTCGACAGTTTCGGGTTTGAATACCAGCTTGCCGAATGGGCGCATCTGGACGGGTGGCACGAAGCGGTCTCTGTCAGTTGGATGGCGGGCAGCGCGGGCACGCACCTGCTGGGCGATGGCACGAAAGTGAGCTTTGGCAGCGCTGAGACCACATCGCTGGGGGTCCAGTCGGCCAGTCTGTCGGGGTTTGATGACACCCCTGTCATCTTTGGGCAAGTCACGGGTGATGCGGAATCAACTCCTTTGACAGACCGGGTGGTTGAGGTCGCCGAAGACAGTTTTGATTTCGTGATACAGCCCGAAGAGGCCCTTGCCGATGTCATGACAGAGATCGAGCAGACGACTTTTTCGTGGTCGGCCTTTGAGTTTGCATCAAACGGGTGGTTCACGGACCGAGGCGCCGCGCAAAGCGATCATATCTACGGCGCGATCGGTACCATCCTCGATACGGACGAGGCTCTTTTTGCGGATATGCAGAGCTTTCGCAGCGCGGATACGGCCGTTGTCAGATACGAGAGAGCCGACGATGGAGCGGTTTCCTTCCGCGTACAGGAAGAAAAATCAAAAGACGGAGAAAGACGCCATGTCGAAGAAGAAGTGGCGTGGTGGACGCCGCAGGAAGGCATTTTCGACTTTGTATAAGCCCGCGCCCGCAAACCTGCGTGATCGGCACAGCCGCGTCGGCGGTTTTACACCACAAACATATACAATTGGTGCGGAAATGCGCCCAAAGAAGGACTTTTACTGCAGGTAGAATTTGCAAGATGGACGTTGAGCGTGTTCTATGGAAAGCGATAAAAACCAAGCAGTGGTTCAAAAACACGTGACACAGGACTAGCACGCAATGACAATGGAGGCACACGCCACGGATGCCGCAGGAATGGGCTTCGGTGCGCGATTGTCAAAAAAGGTAAAGCGGGTGAGACTGTCGCTTGGCCTTGTGCTGGCCTTGTGCCTCGCAGGGCTTCAGTTTGTCGCCGTTTCCATTGTTGTGTTTTCTTCTTTCATCACCTCCGAAAAGGTTCTGTTGGAACACGCGCGCAACCTGCTTAGTGATGTGGGCACAAACACCATCGAGCATTCCCGTGGCTTTCTGAAACCGGCGCGGGGCGCTGCAGAACTGGCAACACGTCTGGCCGAAAGCCAGGTGATTGCCAGTGACAACTTTTTCGTGCTGGAAAAGCTGTTGTTTCAGCAGCTTCAGATCGCACCGCAGTTTTCCGGCCTGTTCTACGGAGATCGCAGCGGCAGCTTTGTTTTTGTGATGCGCACAAGTGACGAACCCGGCCCGTTCCGCACCAAGGTGGTCAGACGCGATGGCGACCTGCGCGAAACCACGCTGATTTGGCGCGATGATGACTACTCGATCATCGAAGAAAAGCCTGACCCGACCGATACATATGATCCCCGCAACAGGCTGTGGTATCAGGACGCAAGTACCGAACTGAAAAGCATCTGGACCGACCCCTATATCTTTTTCACCTCGCAAAAACCGGGGATTACGGCGGCATCGCCTGTCTTTGGGTCGGACGGCAGCTTGCAAGGGGTGGTCGGCGTTGACATCGCCATTGATGCCATCTCGGAGTTTTTGTCGCGCCTGAACATTGGCGACAATGGCACCGCCCTGATCGTCAACAAAAACGGCGAGGTGATCGCACACCCCGAGCCCGATCTCATTCGCAAACGCGCCGAGGACGGCAGCTTCAGGTTTGTCACCATTGACGAAATTGACGACCCGGTGGCGCAGGCGGCCTTTGGCAGCTTCGCCATGGACCTTCAGGAACCGCTGGAAGAAGAAATGTCGCGGCGGTTTGAGTATATGGGCGCCACCTATGTCTCAACGCTGATGCCGCCCATCAGCGCGGAATTGCCGTGGTCCATTGCGGTCTATGCGCCGGAAAATGACTTCACCGGAGTGATCAAGGCGAACCGCGCGCATAATATCTGGCTCGCGGCGTTGATTGCTTTGGCAACTGGGATCGTTGGCCTGGTGCTGGCCAATTACATCCACAAGCCCGTGCGCGCCTTTGCCGTGCGCGCCTCGCTGGTGTCGCAGGGCGAGGTTTCAGCCTCCGCCCCGATGCCAAAAACCTACAGGGAGCTTGAGCGGGCAAACGCCACCCTTGTTCAGGCCATTGTCGAGCGGAAGAAAACCGAAAGCGAATTTGGCCGCACCTTTGATCTGGCCTCACGTGGCATGGCCCAGATCGAAGCCGGCACCGGGCGGCTCATCCGGGTCAATGCGAAATTTGCCCAGATGCTTGGCTACAGCGCAACAGATATTCTCAAGCTGAACATCCGCGACATTTGCCATCCGGACGATCCGGTTGCGGATGTGTTCTGCAGCGGACAAGACATGGTCCAAGACGGCGACCTGCAGGAAAAACGCTATGTTCAGCGCACGGGCGACGTGATCTGGGTCTCAGAAAGCGTGATTGTCATCCGGGATGAGGATGGCGGTGCGCCCATCCACGCCATGGTAACAGCAGACGACATTACCCAGCGCAAAGGTGCGGAGCGGAAAATCAGGCAGTTGAACCGGGATCTGTCCCATTCCGCACGGGTCAACGTGATGGGGCAAATGGCCACCAGCCTTGCCCATGAATTGAACCAGCCCCTCTCTGCCATCACGCAAAACATGGATGCTGCCGTCAGCGCCTTGCAGCACAAGAAAATCGACGACCCTGACCTTGCCACCATCCTTGAAGAAACGGACCGTCAGGCCCACCGCGCAGGCGGTATCATCAAGGCGCTGCGGGGTTTTGTGCGCAAAGACGGCACCGAAAAAGCAGAGTTTGACGTTGTTGAACTGATCGAGCAGACGCTTGATCTGGTCAGGCCGGAGGCCAAGGAAAACGCCATTGCAATCCGCACATCCAGCGCGGCCCTGTTGCCCGTCTACGGGTCCCGCGTGCAGATCGCACAGGTGCTGGTCAACCTGCTGCGCAACGCCATCGAAGCGATTGCCGACAGCGAGGTTGAGGAGCGCCGCATCAACGTCAAGGCGCGCAACGACGACAACGGCGTCTTGATCTGTGTCGAAGACACAGGCCCGGGCGTGGATCAGTCGCTTGCGGTGTTTGAACAGTTTGAAACCAGCAAGGAAGACGGCATGGGGCTGGGTCTGTCCATCTGCCGCACCATCATCGACGCCCATGGCGGCAGGCTTTGGTACCAGACCAGCTACAACGGATACGCAGAGTTCTGCTTTACCGTCCCTGCCCTGTTGCCGCGCAAACCCAAAGAGACCCCGGATGAATGACGCCAGCGCGCCATGCATTTTCATTGTCGATGACGATGACGACCTGCGCGCATCGCTTGCGCGTGCCTTGAGGTTGCGCGGATACACGACGCGCGACTTTCCCTCTGCGGCGGCCTTTCTGGACGCCTATGATGAAAACGACGGCGGGTGCCTAATTCTTGATTACGGTATGCCCGGCATGTCTGGGCTAGAGCTTCAGGCCCATATGGTCGAGCACGGCATGGCCTTGCCGACCATCTTCATTACCGGGCACGGAGGGGTGCCGGAATCCGTGCAGGCGATGAAACTGGGCGCGATTGATTTCCTTGAGAAACCTTTTCGGCAGGAAGTCTTGCTTGGCCAGATTGAAGCAGCCCTCAAGGCTGATATCGCTCGGCGGCAAGGCCGGTCGGAAATACTGCGGGTCAAGGGCAACTTTGACAAACTGACCGACCGGGAAAAGGAAATCGCGGAATTGCTGGTGATGAACCCCTCAAGCACATCAAGCAAGGACGTGGCGCGCGCTTTGCATATTTCGCCGCGCACGGTCGACCATCATCGCGCGCGTATTCTTGAAAAGATGCAGGTGTCATCTGTTGTGGAATTAGTGGATCAGGCCCGAAGCACTAATCTGTTTGCGGCCTTCACCACACCGTCGAATAGGTAATATTACCTACGCAACCTTGCCAATTTACCAAATCGTAACTTTGGCGCATAGTTTAGGTATTGTGGAAGTCAGGTAAATTTAGCACGCATTAGTGCAGCAGGTAATGATTAGTGTAGCCGGTCAACCCGGTGTCAGATTTTAGTGTGGTGGAGTCCAGAACAACCTGCGGGAATTCCCTTCGGATTACTGGATGAGCGCCGCGGCCTGAAGCATACATCAGGCTGCGGCGCAATTTTTTCAGTACTGTCTTGGTGCTGCCTCAGCACTGCCAGTGTCCGGAAGGGCCGCAGATCAGCCCGCCGCGGCCTGAACCTCAGTTGCTTTGACCCGGAAAAACACGGTATATAGCGTCGGCACCACGATCAGCGTCAAGACCGTTGCAAAACTCAAACCGCAGACGATGACAACCGCCAGCGATTTGAAAAACGGATCGGCCAACAGCGGCAGCACGCCCAAGACCGTCGTCAAAACCCCCAGCACAACTGGTCTGACACGACTGACCGCAGCATCCACCACGGCTGTCATACGCGCCTTGCCACTCGCGATCTGACTGTCCGTCTCATCAATCAGGACAATCGCGTTTTTGATCAACATCCCAGCCAGAGACAGCACACCCAGAATGGCCATGAACTCCAAGGGGGTTTGGCTCGCAGCCAAGCCCCAGATCACACCGATCAGCGCCAGTGGCACCGTCAGCCAGATGATCAAAGGCTGGCGGTACGCGTTGAACAGGAAGATCACGACAATCACCATGGCCCCAAATCCGATGGGCATGGTCGACGCGAGACCCTCATTGGCTTCCTTAGAGTTTCCGTACTCGCCTTCCCATTCCAGCGCGTAGCCCGGCGGCAGCTCGATGGCTTCCACTGGGCCGCGGACCGCCTCGAAGAACTCACCCGACAGGACACCCACGGGGTTGTCCGCCTGTGCGAGAATGGCAAGCTGCCGATCAACCCGCCGCAGATTGCCCGCCTCAAAGACCAGATCAAAGTCATCTACGATCTGTGAGATCGGAATGTAGTCCCCCGCCACCTGGCTATAGACCTGAATGTCGCGCAGTCGGGCCAGTTCATTCCGCTCGCTTTCAAAGGGTCGCATGATGATGCTCTTGAGCTCATCCCCGTCGCGGTAGACGCCAATTTGCGAGCCGCTGAGGTGCGTGTTGATCGAGTTTGAGATTTCCGCCTGCGTCAGTCCAAGCCGCCGCGCATCCTCAGTATCAATGACAGGCCGGATCACACGCACTTGCTCGCGCCAGTCATCCTTGACCGCGATGCCGCCTTCCTGCGCGTAGATCGCCTTTGCCGCATCCGCCAGTTCGCGCAGTACCACAGGATCAGGGCCGGTGAACTGCGCTTCGACCTTCGAGCCGCCCCCGGGCCCAAGAACGAACTGCCAGACCTTGGTCACGGCTGTGGGGTATTTCTCATCCACCCAGCTTTGTATCTCAGGCAACAGCTCTGCGATCTGGGCGTATTCCTCCACATCGACGAGTATCTGCCCGTAGGCCGCGTTTGCGTCCTCACCTTCATAGACAAGCATGAACCGCAAGTGACCCTCGCCCACGGAGATGTTGGTGCCCGTGACACCATCGAGCGTTCGGACATATTCCTCAATTTCAAGAATGTATTCTTCGGTTTGGGAGATGTCGGACCCTTCGGCAAGGTTGAAGTCGATCACGAACTGCTCGCGTGTCGATGAGGGAAAGAACCCCGGCGGCACATAGCTAAAGAGCGCAATGGCAGAGGCAAAGAGAGCAACCACCACAGCGATTGTCACATAACGCACCGCAATCGCCTTGTTCAGCAGGGTCCGGTAGGTCCGCAGCATCACATTTTCGGGTTTCTCTACCGCTTCGCCCGGTTTCAACAGCAAAGTGCAGTAGTAGGGCGTCAACCAGATCGCCACGAGCCAGGAAAACAGCAGCGCAATGGAAATCGTCCAGAACAGACTACCTGCGTATTCACCGGTATTGTCAGGTGAAAACCCAACCGGTGAAAACGCCAGAAAGCCCACAACCGTCCCGCCCAGCAAGGGCCATTTTGTCTGCGCCACAACGGCTTGTGCGGCCTTGCCGGGGTCTTCACCCTTCTGGACGCGCACCAAAGTCCCTTCAACCACAACAATCGCGTTATCAACCAGCATCCCCAGCGCGATGATCAAGGCCCCCAGCGAAATACGCTGCATGTCCAGCCCGTAGAGCAACATCCCGAATAGCGTGCCTGCGACGGTGACGAGCAAGATGCCCCCCATCAGAAGGCCAGACCGCAACCCCATGAAGATCAGCAAGGTGCCGACCACAATGACAAGTGCCACCACCACGTTCATCACAAAGCTGTCGACGGACGCCTTGACCGTCACCGACTGGTCCGAGATCGGCAAAATGTCCATCCCGATGGGCCGCTGCCCCTCCAGGGCGGCAATCTTGGCATTGACCGCCTGCCCCATATTCACGACGTTGCCGCCGATCTCATTGGAGATACCGATGCCGACCGCCGGACGCCCGTCCCGGAAGATCAGCCCCGCCGCAGGATCTTGCAGCCCCTCGCGCACTGTTGCGATGTCCGACAGGCGAAAGGACGCGCCGTTTTGCGGATTGGTAATGACCAGAGCGCCGATCGCGTCAGTTGAGGATACCACATTTTGCGGACGCACCTCGAGCCGTGTCTGCCCGGCAGTGATCGCGCCCGAGGGCAGCACAAGGTTCTGTGCCTCAAGAATGTCCCCGATCTGTTCGGGTGCAAGCCCAAGCTCGATCAGCCGTGCGGGAGAATATTCCACATAAATAACAGCGTCCTGCACCCCATTGAGCACCACCTTGGACACGCCATCCACGGTCACCAGTTCGCGCTGCAGGTCTTTGGCGTATTCATGCAGTTCGGTGAGAGAATACCCCTCCCCGACAATGGCAAAATACAAGGCATAGACGTCGCCGAAGTCGTCAAAAACCAGCGGGGTCAGCGCGTTGGGCGGCAAATGCTGGCCCGCATCGTCGATTTTCGCGCGCATCTGCGCAAATCGTTCGTAGAGCTGCGGGTATGTCTTGGTCGACTGGATCGTGAATTCCACGGTGACCGTGCTGACACCGGGCGACGATACCGACCGCACCTCATCGACACCTTGCAGTTGCTGCAGGGCGTTTTCGATCACTTCGGTCACTTCTTCAGCGACTTCTTCTGCCGTGGCACCGGGATAAGGCGTGATGATCTGCGCCTGTCGGATGATGAATTCCGGGTCCTCGAAGCGCGGCAGGTTGACGTAGGCAAAGTACCCCGCAAGCAGGATCAACAGGGTGCAAACAGCTGAAACAACACGTTTCTCGATGGCAAATCTGGCCAGATCCATGGGTCAGCCCCCGATTTCGGTGATGGGGCGGATTTCCATGCCGTCCAGCAGTTTGCTGACACCGGCCGAGACCACAATCTCTCCCACATTCAGCCCGTCAAGCACGGCCACCATGTCGCTTCCCATGTCGCCCAGTTGCACATCACGGGCGGTTACCGTGTTGTCAGAGCCTACGACCCAGACAAACATGCTGCCATCCGCCGCCGCAGCAATCGCCGTCAGCGGCACCACCAGATCGGGCGCGTCCCCCGGCGCGCGGGAGATGACCCGACCGACCATACCTGGCAAAATATTCGAGTTTTCAGGAACTTCTACCGCAACGCGGCCGCGGTAGGTTTGCGTGGCGCTGTCGGCCTGTACGGAAAATTCCACCACCTCTGCCGGGAACAACTGATCGGGCAGCGCATCAAAAATAACCTCGTTCGTGATCTGTGACACGCCGCTGCTCGACAAGGCGGTCACGTCCGGACCGGGGACGTCGAAGGCAAGGTGCACAGTCGACAAAGACTGCAACAGAACAATGTTCTGGCCTGCCTGTACGTTCGTGAAGTTGTCGATGTGACGGCGTGCGATAATGCCATCAAAGGGTGCTTGAAGCGTGGCGTATCCCAGATTGTTGCGGGCCACCTGCAACTGTGCCTCGATGCCGCGCAATGCGGCCTCGCCTGCCTCAATCTCTTCCGGGCGGCCCCCTGCCAACCCGATGGCGAGGTTTTCCTCTTGCGCCTGAAGGTTAGCCTGCGCCACGCGCAGGGCTGCGTCATCCTGATCCAATCTGGCCTGTGCGACCACATCGCGTTCAAAAAGCTGTTCTGTACGGACAAATTCTTCGAGGGCCTGATCCACCTGAGCCTGAGCCGATTCCACCGCAGCGCGCAAGGCCACGATCTCTTCGGCGCGCGCACCGATCCGCAACGCGCGCAACTCTGCGGCGGCTTGATCTCTTCGGCTTTCAAGTTGCGCCACGTCCGTTTCAAAATTCGCCAGATCCAACTGTGCGATCACGTCCCCTTCAGCGACCGACACCGCCGCCCGGACAGGCAGTTCGACCACCCGGCCGGAGACCCGAAAGGTCAATTCTACTTCACGCGACGGCAATGTAATCGCCGGGTAGATGCGCACCACATCGCTGGACACCTCCACCACCTCAAAGACCTTCGCGGGACGTACAGGTGTCTCCTGCGCCTGCACAACGAGCGGGCTTAGACAGGCAATCGACACCAGCGCCGCCCGACCAAATACCTTCAAAGATGACATGATGATGCTTCCCCTCAAGAGGTTGGAATTTTTCTGAGACCGTTACAGCAAGGCATCAGAATGTAAAGATTGCGAAGGACTGCACCATCCTGTCTGGTCTGGCTCGGGCCGATGGTCTCTGCCCTACTCCGCAGCTTTGTCGGCAACCGATGGAAGTTCGCGGAAAACACCAATGACTTTCGACACAGCGCCAGACCGGTCTTTTCGCGCAAGACCAAAGGATTCCACGTTTTTGACAGTGCCTGCACGGGTCATGAGACGGTTTTGAAAATGGAACTCGCCGCCCTTTTCCGTGGCTTCCTTTACCCCTGCCGTAACGCTTTCCCTGTCCTCCGGATGATAGAAATTGATCGCATCCGCCAAGCCGGGCGCGCCTTCCTCTTTAGCCACATCATGTATCCTGAAGACTTCGTCGGACCAGTGCACCTCATCGGTTGTCAAATCGACAGACCAAAACCCTATCTTGGCCAGATTTTGCAGCATCATCAGTTGCGCAAGAGCTTCTTCGGCCTTTTCGCTGTTAGTGATGATTTCGGAAATGTCCGTCCCGATGGTATAGAGCGACGAGGCGCCGATATAAGGATCATCAAAGAGGAAAGTTTCGGAATTCATCCAGATTTCAGCGCCTGTTTCGACATCTACCAAGCGGCTGAGGTCCTGCAAATGGCCATCACTGCGCGCCGCCAATTTGCTGTCGATCTCTCGCACCACATCAGTAATTTGCTTGCTGGCAAGCTTTGCGATGTTTTTGCCTTCCGCCTCATGGCGCGCCAGACCAAGCAGATTGGCAAACTTTTCGCTGATGCGCTGTATGGTGCCGTCGGTGGAGCGGTTCATCATGTAAATCTGACCGCTATCGAGGATCAGATCGAGTTCCTGCGCCAGCCCCGGGAATTCAGAGACGACCATGGTGACGCCCTTCACCTGCCCTCTCATGTCAAAGAAAGGCGAACAGGTAAGTTTGAAACGCGACCCTTTTGAAGTGAATTCCTTGCTGATTGCCGCACCGAGTTTGAGCGTTTCATTGCAGATTGGCGCGAGCGATGGAAAACTCTCAGGCATCACGCATTGGCTGATGTGCGGGTTGGACACTGGCCGCGACAGATGGAACATTGCTGCCGCTGCGTTGGTCGCCTGACTGATCTGCAAGGCGGTATCAAGCACCATGATTGACAGCGGCGCGGTTTCAAGCACGCTCATCAACTCGCCCGTCCGGCCAGACAATTCCGCTGCCGTGACCTGCAGTTCTTCGTTGACGGTAATCAGTTCTTCATTGGTGGATTGCAGTTCTTCGTTGGAGGTCTCCAGCTCTTCATTGGTGGCTTGCAGTTCTTCGTTGGTGGACTGCAGTTCCTCGTTCAGTGACTGGAGTTCTTCGTTGGAGGTCTCAAGTTCTTCAATCGTTTGCTGCAAGGCCTCGCGGGTTGTGGCAACCTCATCCTCAAGCAGGCGGATGCGGTCGTTGTCAATTTCGCCCGACCCCTCCTCGTGTTGCTCCAGCCCGCGGGTCCGGTCAATCTGGACCTCGTTGAAGACCACAAGTGCAGCCCGCTCATTGATGTCGCGCGCAATGATCGGGTAGACGTCCAGCCGGACCTCGGCATCGTCATCTTCGGCCAGCAGATGCCGCACGCCGGAGCGGTGCTCCCCATGCTTCAGGGCCAGCGTGATCAGGCTCCGCGATTCCTCCCGGAACGGTCGGCGCAACAGATCAATGTGCATCTTGAGGTGGCTGGCCTCGTTCATCTCAATAAACGGGCTGACATCACCGTAGACGCGGACAATCGAATACTCATCCGTGACCAGCAATGAATTTTTGCCCAGCGAAAGGGCCAGCGCTTCGAACATCTGCCGTTCGGTGGACACGCCGGGCTGGCTTGAGGGGACCGGCGTTTGAATGCGCCGCGACTGCGGCATACTTCGATTGCCTGTAAAGGCTGCATGCTCGCTGCGCCTGATTGACCTGCGGCGGTAAATATGCGCCGAGGCGTTGTCCTGAATGAACATCTCGTCCGACCCGGCCACGGTTTCGGCCGTGCCCAGAAACATCAGAGAGCTTTCCGTCATGGCATAGTGAAAGCGGGACATGACCTTGTGCTGCAATACATTTCCAAAATAAATCAGAAGGTTGCGACAGCATAGCAGATCAACTTTTTGAAACGGTGGATCCTGACAGACGTTGTGGTCCGAAAACAGGATCGCGGACCGCAGGCTGTCGATCACCCGAACGCCGTCGTTTTGCTGCAGGAAATACCGATCCGCCAGCGTCTTGGGAATATCATTGAGCGCCGCCATGCCGTAGACGCCTTTGCGGGCCACATCCAACGCATCCTTGTCAATGTCGGTGGCAAAAATCTGGACATGGTCCTTGAGTTGCACCTTTGAGCCGCCCAAAGCCTCGCTGAGCAGAATGGCGATGGAATAGGCCTCTTCCCCGGTCGCGCAGCCAGCAACCCAGACACGAAAGGGTGTGTCTTTCTTTTTGTCAAGCAAGCCGGGCAAAAGTTCCTTGAGTTGCTGAAACTCTGATTTGTCGCGAAAGAACCGCGTTACAGAGATCAGCAAATCCTTGAACAAAGCATCCACCGCATTCGGATTGACGCGGCAGAATTGCGTGTACTCTTCGTGACTATCAATGCCCAGCGCCAGCATGCGCCGCTCAATCCTGCGGTTGATGGTGGTCTGTTTGTATTCGCGGAAATCCACGCGCGTCCGGGCCAACAGGATTTGCAACAGATCAGAGGACGGGCTCTTGTCTGACGATTCCTGACGAAAGGCATCAAAATCCCGCGGACTGGTGAGGATTTTTTGCAGATGCGTGCCAATTTCAAACGGACGCAACACCAGATCCACGCAGCCGGTCTGCATCGCTGCCATCGGCATACCGTCGTATTTGGCGCTTTCGGTATCCTGTGCGATTGTGATGCCGCCCGCTTCGCGAATGGCCTGCACGCCATAGGCCCCATCGGTGCCGGTGCCGGACAGGATAATCGCCATCGACTTTTCGCCATGCTCATCCGCAAGGCTCAGCAAAAAGCGGTCAACCGATGGTTTGGGGGAGGCCACTTCGGTGCTTGGCTCTACAAGACAGAGCTTGCCGTCTTTGTAGACCACGTCGGTCTTGGGGGGCGTGACGTAAATGACATTTGGCGTTGGCACCGTGTCGTCCTTGACATCCTCAACAACAAGGCTGGTTTGGCGCGCCACCAATTCCGTCATCAGGCTTTTGTGATGCGGCGACATGTGCTGCACAACCACATAGGCTACGCTTAAATCGGTCGGCAAGGTCGCAACAAGTTCGCGAATTGCCTCCAACCCGCCGGCAGATGACCCGATGCCTATAATGGTCAGGTTGTCTTCTGCATCTTTTACCATTTGATTTCCCCCCTCGCTGTCGCCGGGGACTCTGTTAACGAGTGCCGAGACGACAGACCTTACCCTGCTCTTGATCTTCACAACCCATGGTTATGTTTCTTTTTGCATTACCACTTCAGGAATTCCAGTAATTTTATGAGGGTGCTTGTGCAAACTCTCAGGCAACAGGCAGCGTGCGGTGGGTTAACGCCTTTCAAAAAGGGCTGGTCCATGATGCGTGCATAACGTCAATTATTTTTCTGGTGCGGCATGACTTACAAATTACAACAGGTGCAGCCACTTCCCTCCGACTTTTCGGAGCGCATCTTTACGATCAACCTTATTCTCACCGGCCCTCAAGAAATCACGGTACGTTCTTGCGAAGTGATCGGCCGTACGTTTCGAAACCGGACATCCTTTACGGACGCGTCTTCCGTTGATGAAATCTTTGTGGAGCGGTTGGCCGGTGCTATTCGGGGCGTTCTGGCAAAAGTGCGCGACGGGGCGCATGTGCTTGCGTTGCCCGAGTTCCTGATCGAGCTGCCGGGACTGGCGCTGTCCGGCGTTCACGTGATGATCATGGACGTAAAAAACGGTGTGCGCAGCGCGATTTTCCGGTTCAAGGAATTCCTTGGCAGCACGACACAGGTGTTCAAGTCGCAACTGGGGTTGGAAGAACCTTATACCAACTACAGCGAGCGTTTGGCCGTCAATGTTCTGGCGGATGTCTGTCTGCCGATCCTCAACCTCGCCCGTGAGATGGAGTTTGCGCATCTGCAAACCGGCAAGCCAATGCCTTGCACGGTCGAGGACCGCACCCGCGAGTTCGAGTTCCAGACAGAGTTGCTGAAACGCTTTATCCAGAACACGAGCCTGCGGGACCAGCACAACCTCTTTAGCGCGCTTGAATATGTTGAGCCTCGACAAATGAAATACATCGAATAAACCGATGTTTTGATCGCCCCTTGGGAACACAGGCAGACCGCACCCCATGCATGATACCATCACGCTTTGTTCCGGACCACTGACCGCGGCGTTCTTGCCGCTGGGCGCGCGATTGACGGGGCTTTGGCATGCGGGATTTCCGGACAGTCTGGTGCTGGGCTACCGCGCGCGCGAGGCCTATGCGACGGACCCTTTTTATCTGGGCGCCGTGGTAGGCCCCATCGCCAACCGGGTCGCCAAGTCCATCGCTGAGGTGGGCGGCACCCGCTGGCAGATGACGGCAAATGAAGGCGATACATGTTTGCATTCCGGGCCGGAGGGGGCATCGCACAAGCAGTGGCACACGCGCGCGCAATCGGCAGAGCACGTTGCGTTCGAGCTTGAGTATGCGCATGCCGAAGGCGGGTTGCCCGGCAATCGACACATCCGCATTGATTATCGTCTGACGTCAGATGCGCTTTGCCTCAGCATCACCGCGACAAGCGACAGGGACACGCCCGTCAATCTGGCGCATCACCCCTACTGGTGTCTGGACGCATCACCACAGGGTCCGTCGCAGTGGCTGCGCGTGATCGCCGATGCCTATCTGCCGGTGGACGCGCGCGGCTTGCCCACGGGCGATACCCTGCCGGTGAAAGACAGCGCCTATGATTTCTCACAGCCGCGCCTTGTCCCCACAGACATCCCACTAGATGCCAATCTTTGCCTGAGCGCGCGCAGAGCCAAGTCGCCAACGCCCGTGGCGCATCTGACGGCACGCAACGGGTTGGCCATGACCATCCAGACGACGGAGCCGGGATTGCAGGTCTATAACGGCGCGGGTCTGTACGACGCAGGCGACGATCTGCACAACGGAGGCAGGTTGCGCCCCTACATGGGCTTGGCGTTAGAGCCGCAAGGCTGGCCGGGCGCGCTCAACCATGCCGGATTTCCGACCATCATGATCAAGGCAGGAGCCACCTACCGTCAAGAGACCGTCTACCGCATTGCCGCGACTTCAGGCACCGACTGAGCGAACTGCATGCAGGATGCGGCAAATACGTTTCAATTTGACATGAAATTCCACTTTTTGACCACGGCATGGCCGACGCTTCGGCAGATTCGAAGCGCAGGTTGCATCTGTATTGCACAGGCAAAGGACCTTCGACATGGCCAAGAAAGAAACGCCCGCCCCCAACGCGCCGACGGGCAAAGAGCAGCCAAAACCAACCCCGAAACCGCATCCTGTTTTCACGGATTACGCGAGCATTTAACTTGCGCGAACAGTGGATTGTTCCGCCGCATGCGGCTAGTGTCTGGCCATGTCCAGACCCGTCACCGCATTGCGCAATATCGGCCCTGCAATGGCAGATGCCCTGGCGGCGGCTGACATTCATACGGTAGACCGACTGCACGACATCGGAGCGGATGACGCCTATGCGGCAATGCTGCGGACAGGCACCCGGCCCCATTTCATTGGCTACTACGTGCTTGTGATGGCCTTGCAGGGACGGCCATGGAACGACTGCAAAGGCGCGGAAAAACTTGCTTTGCGCGCAAGGTTTGACGCCATAAAGGCGGCTCATTCCGATGATGACAGAGCCGCGCTTGAACGGTTTCTGGATGATATCGGTGTACGACCCGCGGGCGCTTCAGACCCTTGAAAAAACAAAAAAAGCCGCCTTCGCAGGTGCAAAGGCGGCTGTGAATGTCAGTCTTGAAGGTCGGTTTGACGTTCAGCCGACCAGTTCGAGGCCCGAAAAGAAATAGGCAATCTCTTCAGCAGCGGTCTCAGGCGCGTCCGATCCGTGGACCGAATTCTCGCCAACGCTTTCTGCGAAGTCCGCGCGCACTGTGCCGGGGGCCGCGTCTGCAGGGTTTGTGGCCCCCATGACTTCACGGTTCTTGGCAATGGCGCCTTCCCCTTCGAGGACCTGAACGACAACCGGCTCTGACGCCATGAATTCGCACAGTTCGTCATAGAACGGGCGCTCTGCGTGTACGGCGTAAAACGCGCCGGCCTGCGCCTTTGTCAGGTGGATGCGTTTTTGTGCGGCGATGCGCAGACCTGCATCTTCGAATTTGGCGTTGATTTTGCCGGTCAGATTCCGGCGGGTGGCATCCGGTTTGATGATCGAAAGCGTGCGCTCTACAGCCATGAGACGTCTCCTAAGCGTTAAATTTCCGCGCATCTAGCACGCGTTTCGGGGCGGCGAAAGGCCTTTATCACAGCCCCATCAGGCGCGGTTTTGAACCAGCGTGCAAAAGACTGCGCCCGCGCGCCATGAAATGGGGCCGGACACATTGACATGGGCCTGTACCTCGTTCAGTGCAGCGCCATGTTGCGCATCAAAGAGATAAGTTATTCCGTCGAAGGCAGACCGCTTTTCGCCGACGCCTCCACGACCATTCCCGAGGGGCACAAAGTGGGGTTGGTGGGGCGCAATGGCGCGGGCAAAACCACCCTTTTCCGGCTGATCAAACAAGAGCTGAGCCTCGATGGCGGGTCGATTGAGATTCCTACGCAGGCCCGCATTGGCGAAGTGGCGCAGGAGGTACCTTCCTCCAGTGCCACACTGGTAGACACGGTCTTGGCAGCGGATACCGAACGCGCGGCCCTGATGGCGGAGGCCGAAACTGCCTGCGACCCCACGCGCATATCCGACATTCAGACCCGGCTTACGGACATTGATGCATGGTCCGCAGAGGCGCGCGCGGCCACGATCCTCAAGGGGCTGGGCTTTGACGATGCAGCCCAGCGCAGGCCCTGTTCGGATTTTTCCGGCGGCTGGCGCATGCGGGTGGCGCTGGCGGCGGTGCTGTTTGCGCAGCCGGATCTGTTGCTGCTGGACGAGCCGACCAACTACCTTGATCTGGAGGGCGCGCTGTGGCTGGAGGCCTATCTGGCCCGCTATCCGCATACAGTCATTATCATCAGCCACGATCGTGGGCTGCTGAACCGGTCGGTGGGCGCGATCCTGCACTTGGAAGAGCGCAAGCTCACCCTCTATCAAGGTCCCTACGACCAGTTTGCCCGCCAGCGGGCCGAACAACGTGCTGTGCAAACGGCGATGGCAAAGAAACAACAGGCCCGGCGCGATCACATGCAGGCCTTTGTCGACCGGTTCAAGGCAAAAGCCTCAAAGGCCAAGCAAGCGCAATCGCGCATCAAGATGATCGAAAAGATGGAGATGATCGCCGCCCCCGAAGAGGCTGCAAAGCGCGTCTTTTCTTTTCCTGAACCCGAAGAAATGTCGCCGCCCATTCTGTCGCTTGAGGGTGGGTCAGTAGGCTATGACGCACAGACCGTGCTGTCGCGGCTGAACCTGCGGATTGATCAGGATGATCGCATAGCGCTTTTGGGCCGCAACGGTCAGGGCAAATCCACCCTGTCGAAGCTGCTGTCCAACCGGCTGGAGTTGATGGCGGGCAAGGCGGTTCGGTCCAACAAGCTGCGCGTGGGATATTTCGCGCAGCATCAGGTGGACGAATTGCACGTGGACGAAACCCCGCTGCAACACATGATCTCTGCCCGGCCCGGCGAGCAACATTCCAAGCTGCGGGCCAGACTGGCGGGGTTCGGGCTGGGGCCGGAACAGGCCGAAACCGTGGTGGGGCGTCTGTCGGGGGGGCAAAAGGCGCGGCTGTCGTTGCTGCTGGCCACGCTCGACGCGCCGCATATGCTAATCCTCGATGAGCCGACAAACCACCTTGATATCGAGAGCCGCGAGGCGCTGGTAGAGGCCCTGACCCGGTACACTGGTGCTGTCATTCTGGTGAGCCACGACATGCACCTGTTGTCGATGGTGGCGGACAGGCTCTGGCTTGTGTCTGACGGGACGGTCACGCCCTATGATGAAGACCTCAACGCCTATCGCAAGTTCCTGCTGAGTGCTGACAAACCCGGCACCAAGCAGAAAGCCAAGGCGCAAAAACCCGCGCCCCGCGCCTCTCGCGAAACGCTAAGCGCGCTGAAATCCGAGGTGCGCAAATCCGAAGCACGGGTCGAAAAGCTGAGCGAGATGCGCGAGAAACTGGCGCAAAAGCTGGCGGACCCGGGGCTTTATGAGGCGGAAAAGACGGGCGAGTTGGCGGTCTGGAACGGGAAATACGCAGAGGTGATGCAAGCGCTGGAGCGTGCCGAATCCCTCTGGATGGGCGCGTTGGAAAAACTGGAAGCCGCCAGCGCCTCCTGAAGGTGATGCGGCTTGACGACAGGTCGAGAGGCAAAGATGGACACAGCATTTCTGATCACCGCTTTTGTGACAATGTTTGTGGTGATCGACCCGATTGGGCTGGCACCGCTGTTCGTGGCCCTGACACAGGGCATGACCGACAAGGCGCGCCGTCGGATCGCCCTGCGCGCAACCCTTGTGGCCGTGGGCGTGTTGCTGGCATTTGCCGCTTTTGGCGAAGCGGTGCTGAGCTTTGTGGGCATTTCAATGCCTGCGTTCCGTGTGGCGGGCGGCATCTTGTTGTTTTTGACAGCCCTCGACATGCTGTTTGAACGGCGCAACAAACGGCGCGAGGATCAAAGCGATGATGATTTCAATGACCCATCGGTGTTTCCCCTAGCCATCCCGCTAATTGCCGGACCGGGGGCGATTGCCAGTGTGATTCTTCTGATGGGCCAGCGCCCGGGCCTTGAAGGGGCGGCGATGGTTCTGGGGATGACGGCTGTGGTGCTAATCATGGTGCTGGGGTTTTTCCTGATCAGCGGCCCCATCGAACGCGCCTTGGGCAAAACCGGCATCACCGTGGTGACAAGGCTGTTGGGCATGTTGCTGGCCGCACTTGCCGTGCAATTTGTGCTGGACGGGCTGGCGGCGTTCGGGTTTGGCCCTGCAACATGATGAAAAACGCGCGAATGTCCCTATATACAGCGGGCACACGTGTTTGAGGATTTCATGGACAGTTTCGATACAGGACGTCTGATCTACCTTGTCATACTGGCCCTGATGGTGGGGGGATGGTTTTTCATGCAGGCCCGGAAGTCGCTGAACAAATCCTTGCAGCAAGCCGCCGTGTGGGCATTTATCTTTGTCGGCGTGATCGCCTGCTACGGGCTCTGGAATGACATCTCACAAACGGTGGCGCCGCGTCAGACCATATTCGCCGAGCAGAACAAGGTTGTTGTGCCGCGCAGTCCGGATGGGCATTACCACATCACCGCCGAGGTGAACGGGACGCCCGTGCGGTTTGTGGTGGATACCGGTGCCACCAGCCTTGTGCTGACCCGGCAGGATGCGGTGCGCAGCGGCATTGATCCTGACACCCTCGCCTACACGGGCCGCGCCTCCACGGCGAATGGGGTGGTTGAAACGGCAGCTGTCAGGCTCGACACTGTGGCGCTTGGCCCCACGGTCGACAGACAGGTGTCTGCCGTCGTGAATGGGGGCGAGATGAAGCAATCGCTGCTGGGCATGAGCTACCTGCAACGGTGGGGCAGCATCGAAATTTCGGGCGGGGCACTGACGTTGACGCGCTAAACCGCTCAGGTTTCCGCCTTTTTCTCCCAACGACCGCTTTCTTCGGACCAGTATTGCGCCTTGATCCGGGCCTCTTTCAGGGCCGCCCATTGGCTGCGCGCACGGGAAAGCGCCTGCTCGTCATGCCCGTCGAACAGAACGCAGACCCGTTCCATCTGCCGCGCATCCTCCGGGGTTACCTCGGCGTTGTCGACACTCATCAGGCAGGTCGCCGCGTTGGGGACCTCTGCCCCGGTTGTCAACAGGATCGGCTGATCCGGGTCATGCGCCCCGCCCGCCCGCCCGTGCGGCAGAAAGCTGTCGTCGGACAGCACCCACAGCTTTTCATCCAGCCAGTCAAGGCGCGCCTCATCAGTGCCGCGCACCACGACGCGCATGCCAGCGGCAAGCGACTTTTCCAACAGCATGGGCAAAGTCTGCTCCACCGGCTTGCGCGTCAGATGGTAAAAAAGCGCGGTGCCCAAGGCGTCAATCCGCCTCGAACAGATCCGACACCAACCGGTCAAGCGCGCGAACGCCCCAGCCGGTGGCCCCTTTCGGGGCATGGGTGGTTTCGGATTTCACGGAGGCCACGCCCGCAATATCGAGGTGAATCCAGGGCGTGCCATCCTTGACGAATCGCTGCAGGAATTGCGCCGCGGTGATCGACCCCGCAGGCCGGCCACCAATGTTTTTCATATCCGCGATAGGTGATTTCAGCATGTCGTCATAGGCTTTGCCCAGCGGCATCCGCCATGCGCCCTCGGCCTCACTGTCAGCGGCCTTGAGGAAGGACTTGCAGAAACCATCATCGTTGGAAAAGACGCCCGCGTTTTCATGGCCCAGCCCGATGATGATCGCGCCCGTCAGGGTCGCAAGGTCGATCATGCCCATCGGTTCAAAACGCTCCTGCGCGTACCACATCACATCGCACAGCACGAGCCGCCCTTCGGCGTCTGTGTTGAGGATTTCAACGGTGTCGCCCTTCATGGATTTGATCACATCGCCGGGGCGGATCGCTGTGCCGGAGGGCATGTTCTCTACCAGCCCCACAAGGCCCACCACATTGGCCTTGGCCTTCCGCAGCGCGATGGCCCGCATGGCCCCCGCCACGGTGCCGGCCCCGCCCATGTCCATTGTCATATCTTCCATGCCGCCTGCGGGTTTGAGGCTGATGCCGCCTGTGTCAAAAACCACCCCTTTGCCGATCAAGGCCAAAGGAGCCGCATCCGGATCGCCGCCTTTCCATTGCATCACAACCACCTTGGACGGGCTGGCAGAGCCCTGCCCCACGGCCAGAAGCGTGCGCATGCCCAACTCTGCAAGCTGCGCCTCGTCCAGCACTTCGACCTCAAGACCCAGATCGCGCATCGCCTCAAGACGGTCTGCAAATTCTGTCGTGGTCAGGATATTTGCAGGCTCACTGACCAGATCGCGGGTCATGAAGGTACCGTCGGCCATAGCCAGCAGCGGCGCGCTTTCGGCCTCAAGCGCCTTTGGGTCCTTGGTCATGACCTCAATACCGCCTTCTGGCGCATCCCCGGATGTCTTGTGATCGCGGAAGGTGTAATCGCGCAGCACAGCACCGCAAAGCAGATGCGCAGCCCGGCGGCACGTGGCCGCCGCAATCAGCAAATCCGCCTTGCCCCGGCGCTTGCCCAGCTTTGATCCCGCCGCGCGCACCGCATTGGCATCGGCGTTGCGGGCAAGGCACAGCACTTCGATGGCCTCTGCCGACATACCAGCAGGATAGGCCAGCGTGAAATCACCACCCTCTTTCAGGCCAGCGGCCAGACGCCCCTCGACCGCGCGGGCCAGTGCGCCCTTTGTCAGACGGTTGAGACGGCGTCCGGCGGTGTCAAGTTTCCCCTCTCCATCGACGATCACAGCGATGCGCCCCGCGTGCTCCGCAAAGCGGTCAATATCGAGTTCGGTGTAGGAGACGGGGGTCAATGCGGTCATGTCAGAGCCTTTCTGGTTGATCGTTCGTTCCTGACCTAGCGCGCACATGCCGCAAAGACCAGAATGCAGTTTTACCCAATCAAACTTTGGTTTATCGTGACCTCACGAAACAAAAGAAAAAGACGGGGGTGCGCAGGTGATCAGGCTGGACAGGTATGTGCTGTCACAACTGATTATTCTGTTTGGCTTCTTTTCTTTGGTACTGGTTGCCATTTTCTGGATCAACCGCGCCGTTGTTCTGTTCGAGCGGTTGATCAGTGACGGGCAATCAACCCTCGTTTTTCTGGAATTTACAGCACTGGGTCTGCCCAATCTGATCACGCTGGTGATGCCCATTGCTGCTTTTGCCTCTGCGGTCTACGTCACTAACCGTCTGAACAACGAAAGTGAGCTGACAGTCATGTTTGCCACGGGGGCAAGTCCCTACCGGCTGGCGCGTCCGCTTTTGTATTTCGGGTTCATTGTGTTCCTGATGACCTCTGCCCTGCATCACGTGCTGTTGCCGATGTCCAAGGCACAACTGAGCCAGCGCGAAGGCGAGGTCACCCGCAATGCCACGGCGCGGCTGTTGACCGATGGGGCTTTCATCAACCCAACCGAAAACGTGACGTTCTACACGCGCGACATTCAGGATGACGGGGTCTTGCGCGACGTATTTCTTGCGGACCGGCGCGACCCCACCGAAGAGGTCATCTACACCGCCAATCAAGCCTATCTTATTGGTGGCGGAGAAAATACAACCGTGATCATGGTAGATGGTCTCGCTCAGCGTCTGGATGTCAGCAGCAATCGGCTGTCGACGACAAATTTCAGGGACTTTTCCTTTGAACTTGGCGCAATATCACAAAGCCAGACCGTGGGCAGCGTCAAGCCGGAGGTGCTGACCAGCCTGCAATACCTGACCGACTGGGACGACCTGAGCGCAGCTACCGGGCGCGGGCTGGGCACATTGGCCGAAGAATTCCATGGTCGCTTTGCGGAACCCTTGTTTTGCATCATCGCCGTCCTGATTGGCTTTACCACCTTGCTGGTTGGTGGCTATTCGCGGTTTGGCGTCTGGCGCGAGATCGTCATCGCCTTCAGCCTGTTGCTTGTGCTGGACGGGACCCGCAGCGCCTTGCGCGACCCCGTGCGGGACAACGCGTCGCTGTGGCCGCTGTTGTATCTGCCTATTGCGGTGGGCGGGCTGTTGGCACTGTTGATGCTTTGGTACGTGGCCAAACCGCGCAGGCGTCGCAGAAGCGATGAGGTCGCGGCATGATTCTACACTTCTATTTTGCCCGGCGCTTCATGATCATCTTTGCGGCTCTGATGGCTGTGATGTTCTCTTTGATTGTGCTGGTCGATCTTGTGGACCAGACGCGAACCTTTGGGGCCCTGAACATCGGGTTTGCACAAATTCTCACGCTGACCTTTCTGAATGCACCAGCGATGCTGAACCAGATCATGCCCTTGATCGTGATTCTGACCACTGTCGCCTTGTTTATCGCGCTGGCGCGCAGTTCTGAACTGGTCGTAACACGGGCGGCGGGCCGGTCGGGGCTGAGTATAATGACGGCCCCTGTCGTGCTGACGCTGCTTATTGGCGTTTTGTCCGCAACCGTGCTGAACCCGCTGATCTCAGCGACCTCCAAGAAATATGAGGAAATGGCAGAGGCCTACCGCACGGGCGGTGCCTCCACTTTGTCCATTTCACAACAAGGTCTTTGGCTGCGGCAGGGCGACACGGACAGCCAAACCGTGATCAACGCGCGCCGCTCCAACAGCGACGGGTCGGTTCTGTATGATGTTCTTTTTGTGCAGTTGCAGCCCAATGTCGGTGCCATCCGCCGGGTCTCTGCGGACAGTGCAACGCTGCAAAGCGACGGCTGGATGCTCGCCAATGTCAAGGAATGGCCCCTCACAAAAGGGATAAACCCCGAAGCCTCCTCCGCGACGTTTGATCAGCTTTTGGTCTCCTCCACGCTGACGATCGAGCGTATCCGAAACAGTCTGGGCCGCCCCAATGCGATCTCTATCTGGGACCTGCCGGAGTTCATCACACAACTGGATCAAGCCGGGTTTTCATCGCGTAAACACCGGGTCTATTTTCAGGCACAGCTTGCAAGGCCGCTGTTTTTGACGGCGATGGTGCTGGTGGCTGCGGCCTTCACCATGCGGCACGCGCGGTTTGGCGGGACAGGTATCGCGGTGCTCAGTGCTATTCTGTCCGGCTTCGCGCTGTATTTCATTCGCAGCTTTGCGCAAATCCTCGGTGAGAACAGCCAGATCCCGATTGTGCTTGCCGCATGGGCCCCACCCGTGGCTGCGGTCTGTCTGGGTCTGGGCCTGCTTTTACATGCGGAGGATGGCTGAATGATCAGGCCGCTCCTATTTGTGATGATGCTCCTGATGGCGTCTGGCTCTTTGGCCCAGGAAACACCGCAAGACGACACTGAACCTGCGCTGCTGATTGCGGATGAGATCTTTCTGACCAACGAAAGAGACCTGATCGCCAAGGGCAATGTGGAAGCCTTTCAAGGCGCGGTGCGTCTGAGAGCCAAGGAGATCAGGTACACGCGCGCCACCGGCGCTCTGGACATCACAGGGCCGATCATCATGCAGGACGGGGAAGGCATCACCGTTCTGGCCAACGCGGCAGAGCTTGATACCAATCTTCAGGCAGGTCTCTTGCTGGGCGCGCGCATGGTGCTGGACGAGCGGCTTGAATTGACCGCCGTACAGACGCAGCGGGTCAATGACCGCTACAGCCAGCTTTATAAAACCGTGGTCACCTCCTGTAAGGTCTGCGCAGATGGCCGCCCCCCGTTGTGGCAAATCCGGGCGCGGCGGGTGATCCACGACAAAGAAGAACGGCAGTTGTATTTCGACCATGCGCAGTTTCGCATTCGCAACGTGCCGGTGTTCTACCTGCCAAGGCTCAGGTTGCCTGATCCGACGGTAGAGCGCGCAAGCGGGTTTCTGGCACCATCGCTTGTCACCACGTCGCAGTTTGGCACAAGTGTGGTCGTGCCCTACTTTCTGACGCTGGGCGGCAACCGCGACCTGACCATCAGCCCTTACATCTCCGACAAGACACGCACCGTCAATCTGCGCTACCGGCAGGCGTTCAGAACCGGCACGATGACCTTTAACGGTGCGCTCAGCCGCGATGACGAGCGGCCTGGGTCTACCCGCGCCTATCTGTTTGCAAACGGATATTTTGTTTTGCCGCGCGACTTCCAGCTCTCCTTTGATCTGGAACTGGTGTCAGATGCCGCGTACCTGCAGGACTATAACATCACCACAAAAGACAGGCTCGACAGCCAGATAACCGTCAACCGGGTGCGGCGGGACGAATTCATGTCAGCCTCCTTTATAAACTACGATTCACTGCGCAACGATGAAACGAACGACCTGCTGCCCACGATCATCGGCGACGGCACCTACCGCTTCCGCTATTTTCCCGACCAGATCGGCGGCGAACTGCGCCTTTTTGCAAATGCCCACTACCACTGGCGCACCTCTGACCTTGATGTCGAAGGGCGCGATGTGGGGCGGTTCAACGTTGAGGCAGACTGGTACCGCACCTGGACGCTGAACGGCGTCGACACCGAGGTGAGCCTTGGGGCCGCAGCAGATGCGTTCAACATCACCCAAGACAGCACCGTGCCGCAGAACCAGACCCAGATCAGCCCCAGAGGCAGTCTGACACTGCGCTACCCGCTGGCAAAACAGACGCAGGATGGCGCCTCTTTACTGCTAGAGCCGATGATGCAGCTTGGCTGGACCGGTGGCGACCGCCTCGATGTGCCAAACGAGGAAAGCGAAAACGTCGAGCTGGACACCGGCAACCTGCTTTCGCTGTCGCGCTTTCCGGCGCCCGACAGACGCGAACGCGGCACGGTTCTGGCCTATGGCTTCAACTGGACCCGCTATGCGGCACAGGGCTGGGAAGCAGGCATGACATTGGGGCAGGTTCTCAGAAACAAGGAAGACCCGGAGTTTTCCGTGAACTCCGGACTGTCGGGCACCTCTTCCGATTACCTTCTGGCCGGAAAGTACGACACTGGCGCAGGATTTTCAGTGCTCGCCCGGACCCTGTTCAACGGCGTATTCGACATCACCAAAGCGGAGTTTCGCGGGTACTACCGGCGCAACCGTCTGGGGCTGAGCGGCACCTACCTTTGGCTCACCGAAGACGCGGCAGACGACGCGGAGTTGCAGGTCTCTGAACTGGCCCTGATCGGGTCTTACGACGTAAACCGGAACTGGTACACAAGTTTCGACTGGCGCTATGATCTGGAAGCGGACCGCGCGTCCGAGGTTGGCGCGGGCCTGTCGTACACAAATGAGTGTGTCACGACGAGTTTTTTCTTTGATCGGGCGTTCAGCACATCCTCAAGCCTTGAGCCTAACACCACTTTCGGCATAACCATCGACGTACGCGGCTTTTCGGCGCGACGCGGCACGGAGACCTATTCAAGAACATGTGGTACTTGATGCGAGCACTAAGACAAAGCATGCCCCTCATGGCTGCACTGATCATGGCGGGCTGGATGCAGTCGGTTCCGGCTGCGGCTCAGAGCATTTTTCAGCCAGCGGCCACAGTGAACGATTCCGTGATCACTGAATACGAAGTGGATCAGCGCCAGCGTTTTCTGGTCCTGCTCAGCACGCCGGGCACAGACCGCGAGGCCGTCCTCGATGCGCTGATCACGGAGAGCCTGCGGGATCAGGAGGTCGATGCGGTCGGTCTGGAGCTGAGTGAAGAGGACATTCAGGCGGGGCTGACTGAATTTGCCGGGCGGGTCGGCCTTGATCTGGGCGAGTTTGTTGCGGTTCTCGAAGAAAACGGTGTCGCCGAAGAAACGCTGCGCAAATTTGTGGTGTCCGGCATCCGGTGGCGGGAATATGTGCGCGCGCGGTTTGGCCCCCGTACTCAGATCAGCGAAATGCAGATTGATCAGGCTTTGGGCACCGGCGGCGGCCAAAACGGTGTGCGTGTGCTGATCTCTGAAATTGTCATCCCCACGGAGCCGCGCAACCGCGCGCAGGTCGAAGAACTGGCGCTGCAAATATCGCAGACAACCAGCCCGGAAGAATTTGAGCAATTCGCGCTGGAGTTTTCGGCGGCCCCCACGCGCGCAGACGGGGGGCGCCTGCCCTGGCGGACGCTGGATGATCTGCCCGCCCAACTGCGGCCCATTCTGCTGGCCCTTGCGCCGGGTGAAGTCAGCCCGCCGATCCCCTTGCCCAATGCCGTGGCGGTGTTTCAGCTCAGAGACATTGAAGAGACCTCTTCAGGATCACAGAGCTTTGCAACAATCGACTATGCCGCCTACTACGTCAGCGCCGAGACGGCACAATCCGCGCAGGAACAGGCCTCCCGTTTGCGCGGCCGGATTGACAGCTGCGACGATCTTTACGGCGAGGCGTTTGGCAAACCGCCGGAAATTCTTGACCGGGCCGACACCCCGCCGAGTGACATTCCGTCGGAGTTTGCGCGCGAACTGGACGGGTTGGACCCGGGCGAAATCTCCACCCGGCTGACCCGCAATGGCGGGCAAACGGTGGTGTTCCTGATGCTGTGCAGCCGTACCGCTGCGATCAACGAAGAAGTTGACCGCGAACAGGCCGCCAATGTGCTGCGCCAGAACCGGATCAACGCATATGCGGAAAGCTTGCTTGGTCAACTGCGGTCAGACGCGCGTATCGACATCAAATGACCCGCGCCACCGCGCCGGTTGTCATTACCTGTGGCGATCCATCTGGCATTGGTCCGGAAGTGGCGGCAAAGGCTTGGGACGTCCTGCGAGGCAAGGTCAACATGGTCTGGCTGGGCGATCCCGCGCATCTGCCGCATGGCACACCCTATGCCGAAGTAACGGACCCCAAAGAAAGCGCTGACATCGTCGCGGACGCGCTGCCCGTTTTGGGCCACCGTTTTGCAGGCCCCGCCACCCCGGGACAGCCGCATCCGCCGAACGCGCAAGGTGTCATTGATGTCATCGCGCAGGCCGTGGCACTTGTCAAAACCGGGCAGGCCCGTGCGATCTGCACCGCCCCGATCAACAAAAAGGCCCTGATTGACGGGGCCAGCTTTCCGTACCCCGGACATACCGAGTATCTGGCGGCCCTCGCGGGGGGCGGCGCACAATCCGTGATGATGCTGGCCTCGGATGCGTTGCGCGTTGTGCCCACGACCATCCACATCGCGTTGGAGGACGTCCCGCGCACGCTCACCCCTGCGTTGTTGCGTCATACGATCGACACCACCTACGCGGCCTTGCAGACGCTCTTTGGCATCAACGCGCCGCGCATCGCGGTGGCCGGTCTGAACCCACACGCGGGCGAAGGGGGCGCCATGGGACGGCAGGAGCTGGACTGGATCGCAGATGAAATCGCGCAATACGCAGCCAAAGGCTGGGCCGTGACCGGCCCTCACCCGGCGGACACGATGTTTCACGCCGCCGCCCGCCGCCGCTATGATGCGGCCATCGCGATGTATCACGATCAGGCCCTGATCCCCATCAAGACGCTGGATTTCGATCTGGGTGTCAACGTCACTCTGGGCCTGCCTTTTGTGCGCACCTCCCCCGATCATGGCACCGCCTATGATATTGCGGGAACGGACTGCGCGAACCCAACCAGCATGGCCGAAGCGCTGAAACTGGCGGCCAGACTGGCAGACGCATGAGCACCATCGATAACCTGCCCCCCCTGCGGGATGTCATTCGCACCCATGATCTGCGGGCGCGCAAATCCATGGGGCAGAACTTCCTGCTGGACCTGAACCTGACGGCGAAAATTGCCCGGCAGGCGGGCGATCTGACCCAAAGCGATGTGCTGGAGGTCGGCCCCGGTCCCGGCGGGCTGACGCGCGGGCTTTTGTCAGAGGGCGCGCGCCACGTGCTTGCCATCGAAAAAGACAAACGCTGCCGCCCGGCACTGGACGAGATCGCGCAGGCCTACCCCGGTCGTCTGACGGTGCTGGAGGGGGACGCGCTGGAAATCGATCCGCTGGCGCAACTCAGCAAACCCATCCATGTGGTTGCCAACCTGCCCTACAATGTGGGCACCGAACTGCTGGTGCGCTGGCTGACCCCGCCCGCGTGGCCACCCTTTTGGGAAAGTCTGACGCTGATGTTTCAGCGCGAAGTGGCGGAGCGCATTGTGGCGCAGCCTGGCAGCAAAACCTATGGGCGGTTGGCGCTCCTTGCGCAATGGCGATGTGATGCGCGAATTGTGATGCAGCTGCCCCCCGACGCATTTACGCCCCCGCCCAAGGTCGCAAGCGCCGTGGTGCACCTGAGCGCGCGTGCGCAGCCACGATATGAAGCAGACGCCAAAGTCCTGAGCCATGTGGTAGCCACCGCATTCAACCAACGGCGCAAGATGCTGCGCGCCGCGTTGCGCGGACTGTCGCCGCAGATCGAAGATCATATTCTGGCGGCCGGGCTAAAGCCTACAGACCGGGCCGAACAAGTGACATTGAAAGGGTTTTGCGCCCTTGCCCGCAGCCTGAAAGCTGCAAAAACCAGCTGATTACTCAGCCGCTTCCGGTGGGTCCTGCGGTGCCTCGGTCTCAACCGGTGCTGCACTGCCGTCGCTTTCCTCGGCCGCTGCCGGTTTTGGGCGCGGCTTGCGGCGGCTGGTGCGCTTGGGTTTTGGCTTGGGCTGGGATTCCGGTGTCTCTACCAGATTGCTGTCAACATCGGGCTGGTCCCCTTCCCCGGCAACGACGGGCTGGGGTGCAGGTTGTTCGGCACTCTGAGTGTTCTGGGCGTTTTGCGCATTCTGTGCGTTCTGTGCGGCTTCACGTTCCTGACGTTCAGCCCGTTCGCGGTCCCGTTCGGCCTGACGTTCTCTGTTCTGGCGTTCCTGCTCTTCGCGGCGGCTGTCCATTTCACGCTGCGCCTCACCAAGCAGTCTTGTGTAATGCTCCGCGTGTTGCTGGAAGTTTTCGGCCCCCACGCGATCATTGCTCAACTGGGCGTCGCGCGCCAACTGGTTGTATTTCTCGATGATCTGCTGCGGTGTGCCGCGTACCTTGCCCTCAGGACCGTTGCTGTCAAAGACACGGTTGATGACGTTTCCACCATGGTTGTTGTTAGACCTGTTGCGGTTGCTCTTTGAGCGGGACCGGGACCTGGATGATTTCATGGAGTTAACTCAGCCTTCGTGCTGTAAAACATAATATCGGGTGTGACAGGGGGTCTTTGCTACCGATGATGCAATATGTTGGGCATAATGCCGCGCGGGACCATCAATTGATATCCACCGCTGCAACACCCCTGAATATGCACGCCCGGCCCTGCATCGCAAGTGCTTTCCTACAATTTTCATCATTTTGAGCGGGATTTGTCCTCACATAGCGCACTCTAGCCGGGCTTTGCGGCGCGCAGGACCCTGTCGCGCCCGTTCAGGTCCGGCAAGACCGTCACTTCGCCCCATCCTTGAGCGCGAAAAATCTCCGTGACGTCGCGTCCTTGTGTCCAGCCGATTTCAGCCAGCAAGGTGCCGCCTGCATCCAGAAACGCGGGCGCGTCGCGGGCGATCACCCGGTAGGCTGTCAACCCGTCGGACTCGTCCGTCAGGGCCATCCGGGGTTCGTGGTCGCGCAATTCGGGCTGCGCTGTCTCCATCTCATTGGCGGCCAGATAGGGCGGATTGGTAACAATCAGATCAAACCGGCCTTCCACCTTTGAGAACCAGTCAGACACAAAAATGCGCGCGCGTCCGGCGACCCTGTGCAGGACCGCATTGGCGCTTGCCTGCAAACAGGCGTCATCACTGAGGTCCACGCCCATGCCCGCAGCCTCCGCCCGCTCCGCCAGCAGGGTGACCAGAATGCACCCCGACCCTGTGCCCAGATCCAACACGGTCGAAAACGGGGTGGCAAGAGCGGCCTCGATCAGGCTTTCGGTTTCGGGCCGGGGGTCCAGCACATCGCTGGAGATGTCGAACCGCCGCCCGTAAAATTCGCGCGCGCCGATCAGTTGCGACACCGGCACACGCACCGCGCGCAAGGATATCAGATTGTCGTAGCGTTCCTCAATCTCCGGGGCGATGTCTTCGGGCGCAATGAGCGTGACGCGCGCGGCATCCACCTTGGCCGCATGGGCCAGCAGAACCCGCGCGTCGCGTGCAGGGTCCGGCACGCCCGCTGCGCGCAGGCGGGCCATTGCGGCCACCATGGCCTCTGCGGCGGTGGTCATTGCCCCATCTCCGCCAGCATGCGTGCCTGATGATCAGCGGTCAGCGCGTCGATGATTTCGTTCAGATCGCCCTGCAAAATCGCATCCAGCCGGTACAGCGTCATGTTGATGCGGTGATCAGTCATGCGCCCTTGCGGGAAATTGTAGGTCCGGATGCGTTCGGACCGGTCGCCCGACCCGACCTGCGCTGCCCTGTCGGCGGAGCGTTCTTGATCCACGCGGCTGCGTTCCAGATCATAGAGCCGGGTGCGCAAGACCTGCATCGCGATCTCGCGGTTGCGGTGTTGTGATTTCTCCGAACTGGTCACCACAAGGCCTGTGGGAATATGCGTAATGCGCACTGCAGAATCGGTGGTGTTCACATGCTGCCCGCCCGCCCCGGAGGACCGCATGGTATCAATGCGCAGCGCCTGCGGATCGATCTGGATATCCACGTCTTCTGCCTCCGGCAAGACCGCGACCGTTGCGGCAGAGGTATGAATACGCCCGCCGCTTTCGGTGGTGGGCACACGCTGCACGCGGTGCACGCCGCTTTCGTACTTCAGCCGGGCAAAGACATCCTGCCCTTTGATGTGGGCAACCACCTCTTTGATGCCGCCCAGCTCGGTTTCCTGCAGTTCCATAATCTCGAACTGCCAGCGCTGCGTCTCCGCGTAGCGTTGGTACATGCGCAGCAGATCACCGGCAAAAAGGGCGGCCTCATCCCCGCCAGTGCCCGGTCTGATCTCCAGCATGGCGGGACGCGCATCGGCTTTGTCCCTGGGCAAAAGCGCCAGTTGCAAGGCATGTTCGGCCTGCGGCAGGGCGGATTTGAGCTGTGGCAATTCTTCGGCAGCAAGTTCGGCCATGTCAGGATCACTGAGCATGTCTTGTGCGTCCGTAATATCGCCCTGAAGCTGCTTGTAGTGTCTGATCTGATCGACCACCGGTTTCAGATCAGAATATTCCTTGGCCAGTGCGGCAATATCGGTGCCCGCATCGCCAGCCGCCATCGCAGCTTCGAGGTATTCGAAACGTGCGGTAATCTGCTCAAGTCGTTCTGCCGGGATCATGCCGTTCTGTCGGACATTGAAAGCGATTGGTCAAGAGCGGAGGTCATGTTAGACTGACGCCATGATACGATATGCTCTACTTTTTGTTCTCACGGGCTCCGGCGCACTGGCAGATGTTACATCGCCAAGTGGCAAAACCGTGCCGTGCTACTGTACCGACACTGCAGGCAGCAGGATCGAACTGGGTGAAACGATCTGCCTGCAAGTGGATGGGCGGATGTTCATGGCGCAGTGCCAGATGTCGCTGAACGTGCCGATGTGGCGCGAGGTGCAGGAAGGCTGCCTGTCGTCAGAGGCCGGCGGCGGCAAAAACCCGCTCCAATCGGTTGGCATTCACACCCAGATCTGACTGCCCGAACCGCAGGCGGGCAAAGGCGCGCACCCTGCCGTCAGAGGCCTCAAGAGTTGTGTAATCCGGGAAGCCGAACACGCGGGACCGGGTCACAAAAGTCACACGCCCTTCTTCGACCGACCCGGCCAGAAACTGCGTTCTTTCAACACCCTGCATCGCCGTCACCAGCTTTTGTAACTCCGCCGCCCCGCCCGGCACCACGCGCACGGCGCCACCGGCAAGGGTTTCTGAACTACGGGCTTCAATGGCCTGATGCCAGCGTGCCGGATCACTGGGGGCGAGCCGGATATAGGCCAACCCCACAAGAGCCACGCCAAGAAGCCCAAGAAAGATCATGCGCCACATTTCAAAACCTCACGCGTTTTGCACACTGCCCTTTGCGGTCAGCGGTATTTGACGCCGGGGAGCACGCAAAGAAGCTCAAACAGGATGTTGGCCCCCGTCAGGGCCGTATTGCCTGATGTATCGTAGGGCGGTGAGACTTCAACCAGATCGCAGCCCACGATATTGAGGCCGCGCAATTCCCGGATCAGTTCCATCGCCTGCGGCGTGGTCAGACCGCCGATCTCCGGCGTGCCAGTGCCGGGCGCATAGGCCGGGTCAAGGCTGTCGATGTCATAGGTCACATAGACCGGCATTTTTGACCCGATTTCCCGCCGAATCTCGCCGCCAAGCGAGGACAGACTGCGGTGCCACAGGTCTTGCGCGGGAAACTGCTGAAAGCCCCAGCCTTGCGCCTCTGTAAAGTCTTCGGCGGTGTAGCCCGTGCCCCGCAGTCCAACCTGATAGGTCTTTTTGGGGTCGATCAACCCTTCCTCATAGGCGCGGCGAAACACCGTGCCATGGGTTTCGCGTTCGCCGAACATATCCTCGTTCACATCCGCATGGGCGTCCACATGGATCAGCGCCACAGGACCAAACCGTTTGTGCATCGCCCGCAGGATCGGCAGCGTGATCGAATGATCCCCACCAATCGCCATCGGCATCGCATCGTAATCGAGAATGGAGTCGTAGCTTTCACGGACAATCCGCAAACTGTCTGACAGTGAAAAGGTGTTGATCGCCAAATCACCGATATCCGCCACTTGCAGACTGTCGAAAGGGGCGGCCCCCGTGGCCATGTGATAGGGCCGGATCATCGCACTTTCTGCGCGGACCTGTTTGGGGCCAAACCGCGTGCCGGAACGCCACGAGGTGCCGATGTCCATCGGAATGCCCAGAAACGCCACATCCAACCCTTTGAGGTCATTCACGTAAGGCAGGCGCATAAAGCTGTCCGGGCCGGAAAAGCGCGCCAGATCATTGCCGCTGATGGGTTGGTTCTTCTGCTTCATGGTACCTTTTCTTCTCGCATGCGCCAGCCAATCAGGCTCAGTATTTCGGTCGCGACATGCGCCCCGGCGATGGCAGTAGCGCCGGTGGTATCATAAGGAGGCGAGACCTCAACCACATCACCGCCTAAAATGTTGATCCCCGCCAGATCGCGCAGGAGCGCCGCCGCCTGCGCCGATGTCAGCCCGCCCCAAACGGGCGTGCCTGTACCGGGCGCATAGGCCGGATCAAGCGCGTCAATGTCAAAGGTCAGATAGCAGGGCGCGTCCCCGACAACCGACTTGATCTGTGCCACAACAGCCGCCGTGCCCTGTTCGTGCACTGCGCGCGCATCAATTGTGGTGACCCCCATCGGATCGGCATTGGTGGTGCGGATACCGATCTGCACGCTGCGCGCCGGATCAATCAGGCCAAGCTTGATCGCCTTGTAGACAAAGGTGCCGTGATCGATGCGGTCCATGTCATCATCGGGCCAGCTGTCGGAATGCGCATCAAACTGAATGAGCGCGAGCGGCCCGTATTTCTGCGCGTGGGCCTTCAGGGCGGGGAAGGTCACGTAATGATCGCCGCCCAGCATCACGCAAGCCGCACCCGCGTCCAGAATGCCCCGAACATGCGTCTGCAAAGCCTGCGGAAAAGAGGCCACATCCGCATAGTCAAAGGCCAGATCGCCGTAGTCCGCGATGGCGCATTCGCTGAGCACATCAAACGGCCAGCCATAGAGCGGATCGTAAGGTTGCAGCGCGCTGGCTTCGCGAATGGCACGCGGGCCAAAGCGGGTGCCTGGGCGGTTGGTGACCGCCTGATCAAAGGGCACGCCCGTAACGGCAATATCAACGCCAGTCAAATCCTTTGAATAGCGCCTCCGCAGGAACGATGTGGCCCCCCCAAACGCGTTTTCAAAGCTTGGGCCCTTCAGATCATCACGCGTAAACGCATGGTCGATCTGCCGTTTCGCGTCTTCCAGTGCCAAGTGTTACGCTCCCGGCGCAGGCTGCGATTTTTCCACCAGACGGGCGAAAAACGACGCGCCGATGGGGGCAATCTCATCGTTGAAGTTATACTTGGGGTGATGCACGCTTGGCCCGTCGCCCTGCCCCAGCATCAGATATGCGCCCGGACGCACTTCCAACATATACGAGAAATCCTCAGCACCCATGACCGGTTGCGTGGCAGGCTCGACCCCGGCTTCGCCTGCGATCTCTTCGGCCACTTCCGCTGCAAAAACAGCCTTCTGCGCATCGTTTACCGTTGGGGGGTATCCAAATTCGACTTCCAGTTCCGCCGTCACCCCGAAGCTTGCGGCCTGCCCTGCAACCACGGCTTCCATGCGGCGGACAACCATAGCCTGCACCTCTTTGTCGAAGGTGCGGATCGTGCCGTTGATATAGGCGGTTTCGGGAATGACGTTATCGGTCGTGCCGGTGTGGATCTGCGTGACCGAAATCACCAGCGCATCGCGCGTGTTGTGATTGCGGCTGACGATTGTCTGCAGGCCCTGAACAATGGAACAGGCGGCAACAACAGGATCAACCGAATCGAACGGACGCGCCGCATGGCCACCCCTGCCGGTGATGTTGATGTGGAATGTATCGGCTGCGGCCATAATCGGGCCGGGCGTTGTATGAAACTGGCCAAAGGTCTTGCCCGGTGCATTGTGGATGGCATAGACCTGACCGATATCAAAGCGATCCATGACCCCTTCCTGTACCATGACTTCACCGCCGCCACCTGCCTCTTCGGCCGGTTGGAACAGCAAGGCCACACGACCCGAGAAATTGCGCGTCTCTGCCAGATATTTGGCGGCCCCCAGCAGCATGGCGGTGTGTCCGTCATGACCGCAGGCATGCATTTTGCCCGCATAGGTCGAGGCGTAGTCCAGCCCAGTTTCTTCGGTCATGGGCAGCGCGTCCATATCCGCGCGCAGGCCAATGGTTGGCCCGTCCCCCTGCCCTTCGATGATCGCCACGATCCCGGTCTTCGCAATCCCTTCGTGAATTTCATCGACCCCAAACTCGCGCAGGCGCGCGGCGACAAAGGCCGCGGTTTCATGGCATTCCAGCCCCAGTTCGGGGATGGTGTGCAAATGCCTGCGCCATGCGGTCATATCTTCGCTCAGGTCTGCGATGCGGTTCACGACAGGCATGGGCTGGACTCCTTGGGCAATTGACGGTCTCATTCCTTCTGACACGAGCAACAGGCAGGCTGCAATGGCAGAAGACTTAATTCATGACACGCAGGCCGGTATTGAACGGTTATTGGAGATTATGAGGCGTTTGCGGGACCGAGAAACAGGGTGTCCGTGGGATATTGAGCAAACCTACCAGAGCATCGCGCCCTACACGATTGAAGAGGCCTACGAGGTGGCCGACGCCATTGCGCGGGCGGACTGGCCTGATCTGGAGGGGGAGTTGGGCGATCTGCTGCTGCAGACGGTCTATCACACAGCGATTGGCGAAGAGGCCGGTCATTTCTCGTTTCAAACGGTTGTGCAGGCGATATCGGACAAGATGGTCGCCCGGCATCCGCATGTCTTTGGCAATGAAAGCCGCGACAAATCCGCAGAGCAACAAACCGCCGACTGGGAGGCCTTGAAAGCCACTGAGCGCGCGGGCAAAGCCCAGCAAGGAACGCTGGAGGGGGTTGCCCTTGGCCTGCCTGCCCTGACCCGCGCAGTAAAGCTGCAAAAACGCGCCGCGCGCGTGGGCTTCGACTGGCCGGATACCGGGCAGGTCATCGACAAGATTGCCGAAGAGGCGCAGGAACTCATTGAGGCGCGCGACACCCTTGGTCATGCAGAACTGGTCGATGAATTTGGCGATCTGATGTTTGTCATGGCAAACCTTGCCCGGCATCTGGGCATCGACCCGGAAGCGGCCTTGCGGGGCACAAACGCCAAGTTCACCCGGCGGTTTGAGGGGATCGAGACACGGCTGGCCGCCATGGGCAAATCCCCGCAGCAAAGCACCCTTGAGGAAATGGATGCCCTTTGGGACAGCGTGAAGGCGGAAGAAAAGAAGGGTTAGGCGGCCTCTCCCTCCACGCGCCGTTTTTGCAGTCTTGAGGTGCGCGCCATGCCTGTGGTGCCTGCCCCTTTCACCTGCGCGCTCACGTCGTGCTGCGCCTTCCAGACCTTATTACCCGCTCACAAAGCACCCCCTCAAATATGTCCCAAAGTCAGGCTGGACATTCATGCATCGCAGCGCCAAAAGCGCACTATGCATGCCGAAAAAATCATAATCGACACAGACCCCGGTCAGGATGACGCCGTTGCCATTTTGCTGGCCCTCGGCAGCCCGGATGACATCGACGTGCTGGGGATCACTTGCGTTGCGGGCAATGTCCCGCTGGCCCTGACCGCGCGGAATGCGCGGATGGTCTGCGAGTTGGCGGACCGCCCTGATGTCAAAGTCTATGCAGGTTGCGACGCACCGCTGGGCCGCCCGCTTGTCACCGCAGAGCATGTGCACGGCAAAACCGGTCTGGACGGGCCGGACCTGCCAGACCCGACCATGCCGCTGCAAGACCAGCACGCGGTTGATTTCATCGTCGACACCCTGCGCGCCGAACCCGCCGGGACTGTCACCCTATGCCCGCTTGGGCCCCTGACAAACATCGCCAAAGCCCTGCAAAAAGCGCCTGAAATCGCAGGACGCATCAAGAAAATCGTGCTGATGGGCGGGGCCTATTTCGAGGTGGGCAACATCACACCGGCGGCAGAATTCAACATCTATGTGGACCCGCAGGCCGCAGATATCGTTTTCAAATCCGGCATCCCGCTTGTGGTGATGCCGCTTGACGTGACCCACCGCGCCCTGGTCACCCAAGCCCGCAACAAGGCATTCCGCGACCTTGACACCCCGGTGGGCGTGGCTGTGGCACAAATGACCGAGTTTTTCGAGCGCTACGACAAAGAGAAATACGGCTCCGCCGGGGCGCCGTTGCATGACCCTTGTGTGACCGCCTATCTGATCCAGCCGTCGCTCTTTACCGGTCGCCACATCAACGTGGAGATTGAAACCACATCAGAGCTGACCATGGGCATGACCGTGGCCGACTGGTGGGGCGTGACGGAGCGTGCACCAAACGCGCTGTTTATCGGCGATCTGGACGCAGATGGCTTTTTCGCGCTGCTGACAGAACGGCTGGGGCGGCTGTGAGCGCGGCCCTGACGCTGGCAGCACCCGAGCACATCGAGCGTTTGGATATGCTGGTTGCGGCTTTTCATGACGAACAAGAGATCACCTCTTCCCCTGAGGCGCGTCTGGACGGGCTGCGCCCCTTGCTGGACGGCAGCCCCTATGGCGCGATCTATCTGATTGGCCCGGCGCGCGCGCCCATTGGCTATGTGATTGTCACCTTTGGGTGGTCCATCGAATTTGGCGGCCTCGACGGCTTTGTGGATGAGCTTTACGTGCGGCCCAAGGTGCGCAAGCGCGGGATCGCCTCGGAAGTGCTGCAAACCTTGCCGCGTGCGCTGGCCGGTGCCGGTCTCAAGGCGTTGCATCTTGAGGTCGACCGCGAGGCAGAAGCGACACAGCGGCTTTACAAGCGCGCGGGGTTTTCGCTGCGCGACAAATACGCCCTGATGAGCCGCGCCTTTTGAGCGCTGGTGCAGCGCAACCACGATGCCTATATATCCCCCATGACATTTACAGCGCCCTTCGATAATTCCTACGCCCGCCTGCCTGCCGCCTTCTACACGCGGCTTGCGCCAACACCCGTCGAGGCCCCGCAGTTAGTGGCCTATAATGACGCGCTTTCCCACCTGTTGGGCCTGCCCGCGACTTCAGACGCGGAGCGCGCAGCCGTGTTTTCCGGCGTTACAGTTCCCGACGGCGCCGACCCGCTTGCACAGCTTTATTCGGGGCATCAGTTCGGCAACTACCACCCGCAACTGGGCGACGGGCGCGCCCTTTTACTGGGCGAAGCTATCGGCACGGACGGTGTGCGGCGCGACATTCAGCTAAAAGGCTCCGGGCCCACACCCTACAGCCGCCAAGGCGACGGGCGCGCGTGGCTTGGCCCTGTGTTGCGCGAATATGTGGTCTCAGAGGCGATGCACGCGATGGGCGTGCCCACAACCCGCGCTTTGGCTGCTGTGCTGACCGGAGAGAACGTCTACCGCGAAACCATGCTGCCGGGGGCCGTGCTGACACGTGTGGCCACCAGCCACCTGCGTGTCGGCACCTTCCAGATTTTTGCCCATCGCGGTCAAAAGTCAGAGCTGCGCCAACTCACGGACTACGCCATCGCACGCCACTACCCGGACGCAGTCGGGCCGATGGGATTGCTGCGTGCAGTCTGCGCCGCACAGGCGCGGCTGATTGCAGCATGGATGTCCGCGGGGTTCGTTCATGGTGTGATGAACACGGACAATTGCGCCATTTCCGGCGAAACCATCGACTACGGGCCCTGCGCCTTTCTGGACACCTATCACGCGGACACGGTGTTCAGCTCAATCGACCAGATGGGTCGCTATGCCTATTCCAACCAACCGCGCATCGTGGTGTGGAATATGGCGCAGTTTGCAACCGCCCTGCTGCAGCAGATGGACGCGCCCGAAGACGCCATTGAAGAAGCCACGCAGATTGTGCATGCCATGCCAGTGCAGATCGAAACGGAATGGCGTCAGGCATTCGGCGCAAAGATCGGCATTGCGCAGGCAACCGAGCACGATGTGCCTTTGATCGAGGATTTGCTGAAACTGATGCAAGACGGTCAGGCCGATTTCACCAATACCTTTGATGCCTTGGCGCGGGGCGATGCGCGCGATCAGGTGATCGACCGCGTAGCCTTTGACGCATGGCACGGGCGCTGGACGCAGCGATTGGCGTCCGAGGACGCAGCGGAGCAGACAATGCAGGCGGCAAACCCGCGCGTGATCCCCCGCAATCACCGTATCGAGGCGATGATCGAAGCCGCCGTTGCGGGCGATTTCGCCCCCTTTGCCCGGCTAATGGCGGCCTATGCCGACCCCTATGGCACCGCAGATCTTGATCTGATGCGCCCACCTGCGGCCAACGAACAGGTCACCGCAACCTTCTGCGGCACCTAAGCCTTGCGCGGCCGGTTGATCAGCGTGATCCCCGCCGCCACCAGTAAAAGCGCGCCCCAGACCCGCAGGCTCACGTCCTCATCCAGCAACAGCCAGCCCAGCAGCACCGCAAATACCGGCGACAGAAAACTGAAGGACGCCACGGCTGATGCGGGGTAAAGGGTCATCAGCCAAAACCACACCAGAAAGCCCAAACTCGCGATCGCCACGATCTGAAAAGCCATCCCCCACAGGTGGATCGGTTGCAAATCGCGGATCAGATCGCCGGAGATCAACGCCGCCCCCAGCAGGATCGGCGCAGACACCGCAACCTGCATGATCAGTTGTTGGGCAGGTGGCACTGTTTTCAACGGTGTGATCTTTACGCAAAGCGCAATGCCCGCCCAGCACAACGCCGACGTCAGCGCCAGCAGATCACCGGCAAGACTGGCCGTGGCATCACTGCGATCCAAAAGCGCGATAGCCACGCCCGCCATCGCCATCCCAAACCCCACAATCCGAAGGCCCGATAAGCGATCATCGGGCATCAAAAAATGACTGGCCAGCGCCAGCCAGACCGGCATGGAATAGAAAATGACCGACGCCCGGCTGACCGTCGTGAAGTCCAGCGCCGAAAACAGGCACATGAATTCAAGCGCAAACAACAGGCCCGCAATGATGCCGGGCCGGATCGCCGCCGAGGGTATGGTCAGGGAAATACCGCGCAGACGCATCCACAAAAGCAACACCAACACCGCCCCGGCAGAGCGCAGACCTGCCGCAAAGATGGGGCCAAAGCCCCCTGCCGTCACTTTGATAACAACCTGATTAAACGCAAGATGCAGCGCAAAAGCGATAAGAGCGGCGGCGCCAAAGGCGTCCATCTGCGAGCGCGGTTCCATAGAGGCCAGATGCGCCCATGCCGCGCGCAATGTCAATCGCACGCGGTACGACGTATTCCACGACGCAAAAGCAGCGCCTTTAGGCGGCGCTGCTACGAGGGCCTTTGCTCCGGCGCGGCTTGTTTCTGCGCGGACGTTCGGACTGTTTCTGCCCCGGATGCGCCTGACCGTTGCCAGTCCCACCGCCACCGCGCTTGCGACGGCGCCCTGCTGGCTTGGGCTTGTCTGGCGCATCCATCGCCTCCCATGGCCTGCCGGAAGCGACGGGAATGCTGATTTTCATGATCTTCTGGATGGCGCGCAACTCGCCCATCTCATCAGGGGCACAAAAGGCAATCGCGCAACCGTCCTTGCCGGCCCGCGCGGTTCGCCCGATGCGGTGCACATAGGCGTCCGGCACGTTAGGCAGATCAAAATTGAACACATACTCAACATCGGGAATATCCAACCCCCGCGCGGCCACATCCGTGGCGACCAGCACCATCGTGTCGCCCGCCTTGAAGGCCGCCAATGCGCGGTCGCGCTGGCCCTGACTTTTGTTGCCATGAATGGCCACCGCATCAATGCCTGCTTTGATCAGCGCTTTGGTCAACCGGTCGCTGCCATGTTTGGTGCGCGAGAAAACCAGCGCCCGTTCGCCGGGCGTTTTTGTGAGCAGTTCGATCAGAAGCGCGGTCTTTTCGGCCTTTGCAATGAAATGAATTTCCTGCGTGACCTTGTCAGCCGCCTTGCCGGGGGGCGATACTTCAACACGAATGGGGCTGTTCAGGTAGTTCTGCGCCAGTTCGTTCATCTGCTTTGGCATGGTTGCCGAAAACAGCATGGTCTGACGGTCGGCGGGCAGCATGGCGGCAATCTTGCGCAGGTCATGGATAAAGCCCATGTCAAGCATCTGATCTGCCTCGTCCAGCACCAGAAATCCAGTATCCACCAGATCAACCGCCTTACGGTCGATCAGATCAAGCAGGCGTCCGGGCGTGGCGATCAACAGATCGGTGCCGCGCTCAAGCTTGCGGATCTGGGCGTTGATCGACTGCCCCCCAACGACCACGGCCACCTTGAGATGCGTGCCTTCAGAGAACCCACGCAGGTTTTGCTGGATCTGCTGCGCCAGTTCCCGTGTGGGTGCCAGCACCAGACCCCGGACCCTGCGCGGCGCAGGACGACCCGGCATCTCAAGCAACCGGGCCAGCAAGGGCAGACCAAAGGCTGCGGTCTTGCCGGTGCCGGTTTGCGCGAGGCCCATCACATCGCGCCCGTTCAGGCTGTGCGGGATGGCCTGGCTCTGGATCGGGGTCGGAGTGTCCATCCCCATGGCTTTCAGCCGTTTGGACAGGACCTGCGGCAGGTCCATCATATCGAAATCACTCATACTCGTTCCTCTCTCGCCACACGGGCGAAGATCAGTTTAAGCCGCGTGCGCAAGCAAACGGTTCGCCTTGTGGCGCGGGCGGCAGGGCGCATGAGTTTTACGCTTCAACCGTCCTCGGCCCCACGCGTGATTTTGGGAACGCAGTTCATGCCTTTACGAATTCAACGGGCTTAAGCGTCAGCTTTCCTCGGTCGAATACTGCTCACGCGGCAGAAAGACTTACCCCGGAAATGGGGGCCTTTGCCCCACATGTCAAGCGTTACCTTTTCGAATATAGGCTAGCCCCCTTGCGCAAATCCGGTTACACAACCGCGCCAAAAGAAGTAGGACAGACCGATGAACCAACCGATCATCCAACGCTGTGAAACAAAAGGTCTGCGGATGACGGGCCAGCGCCGCGTCATCGCACGGGTGCTGGAGGAAAGCGACGACCACCCCGATGTCGAAGAGCTTTACGGGCGCGCGTCAAAAATCGACAGCGGCATCTCGCTGGCGACAGTCTACAGAACGGTCAAGCTGTTTGAAGAGGCCGGTATTCTGGACAAGCTGGAATTTGGCGACGGGCGCGCGCGCTACGAAGATGCCGAACGCGATCACCACGACCACCTGATCGACATCAACTCGGGCGAAGTGATTGAATTCATTGACGAGGAAATCGAAGCGCTGCAGGAACGCATTGCCGAAAAGCTGGGCTATGAACTGCGCGGGCACCGGCTTGAACTTTACGGTGTGCCGCTCAAGAAAGAGCGCTGAGATGCCCGACAGAGACCGCCCCTTGCTCGCCGTGTTGATCGACGCCGACAATGTGCCCGCGAAATATGCGCCCGCCATCCTTGACGAGGTTAAAACCATCGGCGAGCCTGCACTGCGGCGTGTCTACGGCGACTGGACAAGTGGCAGGCTGTCGTCCTGGTCGGAATGCATCCACAATCTGGGTCTGGTGGCGCATCAGGAAACCGCGAACACAACTGGCAAAAACGCCTCCGACATCGGGCTTGTAATCGATGCGATGGACATTCTGCACGGGGGCCGCTTTGATGGCTTTGTGCTGGTCTCATCCGACAGTGATTTTACAGCACTTGCAAACCGGCTGCGCGAAGACGGGCTGCTTGTGATTGGCATCGGTGAGAATAAATGCCCGCAAGCGCTGCGCAATGTCTGCAACCGCTTCATCATCATCGAAAACCTGCTGAACACCGGCGCAGAAGCCCCCAAGCAACCCAAGGCGCTCAATCAGGCATCCCAACGCTTGCGCAATATCATCCAGAACGCCGACACCGATGACGATTGGGTCACTCTCAGCTATCTGGGCAAAGCCGTGAACAATGCCTACCCAGACTTTGACACGCGCACCTATGGTCACGCCAAACTAAGCGCGCTGGTCCGTGCCCTGCCCGTCTTCGAGCTGAAGACTGAAAACGGCAGGTTAATGGTCCACCTCAAGCCCTGACCGCTGGACAACGGCGGCGCGTGGGCCTAAGCCCTGCACGAAACCGCCTCAAGGCAGGACCTCTCAATGGACAATCTTCGCGGCGCGGGCCTTATGGTGCTGGCGATGCTGGGCTTTGCGCTCGAAGACATGCTGATCAAACTGATGGCAGTGTCTTTGCCCATCGGCCAGATCGTTGGCATGTTGGGGGTGGGCAGCGCGCTCTTGCTGGCCCTGATCCTGACACTGCGCGGGGAGGCGCTGTTTACCCGCGCGATGCGGCGACCCGCGATTGCCCTGCGCGCGATTGGAGAACTGATCGGGACCATCGGCTTTGTCACCGCCATCGCCCTGACCCCTCTGTCCTCGGCCTCCGCCATTTTGCAGGCCACGCCCCTGTTTGTGACCTTGGGCGCGGCTCTGTTTTTGGGAGAAACGGTCGGTTGGCGGCGCTGGCTGGCCATTATGGTAGGCTTTGCGGGCGTGATGATGATCATTCGCCCCGGCACCGACGGGTTTGACTGGAATTCCCTGTTCGCCGTGCAAGGGGTGATCGGGCTGGGCATCCGCGATCTGGCAACCCGGCGTGTGCCCCGGCACACCTCGTCTTTGCAGTTGAGTTTTCTGGCGTTTCTCGTGCTCATTCCGGCGGGCGCCATTCTGATGTGGACGGGACAAGCCGAATTTGCGCCGCTTGCCGGGGTAGTTTTGGTCTATTTTGTGGCCGCCTTGCTGATCGGTATCGTTGCCTATTATGGGATCGTCGCCGCCATGCGGGTGGGAGAGATCAGCTTTGTGACCCCGTTTCGCTACTCCCGCATCCTGTTTGCGCTGATCATCGGCATGGGCGTTTTTGGCGAACGTCCCGATGTGATGACCTTTGTGGGCGCGGCAGTCGTTGTGGCCTCCGGGCTCTATACGCTGTGGCGCGAACGCATCCGGAAACCGGCCAAACAACCACTTTAACTTGTGCCGGCATCGGGGTAACAGGGCGCAAAGTAGCCTTAGGAGCCCTGACATGAGCACAATCATCGACATTCACGCCCGCGAAATTCTTGATAGCCGCGGCAATCCAACTGTCGAAGTGGACGTCATGCTTGAAGACGGCACCATGGGACGCGCCGCTGTGCCATCGGGCGCATCCACAGGCGCTTATGAGGCGGTGGAGCGGCGCGACGGCGACAAAGCGCGCTATATGGGCAAAGGCGTGCTGGAGGCCTGCGCCGCCGTCAACGGTGAGATCGCAGAGGCGCTGGTTGGCAGCGACGCCACCGATCAGGTAGACGTGGACCAGTCCATGATTGAACTGGACGGCACCGACAACAAAAGCCGTCTGGGCGCAAATGCGATCCTTGGCGTATCTCTGGCGGTGGCGAAAGCAGCGGCAGATTACTGCACGCAGCCGCTTTATCGCTACGTTGGCGGCACATCGGCGCGGATGCTGCCGGTGCCGATGATGAACATCATCAACGGGGGCGAGCACGCCGACAACCCCATCGACATTCAGGAATTCATGATCATGCCGGTGGCGGCAGAAAACATCCGCGACGCCGTGCGCATGGGCTCAGAGGTGTTTCACACGCTGAAAAAAGAACTGTCCGCGGCAGGCATGTCCACGGGTCTTGGGGATGAGGGCGGCTTTGCACCTGAGCTGGGGTCGACCCGCGACGCGCTGGATTTCATTCTCAAGTCCATCGAAAAAGCGGGCTACACACCGGGCGAAGAGATATATCTGGCGCTGGATTGCGCGGCGACAGAATACTTCAAGGACGAACGCTATGTGCTTGCAGGTGAAGGGAAAACGCTCACGTCCCTTGAGAACGTAGCCTACCTTGAAAGCCTTGTGAACGACTATCCGATCATCTCTATCGAAGACGGGATGTCAGAGGATGACTGGGACGGCTGGAAAGCGCTTACAGATGCCTTGGGCGACCGTGTGCAGCTTGTGGGCGACGATCTTTTCGTCACCAACCCTGCGCGTCTGGCACAGGGGATCGAACGCGGCTCTGCCAATTCCATGCTGGTAAAGGTCAATCAAATCGGGACGTTGACAGAGACTCTTAAGGCTGTGGATATGGCGCACCGGGCGGGCTTTACCAATGTGATGTCGCACCGCTCCGGCGAAACCGAAGACGCCACCATCGCGGATTTGGCCGTGGCGACCAATTGCGGGCAGATCAAGACCGGCAGCCTCGCCCGCTCTGACCGGCTGGCCAAGTACAACCAGTTGATCCGCATCGAAGAAATGCTGGGCGAGACTGCACAATACGCCGGGCGTTCGATCCTGAAATCGTGAGCGGCCTTGTCATGCGCGCGGCGGACCTGCCGCGCGACATGCAGACCCTGACACGCCTGTGCTGGGACTACCGCGCGGCACTGCTCGCACTTGGGCCAGAGGTCGAAGCGGTGATTGATCGCTTCTACCCGGCGGACAGCTATGATGCCCTGATCGTAAGCTTGCCCGAAAAACACGCCCGGCCAAAAGGCACAATCCTGATCGCGGAACTGGACGGTACAGCGATTGGCTGCGCGATGATCCAGCCCCTGAACGACGATGACGCAGAGATCAAGCGCGTCTTCGTGGACCCAGCTGCGCAGGGCAACCGCACTGGAGAGGCTTTGTCCAAAGCGCTGATCGCGCAGGCCAAAGAGGACGGATATAGGCGCATCTTGCTGGATACCACGCGCGCGTCCCACCCCGCACGGCGGCTCTACGAGAAACTGGGGTTTGTCCCGCGTGGCCCCTATGCGGAAATACCAGACGATGTGGTAGACCTGTTCGTGTTTTTTGAAATGAACCTTTGAGGTTACAAGGGCTTGAACGTATGACCGCAAATCAGATCATCGAGAAACTGGGCCTTAAGCCGCATCCGGAGGGCGGTCACTACCGCCAGACATGGGTTGCGGAGGGACCGGGGCGACCGTCTGGCACCTGCATCTATTTCCTGCTCACGCAAGGCGAGAGCAGCCACTGGCACCGGGTCGATGCCACCGAAATCTGGCTTTATCACGCGGGCGCGCCCCTTGTTCTAAGGCTCAGCGAGACTGATCATGGCCCCGCCACGCATCACCTGCTGACCCCGGACCTCGCGCAGGGGGCACCGCAGATCATTGTGCCTGAAAACCACTGGCAAGCAGCACAGACCACGGGCGACTACACGCTGGTCAGTTGCACCGTCAGCCCCGGCTTTCAGTTTGAGGGCTTTACTCTTGCGCCTACCGGTTTTGACATTCCGGCAGGTTGATCCGGCCACCGCACACCGGCACTGGCACGCCCGTGGTACCCGCACAGGAGGTCGGCAGACCGCGTGCGACGCGCACCGCCAGATGCGCAAAAGCCTGCGCTTCCAGCATGTCCCCATCGAGGCCTGCGTCCTCCACGGGCATCACGGGGCAGGCAAGGCCCTCAGACAGCAGTGCCATCAACACAGGGTTGAGCCGCCCGCCCCCCGTTACCAGAACGCGCGTTGGTGTGGCCGGCACATGGCGCATGCCGTCACCCACCGCCGCCGCACACAGGGCGGTCAGGGTCGCTGCGGCATCTGCGTCCGACAGATCGCGCACCAGATCCATCACGTTCGGGAAGTCGTTTCGGTCCAATGACTTGGGCGGCGTCCGTGCAAAAAAAGGCTCTGCCAGAAACGCTTTTACAGCGCGCGCGTCCACCTGCCCTTGCCGCGCCAAAGCCCCGTCTGCGTCAAAGGGCAGACCCAGACGCGCCTGCATCAGGTCGTTGACAGGGGCATTGGCCGGACCTGTGTCGAAGGACACCAAAGCGCCTGCCGTCTCTGGTGTGTCAAACTTTGGATCAACGTAAGTGATGTTCCCCACACCGCCGAGGTTGAGAAAGGCCAGCGGGGTCTCCGCGCCGATATACTTGGCGCAGGCAAAGTGGAAAAACGGGGCCATCGGCGCCCCCTCGCCCCCTTGCTCCACGTCCATGGTGCGAAAATCCCAGACCACAGGCACATCGCAGACGGTGGCGAGGCGCGCGCCACAGCCCACCTGCAAGGTGCCTCGTGCGCGCGGGGCATGGGCCAGCGTCTGGCCATGAAACCCCACCACATCCGCCTTCGGCATGGTTTTGAGCAACTCAATATGGGCCGCCTCAATCACATCCGTGGCGGCCTGAACCTCCGGCCCTGACCAATGCCCCAAAGCGGCGCGCAGGACGGCTTGCTCTGTGGCGGTGTAGGCGCGGTAGGCACTGGCCCCAAGACTATGCACCCGCGCGCCGTCTGTCTCGATCAGGGCGGCATCGACACCGTCCAGCGAGGTCCCGCTCATCATGCCAAGGGCCGTGACTGTACCTGTTTTCGGAATGGCGCGTTTCAACGGCTTTTCCTTTGTCTGCTCACCGCCTATAGATGCACCGCAATTCAAACCAAGGGCAAGCGTGATGACTTACACCCCCAAATCGGATTTCGTCGCCGTGATGATGCAGCGTGGCTTTCTGGCGGGCTGCACCGATTATCAAGGCCTAGATGACGCGCTGATTGCTGGCGCGCGTCCGGGGTACATCGGGTTTGACGCCACGGCAAAGTCCCTGCATGTGGGCAGCCTGATCCAGATCATGATGCTGCGCTGGTTGCAAAAAACCGGGCATCAGCCGATCACGCTGATGGGCGGCGGCACCACCAAGGTAGGCGATCCGTCGTTTCGCGCGGACGAGCGTCCGCTGCTGAGCGCAGAGGCGATTGACAGCAATATCGCAGGCATCAAAAAGGTCTTTTCCGCCTATGTTGACTACGGCGATGGGCCAACAGGTGCCTTGATGCTCAACAACGACGAATGGCTGGCCGATCTGAATTATCTGGATTTTCTGCGCGATATCGGGCGGCATTTCTCAATCAACCGGATGCTGAGTTTCGAGAGTGTGAAAAGCCGCCTCGACCGTGAGCAAAGCCTGTCGTTTCTTGAATTCAACTACATGATTTTACAGGCCTATGACTTCATGGAACTGAACCGCCGATATGGCTGCATCCTGCAGATGGGCGGGTCGGATCAATGGGGCAATATCGTCAACGGGATCGATCTGACGCGCCGGGTCATCGACAATGAGGTCTACGGGCTGACCTCGCATCTTCTGACCACCTCGGACGGGCGCAAAATGGGCAAATCCGCCGCCGGTGCGGTCTGGCTGGATGCGGACATGCTGTCAGCCTACGAGTTCTGGCAGTTCTGGCGCAACACAACGGACGCGGACGTGGGCCGGTTCCTCAAGCTTTACACCGAGATGCCGGTGGATGAATGCGACCGTCTGGGCGCGCTGGCAGGATCAGAGATCAACGAGGCCAAAGTGCGATTGGCCAATGAGGTCACCACCCTGCTGCACGGCGCAGAGGCCGCATCAGCGGCAGAGGCTACGGCGCGCGAAGTCTTTGAGAAGGGCGGTGTCGGGGATGATTTGCCAACCCTGACCCTGAGCGCGCAAGACGTAGGCGACGGTATCTCTGTGGTGCAGCTTATCGTAAAATCAGGGCTGGCGCAGTCGGGCAAAGAGGCAAAACGCCTGATCGCCGAAAACGGCGCGCGGCTGGATGACCAACCTTTGACCAACGCCGGGATGATGCTGGATGCGGCAGCGCTTGCCAGCCCGGTCAAGCTGTCGGCGGGGAAAAAGCGGCACGCATTGGTGCAGATCGGCTGACCACGCGCCATGTCGCTGGTGCATTGAACGTCTTCAGGCGCTTGCAGGTGATAAGGACACGTGGTTTTCTTGTGGAAAATCCGGGGGCTGAATGGAACTTTCAAACATACGCGCAATTGTCACGGGGGCCGCATCCGGCCTGGGGGCGGCCACGGCTGCGTATTTTGCCAAATCGGGCGCGCAGGTCACTTTGCTGGACCGTGACGCAGCCTTGGGCCAGGAAACCGCAGACCAGATCGGTGCTTTTTTCGCAGCCTGCGACGTCACGGATGAAGCCTCCGTTGCAGCCGCGATTGAACAGGCGCAAAGCCAAATGGGCGGCATTGATGTGGCGGTCAACTGTGCGGGCATTGCGGTGGCGGCCAAAACCGTAGGGCGCGATGGGCCGCACCCGCTTGAGGCGTTCAGAAAAACAATCGACATCAACCTCATCGGCACCTTCAACGTGGCGCGGTTGGCGGCGGCGGCCATGGCCACCAACACCGCGGACGCGGACGGCGCGCGCGGGGTAATCATCAACACGGCCTCCATTGCGGCATTTGACGGACAGAAAGGCCAGACCGCCTATGCCGCCTCAAAGGGGGGTGTCGCGGGGCTGACGTTGCCGATGGCGCGCGATCTGGCGCAGAACGGCATCCGTGTGATGGCCATTGCGCCCGGCATCTTCAAAACGCCGATGCTGGCAGGGTTGGGCGAAGAGGTGCAGGCGCAACTGGCCGCCGATGTGCCCTGCCCTGCACGTCTGGGCGCGCCAGAGGAATTCGCGCGTCTGGCCGGGTTTATCGTGGAAAACGGCTACCTGAACGGGGAAACCATTCGCATTGACGGCGCGCTGCGCATGCGCTGAGCCTCGGCAACCTTGTCAGGCGGAGGCTTTTTCTTCCAGCGTCAGCCATTCCTCTTCAGCATCCGCCAGCTTGTCGTGGCGTTCGACCAGCGCATCGGTCGCTTTCTGGAATTTTACCGGATTGTCCGTGAACAAGGCGGGGTCCGACAATAATTCTTCGAGTTTGCTGATTTCCGCCTCAAACCGTGCGATTTCCGCAGGCAAGGCTTCCAGCCGGTGCTTTTCGGTAAAGCTCAGCCCTTTTTTCGCCTCTGCCTTAGGTTTGTCGCGCGACGCCGCAGATCGGGACTTGGTGTCGTTTGCAGAGGGGGCCGCAGGCTGGCGCTGGCGTTGATAATCGCTCCACCCCCCGGCGTAGACCGTGGCCCGCCCGTCGCCTTCCATGGCGATGGTTGTGGCCGCCACCCGGTCTAGAAAGTCGCGGTCGTGGCTGACCAGCAAGACCGTGCCATCAAAGGTTTCCAGCAACTCCTGCAACAGATCCAGCGTTTCCACGTCCAGATCATTGGTGGGCTCATCGAGAACCAGAAGGTTGCAGGGCTTGGCCATCAATTTGGCCAGTAAAAGACGCGCCTTTTCGCCACCCGACAGCGACCTGACCGGCGCGCGGGCCTGTGCGTCGTCAAACAGAAATTCCTTGAGATAGCCCACCACGTGCTTTGGCTGGCCACGTACCATCACCTGATCGGCCTTGCCCGAGACGCGCATTTCGGGATCACCGGTCAGACTGTCCCACAGGCTCATGTCGGGGTCGAGCTTTGCGCGGGACTGGTCGAAATAGGCAAGTTCCAGATTGGTGCCAAGGTTCACGCGCCCGGTATCGGGGGCGGTGCGACCGATCAGCATGTTCAACAGCGTGGTCTTGCCCACGCCATTTGGCCCCACGAAGGCGATACGGTCGCCGCGCTGCACCGTCAGCGAAAAGGGGCGCAGAATCTGGCGACCATCAAAGCCCTTTGAGATATCTTCGGCCTCGATGACCTTGCGGCCCGACTTTGGACCAGCGTCAAAGGCCAGCGCGGCTGCGCCCTGCCGACCAATTTGTGCGGCACGCTGGGCGCGCAAATCCTGCAAGGCCCGCACGCGACCCATGTTCCGCTTGCGCCGCGCCGAGATGCCTTCCACCGCCCAGCGGGCTTCGGCCTTGATCTTGCGGTTAAGCTTGTGCCGGGCGTCGTCTTCTTCGGCCCAGACCGTGTCACGCCAGGCCTCAAAATCGCCAAAGCCCTTTTCCTGACGGCGCACATCGCCCCTGTCCACCCAGAGCGTCGCGCGCGTCAGGGCGCGCAGGAACGCCCGGTCGTGGCTGATCACCACATAGCCCGCGCGGGACTGGCGCAGTTCGTTCTCCAGCCAGGCAATCGCTTCGATATCGAGGTGGTTCGTGGGCTCATCCAGCAGCATCAGATCAGGCGAGGTGGCCATCAGCTTGGCCAAGGCTGCGCGCCGCCGCTCCCCGCCGCTGGCTGTGCTGACCGGTTTTGCGGGATCGAACTTGAGGCCCTCGCCTGCCCGTTCCACCAGATACAACTCCGAGGCTTCAAGGCCATCGGTGGCGAAATCGCCCAGGGTCTCATACCCGCTGAGGTCCGGGTCCTGATCCATGTAGCCGACGCTGACGCCGGGACCGACCACGACCTCGCCCTTGTCTGCTTCGACCAGACCCGCCATCACCTTGATCAGGGTGGATTTTCCAGACCCGTTGCGCCCCACCAACGCCACCCGGTCGCCGGGCTGGACAACAAGGCTCAGGCCGTCAAAGACGGGATCGCCTCCGAAGGTCAGAGAAATGTCATTGAGTTGCAGCAAAGGAACACGGGCCATGACAGCCAGCTAGTCTGCCCGCCGCCCGGGGTCAACGCATGAGGTGGTCGCAGGCGCAAAAACCGCACCGCGATGCGTCAAACCAACGCGCGCAGCAACCGTTTGCGCGCCGCCGGAATGGCGCTGATCTCAACCGCTGTAAAGACGTGCAGCGTGTTCATCCGGGCATCCACAACCGCGTGATCGCTGACCCAGCCGCCCATCAGCAGATAGGTCCGCAACAAGGGCGGCATATGGCGCATGGCCGCTTTCAGGTCCGGCCTGTGGTGGGGTTGGGCGGCGTAAGCGAACACATCCGGAGCCTTGATCAAGGGCCGCCAGCGCGCAGGCGCGAGGTATCTGGATTTCAACACCGCAAAGGCATCGCCGTACGGGGCGGTATCGGTGCCCGCAAAAGACGAACAGCCGATCAGCATCTTAGCCCCTGTCGCATCCACATGCGCGGTCAGCGAAGCCCACGCCGCGCGCAGGATGTCAGGGTCGTGGGCGTCAGGATCAATGCAGAAACGCCCCAGCTCGAGCACGCGCCCGTCAAAGCCGCGCAGTGCCGAGAGGTCATAGAATTGCGCAGAATAGCTGTGGTCGATCTGTCCCGGCTCCAGAAGCATCATGCGGAAACAACACAGTAGACGATCTGTGGCGATTTCCTCGACCACCATGTGATCGCATCTGGCGTCAAACGCGTCCGCGTCCGTTCTGGCCTCCAGCTTGAAACACCGCGCACGAAATGACTGCACCGCCGCCAATTCCGACGCAGAGCGCACCTGTCGGGCGCGATATTTCAACGAGGCGTCAGGCTCTGCCATGGCTCTCTTTTGCCAAAGCGCACGCCAGCGATCTGCACGCGCTGGGGCCGCCGGTTAAAGGTCCAGACCTGCCGGGCGGAAACTGCCGATATTGCCCAGCAACTGCCTGAGGAACGGCGTATCCGTTACGCCGGAATTGGTCACGCGCCGTTCGAAGGCCACGATATTGCCGCGCTCCAATCCGAAGCGTTCGATGTTTTGCACCACACCGGAATTGTTGAAACTGATGGCAACCACTTCGCGGTCGACCACTTCCGGCTGCAGCATGGCAAACACCCGCACCCGGCTGCGCACGTAAAACAACGCGTTTTCATTCAGAACCGACCCTGACGCGGATGAGCCAAGTGCCTCAATAACCGAATCGTAGGTGTCCACACCCACGTCGATCTGTTCAAGATCTTCGCGCGGCGGCACGTATCCGTGGTTGGAATACTGCGCAGAGCAGGCAGACAGGCTTGCCACAACCACCAACGCGACCAGCAACGCGCTTCGGCGTTGTCCAGAACGGCGTGTCACGGGGTGCGGCATCGATCAACCTCTTGCCTTGCATACAGCTTGCTTCTAAGTCGCTTACACCAAGCTAAGGTGAAGGTTCAAGAAACGAAAGCACATCCCCATGTCCGAGCAACCGCCATCATCCCATGCCTTCCGGGTCTCTGACCTGCCCAGACTGCAAGATTGCAGCTTTGAGGTGCGGCCAGATGCGGCTGTTTTGCAGGTGCTGGCGCGTGACCTCGACCTGTTGGCGTTGCGCAAATTGTCGTTTGCAGGCGACATCGACGCTGTGAATGATACCGACTGGCGCGTCAGGGCGCGCTTGGGGGCCACGGTTGTGCAGCCTTGCGGGGTCACGCTGGAGCCTGTCACAACACGGCTCGACACCCCTGTGGTGCGGGTGTTTCAGCGCGATTTCAGCGATGTGGACACCCTTGAGGCCGAAATGCCCGACGATGACACCACCGAACCGCTGGGGCGCTGGATTGATCCGCAGGCCATCATGATCGAGGCGCTGACGCTGGCGCTGCCGCTCTATCCCCGCAAGGACGACGCCGCACTGGGCGAACAGGTCTATGCGGGAAAAGGTGTGACGCCGATGCGGGACGAAGATGCGCGCCCCTTCGCCGGGTTGGCATCGCTGAAAGAAGCGATGACGCCCAAAACGAGCGATGAGGATGAAGACAAAACCTGAACCACAGCGCGATGATTCGGCCCCACCCGCCGCCTGACCCTGGGCTTTCCGCTCCGTAGGCCCGGAAGAATAAGAAAAAAACGTTCAGACCCGTTTTCGAATTTGCTTGCACCGTCCGATTTTCGCAGTATTTTGCGCTGCTCACGGATTAGGGTTGGACAAGGCGGGCAATGCTGCCTACACGCACGTCAGACCCGTCTTTCGAGGACGAGAAATGCAACCGGCGAAGCGCGCATCGCGCGCCGTACGCCCACCAGACGAATAAAGGCCCAAGGGTATGGCTGTTCAACAGAACAAAGTTTCGAAATCGCGCCGCAACAATCGCCGTGCGCATGACGCGCTGGTCGCTGCGAATCCGAACGAATGTGACAACTGTGGCGAACTGAAACGCCCCCATCACATCTGCGCGGCCTGTGGTCACTACGACAACAATGAAATTGTTGCGCTGACAGAAGAGATTGATCTGGAAGACGACGCCGCCTAAACCTGTGCCTGAGCAAAAGGGCAGCAGGCATAAAAGGCAGCCGCAACATGACGGCGCAGACCGATCATCAACACAACAGTGACAAACGCATCGTTATTTCAATAGATGCGATGGGCGGGGACTTGGGCCCGGCTGCTGTTGTTGCAGGCTGCACTACGTCTGCCACGAAGAACCCGAACATCCGTTTTATTCTGCACGGGCCGAAAGACGAGCTTGAGCCGCTGATTGCGCGCAAACGGCTTTTGGCGGATCGGGTCGAGGTGCGCGATGCGCCGGGCGTTGTGACCATGGACGACAAACCCAGTCAGGTTGTGCGAAATTCTCACGGGACCTCCATGTGGTCCGCGATTGAAGCTGTGCGCGCCAAAGAGGCATCAGTTGCTGTGTCATGCGGCAACACCGGCGCGCTTATGGCGCTGTCGATGATCCGGTTGCGGCGTCTGCCCGGTGTGAACCGCCCCGCCATTGCTGTCCTCTACCCTTCTGCCAACCCGCAAGGGTTCAATGTGTTGCTGGATGTGGGCGCAGACATCCGGGCGGATGCCGATGATCTTTTGCGGTTTGCCCTGATGGGAATGTCATATGCACGTAACGGGCTGAATTTACAGCGGCCGCGCGTCGGGTTGTTGAATGTGGGCACCGAAGAACACAAGGGCCGCGCCGAGTTGAAAGAAGCGTTCGAGTTGATCCGCAATCAACAGGATATCGCGGGCTTTGAGTTTACGGGCTTTGTCGAAGGCGGTGATATTTCCGGTGACATCTGCGATGTGATCGTCACGGACGGGTTTACCGGGAATGTGGCCATCAAGACAGGCGAAGGCACAGCCAGCATGATCGGGGACGGCCTGCGCGAGGCATTCCGGTTCTCGCCCCTGTCGCGACTGGCATCGGTGTTGGCCTACACCTCGCTCAGACGCCTGAAGAAACGGATTGATCCGCGCCGCGTCAACGGGGGCGTTTTTCTGGGTCTGAACGGCACTGTCGTGAAATCCCACGGCTCTGCGGATGCCACAGGTATTTCGGCAGCCATCAAGCTTGCGGCACAGCTTGCCGAGATACAGTTTACTGATAAGTTGGCGGCTCGGGTTGCCGCATTGCCCGCTGAGGAGACCGCCCCATGACCCTACGCGCCGTTGTCGAAGGTGTTGGCCACTACTTGCCTGAGCGCGTGGTGGAAAACGCCGAATTCGAGCAGTCGCTTGAGACAACGGATGCATGGATCAGGGCGCGCTCTGGCATTGAACGGCGGCATTTTGCTGGTGAAAACGACACAACCGCCAGTATGGCAACGGCGGCGGCGCATGCAGCGCTCACGCAAGCAGGATTGGTGCCAGACGACATTGATGCCGTCATTGTGGCTACTTCCACCGCTGATCTGACCTTTCCCTCCGCGGCCACGATGGTGCAGGCCCAACTGGGCATGACGCGCGGCTTTGCGTTTGATGTGCAGGCGGTGTGCGCGGGCTTTGTCTATGGTCTGGCCAATGCCAATGCCCTGATCCTGTCGGGTCAGGCACGGCGGGTTCTGGTGATCGGCGCAGAGACAGTCAGCCGGATGATGGAGTGGACGGAGCGCGGCAGCTGTGTGCTGTTCGGCGATGGTGCAGGCGCTTTGGTGCTGGCCGCCCAAGAGGCACCCGGCACCACAGACGACCGGGGCATCCTGTCCACGGACCTGCATTCCGACGGGCGCCACAAAGAGCTTTTGTATGTGGATGGTGGTGTGTCCACGGGCACCACCGGGTACTTGCGCATGCAAGGCAATCAAGTGTTTCGCCACGCGGTCGAAAAACTGGCCGCGACGGCCACAACCGCAATGGGAACCGCTGGCATTTCACCGCAGGACGTGGATTGGATCGTCCCGCATCAGGCCAACATCCGCATCATCCAGGGCACCGCCAAAAAGCTGGGCCTGCCGATGGAGCGTGTGGTGGTGACCGTGCAGGATCATGGCAACACCTCTGCTGCATCGATTCCCCTCGCCTTGTCTGTGGGGGCGGCGCGCGGTCAGATCAAAGAGGGCGACCTCATCGTCACCGAAGCCATTGGCGGCGGGCTGGCATGGGGCGCGGTTGTTCTGAGGTGGTAGGCAGTCAAAAAGCGCCGATTGGCTGTTTAGGGCGGCTCGGTTATTGACTCCGAAATTCGCTGTCCCGTAACATACGGAAAATTCAGGGGGAAAAGATGGCTGATAAGACCGTGACGCGAATGGATCTCAGCGAAGCCGTATTTCGCGAAGTTGGCCTCTCCAGAAATGAAAGCGCGCAACTTGTGGAATCAGTGCTTGAGCACCTGTCGGATGCGCTGGTGCGCGGCGAGCAGGTGAAGATTTCATCATTTGGCACTTTTTCTGTGCGGGACAAGACCGCCCGGGTCGGGCGCAATCCAAAGACCGGCGAAGAAGTGCCCATCAACCCCCGCCGTGTGCTCACGTTTCGCCCATCGCACCTGATGAAAGATCGTGTCGCCGAGGGCAACAAGTCCTGACCTGATGCCAAAGTCTGCCGACGCGTTTCGCACCATCTCGGAAGTTGCTGACTGGCTGGGCATCCAAGCGCATGTGCTGCGCTTTTGGGAAAGCAAGTTCGCGCAGGTAAAACCTGTCAAGCGCGCCGGTGGCAGGCGCTATTATCGCCCAACGGACATGTTGTTGTTGGGGGGGATCAAAAAGCTGCTGCATGATGACGGTCTGACCATCAAAGGCGTCCAGAAGCTGCTGCTCGAAAATGGTGTGGCTTTTGTATCCGACCAGTCCCAGCCGCTTGATGATCTGACCATGGCCGTGATTGAAGGTAGCGCGGAGCCTGCACCATCGGCCTCCACCGCGCCAGAGGTCGAGGCAGAGCAAGAGCTTGAGGCAAGCGCGCCGGAGCCTGAGGATGCGGATGCGGATGCGGATGCGGATGCGGATGCGATCACGGGTGCAGCAGATGCACCAGAACCGCAAATCGCTGCCGCTGACCCTGCGCCAGAAGTCGAGGCTGCCACCCCACGGTCACAGGCAGAAGCCGCCGCGCCGGAAGTTGAGAGGGCTGCCCCGCAACCAAGGGCAGAAGCCGCCGCACCAAAAGCAGAACCCGGCACCCCCACCCCTCAGATCACAGCCCCGGAACCACAAACCCCTGAGCCGAAACCTGCCTCTGAGCCGGACATCACCGCAAATCCAGCTGCCCCCCCGGTGGACACAGCAGCAGCGACACCGCTGCAAGAGGACACCTCGGAAACGCTGGAAAGTACTGACGCGCAAACGTCCGACGCTCCGGCCAAAGCTGATCCGGCCCCCCCACCCAGCAACGGGTTGCCATCCAGTGCCAAAGAGATTGTTGAGCAGGAAACGGCGCTCCAGTCCCGGTTGAACGACGATGCCCCGCCGGAGCCTCAAGACGCGCCGTCACCGGACGCAGCGCAGCAGCCAGCACCCATGGGCACCGCGCCAGCCGATGCGCCGGAAGCGGTGGATGAGGCGCCCTCTGCACCGGCAGAGACGCAACCAGCGCCAACCGTCGCTGAAGACACCGCGCCAGAAGCTGAGCCTGAGACCGGCGTTGAGGACACGCCCGCAGCAGCAGAGCCTGTCCAAGCTGACCCTGCGCAAGAGGTTACAGACACCAGCGCGCAAGACATGGCGGCCGCGCAAAGCGAGATTGTGCACCCCCCTGCGGGTGACGAGCTGCCAGCGCCCGCCGCCATTGACGCGCCCGAGCAACAGGTCGCTTCAGCGACGGACCCGCATGCAAATGAAGCGGATACTCCAGACAGGGCTGCGGCTATACCGGAAGCGGAACCACTGGCCGCCAGCCCCGCGACACCCGAACAGCCAGAGACCCTTGCAACCGATGCACAGGGCGCGCAGGACACTGCGGCGGAGGCAGAGCCCCCTCTTCAGACCGAATCCTCTGAAAAAGCCCAACAAGCTGACGCGCCACCGGCAGAGCCTGTATCCGACGCCGAAGACACAGAAAGCCTCGAAAGCGCTGAACCACAATTTCCAGACATCGCCACTGCCCCTGCAGCAACATCGCCAGAAACAGAGGCCCTGCTGCAGGCAACAACCGATGCCCCTGCTCCCGCCGAACCAGAGGAAGACGGGGAAGACGACGATAACACCCCCTTTCAGGTACACATCCCTCCCGCAACACAGACCCCAAAACCACGCATTGTCGATTTCGTCCCGCCGCAGGAGGCTGACATGCCCGCCACGCCGAGGGCGCTGTCGGCATTGGCAGGCAAACCAGACCTTTCAGCACAGACGCGGCAATCCTTGCGCCCCCTGCTGGATCGGCTGGTCGCACATCGCGCCAAACTGGCAGCGGCGGACCCCGACAGGCTTAAAGACTGACAAGATGACACTTCTTGCTTGCCCCTGCGTTCAAATCGGGTATGAACCCGTCCTGAGCGGGCTATGGCGCAGCCTGGTAGCGCGTCCGTCTGGGGGACGGAAGGTCGCAGGTTCGAGTCCTGCTAGCCCGACCAGAATACCCAAAACAAAAGGCCCTGTGCTCTCGTAGCGCGGGCCTTTTTTCATAAGAAAGCGACTTTCATGCGCGGTGTGCTGCCAAGTCAGGCGATCATGGATATGATTGCGAAAGATCAGATTGCAGGGGTGCGGCCCGTCACGGATGCGCAGGTGCAACCTGCCAGTCTTGACCTGCGTCTGGGCCGAACAGCTTACCGGTTACGGGCCTCGTTTCTGGCCGGTCACGGGCGACGGGTGTCCGACAGGCTGCGCGATTTTGAAATGCACAGTTTTGATCTAGGCAATGGTGCGGTACTTGAGAAAAACTGCGTTTATCTGGTGCCCTTGATGGAATCGCTGGCCTTGCCTGACGACATACAGGCCGTTGCCAACGCCAAAAGCTCAACCGGGCGGCTTGATCTGCTCACCCGCACCATCACGGATGGCGGCACCGAATTTGACCGCATCACACCCGGGTATCACGGCCCGCTATATGCAGAGATTTGCCCGCGGTCGTTTTCGGTGCTGGTGCGCCCCGGCATGCGCCTTAATCAAATCCGCTTTCGGGCTGGACAGGCGATGCTGGACGATGAAGCCCTCGCCGCCCTGCACGCACAAACGCCTCTGGTCGATGGCCCTGCGGTCATCAGTGAGGGTTTGGGGTTTTCGGTGGATTTGCGCCTGCCCGACAGCACGCTGGTGGGATACCGCGCCAAACCGCACACCGGGGTGATCGATCTGGACAAGATCGGGCACTATGACGCCGGCAATTTCTGGGAAGAGGTGCACAGCCGCGATGGTCAGATCATTCTGGACCCCGGGGCGTTCTACATTCTGGTCAGTCGCGAGGCTGTGACGATCCCGCCGCAATATGCCGCTGAAATGGCCCCCTATCTTGCCATGGTCGGGGAGTTCCGGGTGCATTATGCAGGCTTTTTTGACCCCGGCTTTGGGCATGCCGAGGCAGGCGGCACCGGGTCACGGGGCGTTCTGGAAGTGCGCTGCCATGAAGCCCCCTTTGCCCTTGAGCACGGGCAGATCGTGGGCAGGCTTGTGTATGAGAAAATGCACGAGGTGCCGCGCCAGCTGTATGGGGCCGGCATTGCATCGAACTATCAGGGCCAAGGCCTGAAGCTGTCCAAACATTTCAGCGTGCCGAACGGCTGACGCCACACAGACCTACATCCTCGAGATGCGCCGCGCCGCGCGTGCCACCTGTTTCTGACGCTTTGCCATGACTTTGTCCTGAGGGTGCGACGGTGGTCCGCCGCGACCTGCCACGTTGATGCCTGCAGTCACACCTTTGTTGACCAGCAGCCGCATCATTTTCCGCAGAATCATATTTACAAGTCGGTCCATCAAAGGCCTCCGTCCGTTTCCATCCGGTATCAGATACCAAAACGCCCATTATAAGGCGTTAATCCTCGAACAACTCGCTTTGACCCTCTGTGCTGGCCTCGCCGTCCTCATCCGCATCTTCAAGCGTCAGATTGCCGGGCGGCGGTCGGTTCTCAAGCAGACCAGCGGCCCGCAACTCTTTGAGCCCCGGCAGATCGCGCGCGTTCTCAAGGCCAAAGTGATCCAGAAAGCTCTCTGTGACCACAAAGGTCACCGGGCGCCCCGGCGTCATCTTGCGGCGTCCAAAACGAATCCACTCCATCTCAAGCAGTTGATCAACAGTGCCACGGCTGACAGACACGCCCCTGATCTCTTCGATCTCGGCACGGGTCACGGGTTGATGGTAGGCAATGATGGCAAGGGTTTCGATGGCCGCGCGCGACAGTTTGCGTGTCTCGACGGTTTCGCGCTGCATCAAAAAGCCCAGATCCGCCGCCGTGCGAAACGCCCATGCATCGCCCAGCTTGCGCAGGGCCACGCCGCGCCCCTGATAGCGTTTGCGAAGATGCACCAAGGCCTCCGCCGGGTCGCAGCCGTGCGGCAGGCGGGCCGACAACTCGCGCAGGTTCACCGGGTCGGCAGAGGCAAAGAGGATCGCCTCAACCATGCGTTCCTGTTCTGCAATGGGCGGGGCTTCAAACAGGCTTTGTTCCGCGTCACTTTCATCGGGGTTCACGGCGGTATTTTCTGGGGCGTTCGGGTCTGAGTTTTCGTCGCTCACGGGCCTTATTCCTTCTTGCGCAACTGGATCGGCGCAAACGTGTCGGATTGCCTGATCTCAAGTCGGCCTTCTTTGACCAGCTCCAGTGAGGCGGCAAAAGTTGCAGCCGTGGCGGAGCGCCGCTTTGCCGGGTCCATCTCCCAGCCTTCGGGCAAGTAGCTGGAAATGTCTGTCCAATCGCCCGCAAACCCGATCAACCCGCGCAACCGCACCAGCGCCTCTTCCATGGTGTAGACTGCGTTGCGGTCCATCACAAAGGGGCGAAATTCGTCCTTTGTCCTGATGCGCGCGTAGCCCTGCATCAGATCAAGCAGGGTCGCTGTGTATTCGACCCGGCGGGTGCGCATGACTTCCTGCGTTTGTCTGCGCGCGAACACATCGCGCCCCAGCCTGTCGCGCGCCATCAGACGCGCCGCCGCATCGCGCATCGCCTGCAACCGCTCCAACTGGAACGCCAGATGCGCGGCCAGTTCTTCGCCGGAGGGGCCTTCTTCTTCGGGATCGGGGGGCAGCAAAAGGCGCGATTTCAAAAACGCGAGCCATGCCGCCATCACCAGATAATCGGCCGCCAGTTCAAGGCGCAGCGCTTTAGCGTGTTCGACAAAGGCAAGGTACTGGCGCGCAAGCTCAAGCACCGAAATTTTCAGCAGGTCGACCTTTTGCGTGCGGCTGAGCGTCAGCAACACGTCCAGCGGCCCTTCGAACCCATCGACATCAACGATCAGCGCTTCAGCGGCAAGCCGGTCAGCAACCGATATCGTGTCTTCCTCGAAAGGGATTTCCGCCATACCCCAGCGCGCGCCTCACACAGCATTCAACAGCGTCTGAAGCTGCGCCTGTGCGCCCGGAATGTCAAGATCGTCAGGGGAGCGGCGTGCGGCCAGCGTCCGCTCTGCCCGCATCTGTGCTTGGTCCGACATCTCGCCTGCGGCGTCGGCCACCGCCATGCGTTCGCGCAGCGGGGCGTTGCAGTGCAAGATCACGTCACAGCCCGCGGCCAGCGCACCATGCACGATCTGCGCCGGGGTGCTGGACAACGCCTTCATCGAGATATCGTCGGTCATGATCAGCCCGTCAAATCCCAGATCGGTCCGGATCAGGTCCATAACCTTTTGCGACAGGGTTGCAGGCTGCGGGTCAATGTCGCTGAAGACCAGATGCGCGGTCATGCCCATCGGCAGATCATTCAGCGCTTTGAAAGGCGCAAAATCAGTGGTGTGCAACTCCGCAAGGGGTGCGTCCACTTGGGGAAGGTCGAAATGGCTGTCCAGCGTCGTGCGCCCGTGACCGGGAATATGCTTGAGCACCGGCAATACGCCACCGTCCAGCAAACCATTCGCCACCGCCCGGCCAAGCTGGGACACCGTCGCAGGATCAGCGCCATAGCAGCGGTTGCGCAGAAATGCGTGTGTCTCAGAGGCCGTCAAATCGACCATCGGTGCACAGTTGCTGTCAATGCCCAAGGCATGCAACTCGTGTGCAATCAGGCGGTAACGCAGGTACATGGCTTGGGTGGCATCTGCGCCGGCGCTGGCCACAAAATCCAGAGGGGGCGCCCATTCTGTCGCCAGAGGGGGCCTGAGGCGCTGCACCCGCCCCCCTTCCTGATCAATCGTGATCGGCGCATCCCGCCCCACACAATCGCGCATTTCATCGCATAAGGCCCGGATCTGATCCGCGTCATGGATGTTGCGGGCAAAAAGGATAAAGCCGAAGGGGTTCGCCGCGCGAAAGAACGCTTTTTCTTCGGCCGTCAGGCGCTGACCGGTCGCATCCAGTATCGTGGCCCCAAAGCGCGCCATCTACCGCGACGCGACGGGGATGCAATCGACCCCTTCGGCCTTGAAGGCAGAACAAAAGCGACGGGCATCATCCAGCCCGCGAAAGCCCATGGCGCGCAACCGATAAAACGTCCGGCCACTGCCGTCCACTTCCTGAATGACGCGGGATTTGTTGGCGAGCACCGCACCGAACCGCTGCTCCAGCCGGGTCCATTCGGCGCGCGCATCTTCGGCAGTGTCAAAAGCGCCTAGTTGCGCCAGTCTGGTGCCGGACGGAATGGCAGAGGCATCGATCTCTGCTGCACTCTTAGGCGCGGGTGCGAAAGACGCCTGATGCACCAACGCACCGCGCGCAGGCCTCAATTGAGGTCGCAAGGATTCCCGTGGTCCGGGGGCATCCAGCGCCACCCGGTGCACGCGCACGTCTGAATTTGGTTCGGCGGCAGCGGCCGTCTCTGTGGGGGCTGTATCGCTGAGGGTTGATGCATCCGCGACAAGCTCTGTCACAACCGCGTCAATCTCACTGGCAGCAAGGCTTGCGGGGGTCGCAGCTTGCGGCACATCTGCCCGGTCAGAGGCTTGCGCAATGAAGGTCTCTGCCGAGCCCAGTGGGGCGGGTTGCGTGATCGGTGCCAGCGCATCGCCGGGTTCCAGCGTCACGGGTGCTGTGGCCAGTTTGACCTGATCCACCGGGCCGCTTGCACGCCCTTCCGCCGCGATGGCATTTACGGCAAGCCCTTGATGTTGCGCCAGCTTTCCGCCGGGATCATCCGGCAGCACCCGCATATCACCCTCTGCCGCGCGTACGATGGGGATGCCTGACACATCACGCACAAGCAATTTGTAGCCCCAAACGCCAATGCCCGCGATCAACGCCAAAGAAGTCAGCGCCCCCGCCAGATTAACCATGATTGAGACCGACCCGCCGGGGCGGTCCTCCACCACAAAATCAGTTGAGGCACGCGTACGCACCTCCGTCTCAGGAGAGTATTGAACGTCTGTCATCACTGCCTCATTGCCCTTGAGGTACATTGCCTCAGGGTCCGATATCTGCCGACTGCTCGGGCGCGAGGGGCGATTTATGGGCTACCGCATTTCCTGCGCCGGTGTGACGCCGAGAATACCAAGACCGCTTGCGATTACAATGCTGGTGGCGCGGGCAAGGGCGATTTTCGCCTGTGTGACATCCTTGCCATCCTGCACAAACCGCAGGCTCGGCACATCATTGCCGCGGTTCCACAGCGCATGAAACACACCCGCAAGCTCATAGAGGTAAAAGGCCACGCGGTGCGGCTCGTTGCTGCGGGCGGCAATGTCCACCAGACGCGGCCACTCCGCCAGTTTGGCCATCAACGAAAGTTCTGCCTCATGATCCAGCAATGTCAGGTCCGCTGCTGCCAGCGCCGCATCGTCAAGATCAACACCTGCTTCGGTCGCCTTGCGCATCACGCTCGACACACGGGCATGCGCGTATTGCACGTAAAACACAGGGTTTTCCCGGCTTTGCTCAAGCACCTTGTCGAAGTCGAAATCAAGCATCGCATCGTTCTTGCGCGTTAGCATCACAAAGCGCGTCACATCCGAGCCCACAGCGTCCACCACATCGCGCAGGGTCACAAAGGTCCCTGCCCGCTTGGACATCTTGAACGGCTCACCATTTTTGAATAGCTTCACCAATTGCGTCAGCTTCACATCAAGCGGCACGCGCCCCTCCGACAGGGCCGACACCGCCGCCTTCATCCGTTTCACATAGCCGCCGTGATCGGCACCAAAGACATCGATCAACATATCGAAGCCGCGCTGCACTTTATCATAGTGATAGGCAATATCCGGCGCGAAATAGGTCCATGAGCCATCCGACTTCATCACCGGGCGGTCCACGTCGTCGCCGTGTTCGGTTGACTTGAAAAGCGTCTGCTCGCGCGGTTCCCAGTCTTCGGGTTTTTTGCCCTTGGGCGGCTCCAGCACGCCTTCGTAGATCAGCCCCTTGCTGCGCAGATCGTCCAGCGCGGCCTCGATCCGGCCCGTGCCATACAGCGACTTTTCGGAATAAAATACATCCATCTCGACGCCAAGCGCCTTAAGGTCATCACGGATCAGCGCCATCATGGCTTTGGTCGCAAATTCCCGCACCTCGACCAGCCAGACGTCCTCGGGCTGGTCCAGATAGGCGTCGCCCTTGGTCTGTTTCAGCTCTTCGCCCAGCGGGATCAGGTAGTCGCCGGGATAGGTGCCATCGGGAAAGGAGACCTCTTGCCCATGCGCCTCAAGATACCGCAGGTACACCGACCGGGCCAGCACATCGACCTGCGCACCCCCGTCGTTGATGTAGTATTCGCGCGTCACGTCAAAGCCCGCATAGGCCAGCAGGCTCGCCAAAGCATCGCCGAAAACAGCCCCCCGCGTGTGGCCCACATGTAAAGGCCCCGTCGGATTTGCAGAGACGTATTCGACGTTGACGCGCTTGCCCTGCCCCACAGAAAGCTTGCCGTAAGACGCGCCGCTCTCAAGGATCACCCCCACAAGCTTTTGCCACACAGCGGGCGCAAGACGCAGGTTCAAAAAGCCCGGGCCCGCAACATCCGCATCGGTGATCCGATCATCCGCCGCCAGCCGCGCCGCCAGAGCGGTGGCAATATCGCGCGGCTTGAGGCCGGCAGGCTTGGCCAGAACCATCGCCGCATTGGTCGCCATATCGCCATGGGCCGCATCGCGCGGCGGCTCTACCGTGACATTGTCAAAAACCAGCGCGCCCGGCAATTCGCCCGCGGCCTGCATGGCCTCAAGGGTCTCAATGACCAAAGCCCGGATATCGGCAAACAGATACATGGATAGTGTCCTCAACAGATCGCGCCGGGTGTATCACCTAGCGCCGCGCGGTCAATGACCCAAGCCTGCGCTTTTGGTGGCAGGGCTGTGCGGCGCGCCGATCAAAAGCCCATGACACTGCAGTGCAAAACGGTCAGTCATCCCGGCGATGTAATCTGACACCAGCCGCGCCAGTGCCACCTCATCGCGCGCCTGCTGCACATCGCCTTGCCATTCGCGGGGCAACTCGCCCGGGTTTTCCATGAAATGCGGAAAAAGATCCTGCACCACACAAGTGACGCTCGCACGCATCTCAACAACCTTTGGGGCGCGGTACATGCGTTCAAACAAGAAGGCGCGAATGGTCTTCAGGTCCTCAAAAACACCATCTGAGAAGCGCACAATCGACGCCTGTGCCGCCCTGATGTCATCCACGGATTGCGGTGCCAAATCGGCTAGACGCTCTTTCGCAAAGGCAATCACATCCTCGACAAGCACGCCAAAGAAACGGCGCAACGCCTCGTGGCGGCGGCGGTAACTGTCAAGGCTCGGATATTTCGCGTCCACCTCGGCAAAACAGCCCTGCAAAATTGGCAATTCCGCCAGTTCATCGCAGGTAAAAAGCTCGGCGCGCAGCCCGTCGTGCAAGTCGTGGTGGTTGTAGGCCACATCATCCGCGATGGCCGCCACCTGCGCCTCGCCACTGGCAAAGGTGTGCAGTTCCAGATCGTGCAACTGGTTGTAGTCGGCAAGCGCCCAGGGCACCTCTCCGGTCACGGGACCGTTGTGTTTTGCCAGCCCTTCCAGCGTCTCCCACGTCAGGTTCAGGCCGTCAAAATCCGCGTAGTGACGCTCCAGATGGGTGACGATGCGGATGGCTTGCGCGTTGTGATCAAACCCGCCGTAGGGCGCCATCAGCGCACAAAGCGCGTCCTCCCCGGTGTGGCCAAAGGGCGTGTGACCCAGATCATGCGCCAGGGCCAGCGCTTCGGTCAGTTCGGGGTTGAGGCCAAGCGCACCTGAAATCGTCCGCGCTACTTGGGCTACCTCTATCGAATGTGTGAGCCGCGTGCGGTAGTAGTCGCCCTCATGTTCGATAAAGACCTGCGTCTTATGCTTGAGCCTGCGAAAGGCGTTGGCATGAATAATCCTGTCCCGATCCCTTTGAAAACAGGACCGAAACGTAGATTCTTGTTCAAATACGCGCCGCCCCCGTGCGCGGGTCGGATCAGAGGCGTAGGCCGCTGTCATTGCTAGACTGTCCTTGTCGCCGGTTCCCGCACTCTCTATATTGCACAACAGTTCGGTGTGAAACCGCCTGTCGGAGAGAAAGAACGATGCAACTGCCGCCAAAAGTCACCAGCCGTGCCTTTGAACGCCTGTCAGAGATCGGTGCCGCCGGAGACGGCAAGGCGCTGCGGATCGCGGTCGAGGGTGGCGGTTGTTCGGGTTTTCAATACGAGATCGCATTGGACGAACCGCGTGCTGACGACCTTGTGCTGGAAGGTGCGGGTGAAAAGGTGGTGGTTGACGCGGTATCCCTGCCCTTTTTGACCGATGCGGTCATCGACTTCACCGAAGAATTGATTGGCGCGCGGTTTGTGATCGAAAACCCCAACGCCTCAAGCTCTTGCGGGTGCGGCACGTCCTTTTCGATGTAGCGTTACCGGTCTGCCCGGGCAAACCCTTCAAAAAACGCATCAAACCGTGGTGACGACCGCTCCGCAAATGCCAGAATGCTGCTGGCATCCTGCCCGATTGCATTGCTTATCACGTCACGCATCCGCGTCCAGTTCGTGGACCTGTCCCGGCCCAAGTGGAACATGCATTCAGACATCGCCCGCAGCGGGCCAGTCGGTGCGCCGTGCCGCACAATCATCGCAGCACCATCGCCGCCAGCGCCTGAAAACCCGGTGTTGCGGTTCAGCATGCTCCACCAATTGGTGACGAGGTATTCGTGATATGCGTCCTGATCGACCTGTCCGGTGGCAGGTTCAAAGGTGAACCCTTCAAGCTGCAACGCCAGCCAGTCTTCCCAGATATCGCTTGGGCGCTGGCCTGCGAACCGCAAGGCGACGCACACCTCTGCCAGCAGGTCGATGTCCTGATCCAGAAAGGCCAAAAGTCCCGCATACTCCAGACTGGTGATCAGCGCCTCGCTGGCGGCAAAGTCGCGCGCACCGTAGCCGCTGCGGTAGAAAACCATGTGGGTCAGCTCGTAGGCTGCCTTTTTGTTGGGCAAAACGAAAGTTGCCGACCGTTCTGCAAAGCGTTCCAGACGGTCATCCAACCCGTCATCCGCGATGTGAATGTCGCGCCGCGACAACAGATGCCGTGCCTCCGCACGCTGCAAATCGGACAACTCCACTTCGGCCAACCCGTTTTCGGCCACCCACGCGCACAAGGACGCACCCGTGTCGCCGCCAAACCCGAGGTCTTCAAGATCGAGACACATGGACACCAGAAAGCGGTAGTACTGTGGAAAAAACCGGATGCGTTCGGACAGGCCCTGATAAAACCCGGCATAGGGCGCCAGCGCATCTTGCGGCAATTGGGCCTTGGACGAGGCCAGAATATTCAGCAGTTCTGCATTCTCTTTCAGCCAATAGACGTCCGTCGGAGGGCGGCGCTTCAGCACGAATTGTTCAAGCAGCCTGATTTGCCGCTGTTGCAGGTTGGGCCTGCGCGGAAATCCGATGGAAATGACGTTAGACATGGGGGAATCTCCTTGGTCGTTACCTGGAACCGCGCAGGCGTTGCAGTTTTGGGCCGCCCGAAAACGGCCCGGTTAAATCACATGCTGGTCGTGAACAGACCTGTTGCATCCCCTGCCAGCGTGTCGCGTCCGGACACCATGCTGGTCGTGAAAAGCCCGGTGCCCGCACCGAGCATGGTTTCCGCAGAAGGACCCATCGAGGTTGTGAACATCTCTGTGCCTTCACCGGCAAAAACATCCGCCGGCCGCGGCGACATTGATGTTGTAAACAGGCCGGTGTCATGGCCCGTGAACATGGAGGAGGTGGCGTCTGTGGCGTCGGTTTCGATCTTGCAGACGAGGTTTTTCGCAAAAGTCATTTTCGTACCCTTTCCTTTTAAGCGAGTGATGCCTTTACGCTTACCCCTGCAGGTTGAATTGCCAAGATTTTTTAATGTTAAGAGAGTGTTAAGGTTTTTTTATCCACAGGCCCTCTGACCGCACTATTTCGTTTTTCGCGATTTTGATTTTGCGCGCCGCAGGGCAAAAAAAAAGTTATCCACAAGCCGCGCAACAGCAGAAATTAACCTTTTGGCGAAAAATTGCCAAAAAGGTTAACGAGAATCACCCGGCGTTTGAGGGCCTGCGGACCCTTGCCACGCGCGATTGGCTGCGCGATACGACACAGGCACAGAGGAGCCGGGCATGAAAATCGCGACGTTCAACATCAATGGTATCAAAGCGCGGATCGCCGCATTGCCCGCGTGGCTGGAAGACGCCAAACCTGACGTGGCCGTCCTGCAGGAGATCAAATCCGTGGACGACGCCTTCCCCCGTGAGGTGTTCGAGGACATGGGCTACAATGTGGAAACCCATGGGCAAAAAAGCTTTAACGGTGTCGCGATCCTGTCGAAGCTTCCGCTTGAGGATGTGAGCCGGGGTCTGCCCGGCGATGACACCGATGAACAGGCCCGCTACATTGAGGCAACAGTGAGCGGCCAGCACGGCGCCTTGCGCATTTGCGGTCTGTATTTGCCGAATGGCAACCCCGCGCCGGGGCCAAAATATGACTATAAGCTGGCGTGGATGCAACGGCTTGAAAACAGGGCCAAGCAACTGCTTTTAAACGAAACTCCGTTTCTGATGACGGGGGACTACAATATCATTCCCCAAGTGGAGGATGCGGCAAAGCCAGACGCCTGGACAGATGACGCACTCTTTCGGATGGAGAGCCGCACCGCCTTTCGGAAACTGATCAATCTGGGGCTGACAGAGGCGTTTCGCGCCTGCCATCAAGGTCCCGGCCACTACAGTTTCTGGGACTATCAGGCCGGGGCGTGGAACCGGAACAACGGCATCCGGATCGACCACTTTTTGCTCTGTCCGCAAACAGCAGACAGGCTCACCGATTGTCAGATTGACCGTGACGTGCGCGGCCGTGACAAGCCATCTGATCACGTACCGGTCTGGGTCGAGCTTGCGATCTGAGCCTATCATTTGGAACATCGCCACTCGACAGGGGGCGCACTCAGCGGGTGGTCTGAGGGCCACGATAGCGCTTTGAATTTGCATGGAATCCATCTTATGAAGCTGCCGGAGGCGCGTTGCGAAAAAACCCCAAGTGTTAAAGCACCGTACGGTGGTCAAACCTTCGCTTAACGTCACACGCAAAGGTACAGCGCCGCCCGGTAACGGCCACTGTTGCGCGGGGTCAAAGGAATTTCAAAGCCCGCAACGGGGCATCAGGCCTGAAGCTCAGCATCCCAATACAAAAAGTCCATCCAGCTTTCGTGCAGATGGTTCGGCGGGAATTTGCGCCCCATGTTGCGCAATTCTTCCGCCCCCGGCTGGCGCGGCGGTTTGCGCAAGGACAGGCCGGTACGATGCAGGGACTTTGACCCCTTCTTCAGATTGCACGGGCTGCAGGCCGCCACCACGTTTTGCCAGCTTGTCACGCCGCCAGAGGCGCGCGGCACCACATGGTCAAAGGTCAATTCCCCGCGGGCACCGCAGTACTGGCAACAAAACTCATCCCTCAAAAACAAATTAAAGCGCGTGAAGGCCACGCGCTTTTGAGGTTTGACATAGTCTTTCAACACAACCACCGACGGTATTCGAATTTGCGTGCTCGGGCTTCTGACGATGTCGTCGTATTCCGCCACGATATCCACGCGGTCGAGCCATGCAGCCTTCACAGCATCCTGCCACGGCCAGAGCGATAGCGGATAGTAGCTCAACGGTCTGTAATCCGCATTCAGCACCAGCGCCGGCCTGTGCTTGAGCGCCCCCGGTGTTCTTGTAAATTCAGTTCTGAATTCGCCATCCATGGTTCTTGCTGACCTCTTGCCGATCTGCCCATAACATGGCGGCGCCACCCGCCTTTACATCACTATATCTCGTGGTTTGCTTCTGACAAGTGTCAAGCGCACCACTAAATGTCGCATGCTTGTTTAGGATGATTACGCGCCAGGCATGCGACCATTCTCGCTGGATGCCACAAAAAAGCGGCGCGGGGTTTCCCCTGCGCCGCTGCACTCTTTACCTCTCAGCAAAAAGCTGAAACCAACCACTCACCATTCGTATTTACTCTTTACCCCTTCTTCGATCGCCCGGATGACATGACAGTCCCCCGCGCGAGCGAAACCGGTTCGGGCCACGATGGGCGCGCACCCCACATCTGTCCCCACCAAAAGACGTGGATTTTAGTATGAGTCGCGCGTGCTCCATTGTTCTGAATGAGGCACTGAAGCTTCGGCCAAAAGCTGGGATCCAGCCTTTTGCGCCTCGCTTCGATCAGTTTCCGTGAAGGCCGCAGAACCAACCGCAGCCAGAATTGCCAGGCAGGCAATCCAGATGACAGGTTTCCGTTTCAAGACGCTCTTCATTTCCACACTCCATCGTTCCACTGTCCTCTAAAGACACTGATTCTCCGAAGTTTTCTGTGAATTGCTTCACAATGCGGAAATTAAAGTCCGAGTTTGTCGCGCATGAAGGCCAAGGCAACAGACAGACCGTCCGGCGCGATGCCGTGGGCGGTCCCTTTCATGATGTGCGCGTAGACATCCTGCCACCCGGCTTCCTGCAAGGCTTCGGCGGCTTGCGGCAGGGATTGCGGCGGCACCACGTCGTCCTGATCGCCGTGCACCAGCAAAACCGGCGGCCGGCACACCACCTCGTCTGCCAGCGTTTCCGGGCTCAAAAGTCGCCCCGAAAAGGCCACGATCCCGGCAACGGGGTCTTCGCGGCGGGGAGCCACATGCAAGGACATCATCGTGCCTTGACTGAAGCCGAACAGGACAACTTGTTCCGGCAGCACATCTTCATCGACCATCAGCGCGTCCAGAAACGCGTTCAGGTCGTCGACCGCCTGCGTCATGCCGCGCATGGATTCTTCTTCGGAGGAGCCGTCAATCCAGGGGATCGGGAACCACTGGAACCCCATGGGCGCACCGGCGCAGGCCTCGGGCGCATCAGGCGCCACAAACAGCGTGTCCGGCAAATGCTCGCCAAGAGGGTCCGCCAGCCCCAGCAGATCGGCGCCATTCGCCCCGTAGCCATGCAGGAAAACCACAACGGAGCGGACATCCCCTGAAACGGACGCTTTGCGCCCTGCATTCAACACTCTCGTCATAACACCCCCTCGCGGTTTTTGATGTGTCTGTAGTAGGTAAAGAACAATCGGGCCGCAACCGACCGCCAGGGCGACCAGTCCTCAGACATCTTTCTGAGGGCGCTTTCCTTGGGGCGCTCTGACAAATCGAAGATGGCGCGCGCGGCTTCCTGTAAGGCCAGATCCCCCGGCGCAAAGACATCCGCGCGCCCCAGACTGAACATCGCGTATATTTCCGCCGTCCAGACCCCGATACCCGGCACCACGGTCAGGGTCTTGACCACATCGGCGTCCGGCAAAGCGCGCAGCCCGTCGAAGTCTATACCCGCTTCGGCCAGCGCTTTTGAATACCGGATTTTCTGGCGGCTAAGGCCAACGGCGCGCAAGGCTTCCTCACTGGCGTCGTGCACAGTTTGCGGCATGTTGAACCCGGCTTCCTCCATCCGGCCCCAAATGGCCCGGGCGGAGGCGGTGCTGACTTGCTGGCTTACAATCGCGCTGAGCAACGCGCCAAAGCCATCCGGTCTGAGCCGCAGCGGCAAGGGGCCAACATCAAGCACGGCCCGTGCCAGCGCGGGATGCTGCTGGCTGAGCCACGCGGCCCCCTCATCCACATCAGCCTGACCTGCAATGATGCGCCCCACGCTCACCCGTTGGCTTCCCATGCCAGCGCTTCGGCCACAGTGTCAGCGCTTTTTGCGCCTACGGGCAACGGCGGTCGGTCCACCATCAACACCCGGATGCCCAGCTTACGCGCCGCCAGCAGTTTTGACATGCTCGCCGCCCCGCCGACATTGCGGCACAGTAACCGCGCCACACCCAGATCGCGAAACAACACTTCTTCTTGTTGCTGTGAAAATGGGGGCTTGCCTGACAGGAATTTCAAAAACTGGTAGGGCGAGGCCTGCTGTACCTCATGGGTCTGGCGCAGGTACACGATGCGCCCCTTAAAGTCTGCATAGTCCGGCAAGGATGCCCACCCTGTATTGCTGAACACCACAAGCCCGGGTCCAATCGCCTCTACCGCCTTTCGCACATTTGGATAGCTCGCCCAACTGTCCTGCCCCGTGGCCACCCAAGGCGGGCGCAGCACCCGCAAGTAGCGCACATCCATCGACGAGGATGCCAGAAAGGCGGTCCGTGTGACCTGATCGTCAAAGGCATGGCCTGCATCGATCAGGGTCGTGATTTCCTCTGCCTGCATCCAGGTGCGCATTTCTGCGACGCTGCCAAACGCGCCAACCCGTGTTTTTACAGGCAACGGCCCGAACACACGCTCGGGTTCAGGCAGACTGGCCACCACATCCCGCCCACGGGACACAAGCCCATTGATCACGCTATGCGCCTCGCGCGCACCCGCCATCACCAAAGTCTTCCCTGCCCCTGCCATCCTGCGACTTTTACTCTCAATTACAGGCGGGGCAAGAGGGGTTGCTCCGTCCAGCGGAGGGGCGTAGTCAGCCTTATGGAAGTTGTTGATGACAGACGCGCAATGCGCAACGTGTGGGTTCTGATTGCGGCGCAAGCCCTGCTCGGAAGCCAGATTACCATGATGTTTGTGATTGGCGGACTTGCGGGCCAGCAGCTATCACCAAATGTTTGCCTTGCGACCCTGCCTATTTCCCTGATCGTCTTTGGGTCGATGACCACAGCCCCGTGGCTGTCTGCGCTGATGCAGCGACATGGCCGCAAAGCGGGCTTTTTTGTGGGCGCGGCAGGCGGGTTGGCCGGGGCCGTGGCCTGCGCCTACGCGCTGACCATCGAAAGCTTCACCCTGTTTCTGCTCGGCAGCTATTTGACCGGCATCTACATGTCGGCGCAGCAGTTCTACCGCTTTGCGGCGGCTGATTCCGCCTCCGAGAGCTTCAAGCCCAAGGCCATTTCCTACGTTATGGCCGGGGGGCTTTTGTCGGCGATCATTGGCCCGCAACTGGTGGGCTTTCTGGCGGGCAACACGCCGGACGCCACCGTGATGCGGTTCTTCCCGGTTTATCTGGCGGCAATGGTGCTGAACATCGTCGGCATGTCGCTTTTCGTGTTTCTCGACATGCCTAAGCCGCCCCGCCCGGTGAAAGGGTCGGATCAGGGTCGCAGCTTGGGCGAATTGGTCCGCACCCCAAAGATCGCCGTGTCCATTATCTGCGCCATGGTGGCCTACGCTTTGATGAACCTTGTGATGACCTCGACCCCGCTGGCCGTGGTTGGTTGCGGGTTCGGCGTCGCGGATGCCTCCAACGTGGTGACCGGACATGTGCTGGCGATGTTTGCGCCCTCCTTTTTCACCGGCCATCTGATCGCGCGTTTCGGGGCAGAACGTATCGTGGGCATTGGCATGTTCATTCTAGCATTGGCGGGCGGTGTCGCATTAAGCGGCGTTGAGTTGCCCAATTTCTATGCCGCCCTCATCTTGCTGGGCATTGGCTGGAACTTTGGCTTTATCGGGGCCACCACTATGCTGGCCAACAGCCACACGGCACAAGAACGCGGACGGCTTCAGGGCCTGAATGACCTTCTGGTCTTTGGCGGCGTGACCTTTGCCTCGCTCGCATCGGGCGGGCTGATGAACTGCGCAGGCGGGGATCCGGAAACAGGCTGGGCTGCGGTGAACCTTGCCATGGCACCGTTTCTGGTGCTGGCCGGTGGCGCGCTGATCTGGCTGGCCTTGCAGCCCAAACGCCGCACGGCCTGAGCAGGCTCAGATACGGCCCGTCATCCGTGCCCGGATTAATCTGGCGCTGCGCTTTAGCGGTGCTGCGTGCAGCCGGTTCTGCGCCACGCGCGTGGGCGCCGCCACAACCTGTTTGAGAATGGCGCGCGATTGAAACCCGGACAACAACGCCTGCCGCGACGCTTTGGACAAGGATCGTTGTGCTGCAAGCCCCGCCAGCGCCTCTCGCGCCAAGCGCTGCAACGTCTCTGGCCGCCCGTCCGGCAACGGCTGTTTGCCCCGCGCCTCCAATTCAGGCAGCGCGCACATCCAGTTTGCCAGCGCCATCGCCCGCGCGGCTTTACGCACCGCACCCTCATCAGCAGCAGGTGCCCCCAAAAGCGATGCTGCCCCCCAGTGCAGCGTGCCCGCGGTCGCATCCAGATACTGCCAAAGGGCCGCCTCATCCTCAAAGAAGGTCTTTTCAATGTCGCGTTTGCGGGCCGCCACCAGCCCCGTCAGGCTTTCGGCCTGCGCAGGGGACAAAAGCGTGGCCAGCGGTGTGACGACTTCATGGCGTCGCACAAACCCGCGTGCCGCAATCTCGTCCAGCGCATCATGCCACCACTGCAGGCGCATTTCCGCAATCAGCGGCTCTTTGGTGACCCACGGCGCGCGCGCCACTTCGATGTTGAATGCCCACAAGGGAAAGAGCTTCGCCCGCGCCGCAACCGGCAGGCTCATGGTGGCCGCGAAACGATCCGGATCGCTCTTTTCGGTCATCGCTGCACAGGCGATGGTATCAGGGTCAAACGTCATCAATCTGCCGGCGTGTCAAACACGCTGAGCCAACGCAGGTCGCGCCGCCGCGTCCTTTTCTGTTGCGTCTTGCCCCCAGTCCCGGTGCAGCTTCCACCGGATCGCATCCAGCAGCGCCTCGAAACTCGCGTCCACGATGTTGGGCGACACGCCAACGGTAGACCAGCGCCTGCCCTGCCCGTCTTCGCTGTCGATGATCACGCGCGTCACAGCCTCCGTGCCACCTTGGGTGATCCGCACTTTGAAATCCACCAAACGCAAGTCGTCGATGATGGCCTGATAGGGCCCAAGGTCCTTTGCCAGCGCTTTGGCCAGCGCGTTCACCGGCCCGCGGTCTGACCCCGTCTCATCCATCGACTCCGACACCGACAGCTTCTTTTCCCCGTCCACTTTGACCACCACAACGGCCTCTGACAGGCTGACCATCCTGTCACGTTTGTTCTTGCGCCGCTCTACTGTCACCCGGTAGCGTTTGACCTCGAAAAAGTCGTGCAACTGCCCCAGTTCACGGCGTGCGAGCAGCTCAAAGCTCGCCTGCGCCGTGTCATAGGAATAGCCCAGTGCTTCGCGTCGTTTGATACTGTCAAGAATGCGGCCCAGGGCCGGGTCGCCTTTTGCAACGGTCAGCCCCGCAGTCTCCAGCCGTTCACGCAGATTGGACTGCCCCGCCTGATTGGACATCGGCACGATGCGGGTGTTGCCCACAAGGCCGGGGTCCACATGTTCGTAGGTCGACGGGTCCTTGACGATCGCCGAGGCGTGCAGCCCCGCCTTGTGCGCAAAGGCCGAGGAGCCCACAAAAGGTGCCTGCCGGAACGGTACACGGTTGAGGACCTCGTCCAGCATACGCGAGGTGCGGGTGAGCGATTGCAAAGCATCCCCGCTGATCCCCGTAACGTAGCGGCTGGCATAGGGTTCTTTCAGCAAAAGCAACGGGATAAGCGTGGTCAGATTGGCGTTTCCACACCGCTCGCCCAACCCGTTCAACGTGCCTTGCACCTGCCGCACGCCCGCATCAACCGCCGCCAGAGAGCAGGCAACCGCCTGTTCGGTATCGTTATGCGTGTGTATCCCAAGATGCGTGCCGGGAATGCCGGAGGCGATCACGTCCCGAACGATCCTGCCGACGTCTTGCGGCAAGGTGCCCCCGTTTGTGTCACACAGCACGACCCAGCGCGCGCCCGCGTCATAGGCTGCGTGCACCGTCTCCAGCGCATAGGCCGGGTTGGCCTTGTAGCCATCAAAGAAATGCTCCGCGTCAAACAGCGCCTCACGGCCCAGCCGGGCCAGATGCGCCACGGATATCGAAATGTTGTCGGTATTTTCTTCAAGCGTTACGCCAAGGGCGGCAGAGACGTGGAAGTCATGCGCCTTGCCCACAAGACACACAGCCGCCGTGCCCGCATTTGTCACAGCCGCCAAGACATCGTCGTTTTCCACCGAAACGCCCGTACGCTTGGTCATGCCAAAGGCGGTCATTGTGGCTTTTGTTTTGGGGGCTGTGTCGAAAAACGCGCTGTCTGTGGGGTTGGCCCCGGGCCAGCCCCCTTCGATGTAATCAAGCCCCATCGCATCCAGCGCCTGCGCAATGCTGTGTTTTTCTTCGGTCGAAAACTGCACCCCCTGCGTCTGCTGCCCATCCCTGAGCGTTGTGTCGTAAAGATAGAGGCGTTCGCGGGTCATCACACCGCTCCCTCGTTGCACAAACAATCAAAAAGACACAATAATTTTGCGTTCGAACGCAGGACATTTTCGATTGTCACGGTGGCCTGTATCATTTCAAAGCCTCCAATTTTAATGGATCAAATTTGTCAGTAATGTCTATGCGAACTGCACTTTTCTCAATTCGCACCTCCAGACCGGCTTCCACTAGAAGCCTCTTTATTCGATCAGCCTCAGTGAAGTCTTTGGTTTGCTTCGCCTTAGCACGGGCACCACTCAACATTGCTTCAAAAGAAGCGAAATCTGCAGAATGGTCCAATATCTTTTCCAAAGAGAATCCAAAGTTAACTTCCCAGTCTTTTTGATAGTCAAAACCGAGAAAATGCATTCCTTCTGCAAGCAAAACTCGATGCTCCAAACTGGCTCTAGCCGACTTGGCAATTTCCCGAAGCCGGGTAATTGCAAGTGAAGTATTCAAATCGTCGGTAAGCGCTTCAACAATCGGTCTGGGAGGATTATCGCCAGTAAACCTGTGCTTCACCTCATCTCTTTGTTGGTCAATAATGCGCACCCAGCTCAGGATTGTTTTCTCCGCGTCCTGCCGTTTTTTCTCCGTCCAGTCCATCGGCTTGCGATAATGCGTCGACAGCATGACAAAGCGGATCACTTCGCCCGGCACACCCTGTTCCAGCAAATCCCGCACGGTAAAGAAATTGCCCAAAGACTTGGACATCTTCTTGCCTTCAACCTGCAGCATCTCGTTGTGCATCCAGACATTCGCAAATTCATGGCCCGCGCATCTGCTTTGCGCGATCTCATTTTCGTGGTGCGGAAACATC
>JBGCEG010000009.1:0-53406 GCA_045106135.1 Roseobacter sp. | reverse complement strand
GGGTTCCACCGGGGCGATGGTTTTCAGGGTCGGTGGGCGGTAGCCCAAAGCACTGTGTGGTCGTTCGGTGTTGTCGTGTTGCCTCCAGCTTTCGATGATGATCTGCGCTGCGCTTAGAAAGTAGAAGGTTTCACCGTTCAGCATCGTGTCTCGGAAGCGGGCATTGAAGCTTTCGCAATACCCGCTCAACCGCCTCTGTGTGGATCGATGCTGACCCAAAACACGGCAAACCCGACGCTCCGACACCCGCATCTCGTTGCGAATATGATCAATGCAAGCTCGGAGACGTGACGGGCTCAGTCGTTTCCCCCTGCGGCATCAGACAGGATCAGCTTGTCCAACGTCAGGTCTGACACGGCGCGACGCAACCGGTCGTTCTCTTTCTGAAGCCGCTTTTGCGCCTTCAGTTGGTCGGTTCCTAAACCGCCATATTGCTTGACCCGGCAACAAAACACCTGCTCCGCAATCTGCACCTGACGGCTTGCATCTACGCGCGGCCTTCCCTGGCCGCACAGCACCTCAACCTGCCGCAACTTCGTGACAATCTCGTCCGGCTTGTGTCGCTTCATTCCAATATCTGACCCTCCGTTTCCCAACTATTGGAGCGGACCACTTCAGGGGCGGAAATCAGTTTGATGGACAGTTCTCAACATGAAAAAGGAGAACGTTTTTCATGTAGAGAACGAGGAACCCGAGACGCATTTTAGGATGGTGTTCGTTGATCCGACCTCCGCCTGCCGGATCGACCGCGTCGCTTCACCATCGACGATCAGACTATGTTCTGTGTCGATCAGGTAGCTGTAAGAATTACCAAGGAAGACCATATTTTTATTTTGAGAAGTCATTTTTTATTTTCAATGTACAACACCTCAAGCTATCGCCAAGACAGTTTTGGAGAGGACATTGGGGCTTGTGCGGGCTAAATCTATCCTTGGATCGTTGCCTGCGCCAGCTTGTGAATGGGAGTACGGATTAGCTAGCCGAAGGGGGCAGTTGCACTAGCAATACTAGCGCCATCGCTTCGTTGAGCGCGGGAATAGACCTGACCACATACAAGGGCTGCAGGTTGTCTTACTCGCTAAACGCTACGCGCTCATCGAACCGGGATCAGAAATCTAGATTTTCAACGCTGAGTGCGTTTTTCTGAATAAATTCACGCCTTGGTTCAACGACATCCCCCATGAGCTTGGTAAACAGATCGTCCGCCTCGGCCATGTCTTCAACGCGCACTTGCAGCAGTGTGCGCGCATCCGGATCAAGCGTTGTTTCCCACAACTGGTCCGGATTCATCTCTCCAAGTCCTTTATATCTTTGCAAAGACAAGCCTTTTTCACCCTCTTCAAGGGTCGCCTTCAGCAGGTCCACGGGGCCATTTATCACTTGGCTGCGATCCTTACGCACCAAAGACGCCGGTGCCTTGTACACCTCTTGCAGATGCTCAGTAAAACTGCCGCTTCTGTTGGCCTCACCGCCCCGTAGAATCCGTCCGTCCAGCGTGCGCACTTCTTCAACGCCGCGCAAAATACGCGCAAGGCGGAGGCCGTGATCCTGCGTGATCCGGCCCTGCCAGCCGCGCTCGTACTCAAGCGCGATCAAGTCTAACCGGGCCGCGACTTTGTCCGCAACGCCTTGCAAATCTGCGTCCACCGCACCGGGCTTAAACGCCCCCGAAATGGCTGCCTGCTCCAGAATATGGCGCGGATAATGCGTCGGAAATGCCTCAAGCACGCGGTTGAGTTGCCGCGCCAGATCAACGACCCGCGCCAAATCCTGTCCGGTGATTTCTTCACCATTGCCCTGCCGCAGAACGGCACCATCGATACCTTGTTGAATGAGGTAATCATCCATCGCAGCCTGATCCTTGAGGTAAACCTCAGACTTGCCTCTGCTCACTTTATAAAGCGGGGGCTGCGCAATGTAGAGATGCCCTTTCTCAATGAGTTCAGGCATTTGCCGGTAGAAAAAGGTCAAAAGCAACGTCCGGATATGCGCGCCGTCAACGTCCGCATCGGTCATAATGACGATCTTGTGGTACCGCAGTTTGGACACGTCGAATTCATCGCGTCCGATGCCGGTCCCCAAGGCCATCACAAGGTTGCCGATTTCCTGACTTGAGAGCATGCGATCAAAACGCGCCCGCTCCACGTTGAGGATTTTACCTTTCAACGGCAAGATCGCCTGTGTCTGACGGTCCCGCCCTGTCTGGGCTGAACCGCCCGCGCTGTCGCCCTCGACTAGAAAGACTTCTGTTTTTGACGGGTCTTTTTCAGAGCAATCTTTCAGTTTCCCAGCCAGAAAATTGACGTCCATCGCAGTTTTGCGTCGGGTCAGATCACGTGCCTTGCGGGCGGCCTCACGCGCGTGGGCCGCTTCAATAATCTTGCCAACGACAATCTTGGCCTCATTGGGGTTCTCTTCAAACCACTCTGCCAGCTTTTCGTTCATCAAGCCCTCAACGGCGGGGCGCACTTCTGAACTGACCAGCTTGTCCTTGGTTTGGCTCGAGAATTTGGGGTCAGGCACTTTGACCGACAAAACGCAGGTCAAACCTTCGCGCGCGTCATCGCCTGTGAAGCTCACTTTTTCCTTGCGGGCGATCCCCGAGGATTGCGCATAGTTGTTGATGGTGCGTGTCAGTGCCGCGCGGAACCCGGCCATGTGCGTGCCACCATCGCGCTGCGGAATGTTGTTGGTGAACGGCAATACGTTTTCATGATAGCTGTCGTTCCACCACATCGCGACTTCAACACCGATATCGTCCCGTTCGCCCGTAATGAACACCGGCTCTGCCATGACGGCAGTTTTATGGCGATCAAGGTATTTTACGAATTCCTTTACCCCGCCTTCGTAGAAAAGGTCGGCGTGCAGGTTTTCCGCAGGACGCTCGTCTTTGAGAATGATGCGGGCGCCAGAATTCAGGAACGCAAGCTCGCGCAGGCGCTTTTCCAGTGTCTCGAACGAGTACTCAAGGTTGGAAAACGTATCCGTAGAGGCCATGAAGCGGACCTCTGTCCCGGTTCTGTCCGTATCTCCGACGACTTCGAGGTGCTTGGTGGTAAACCCACCCTCAAAGCGCGCAACATGCTCTTTGCCGCCGCGCCAGATGCGCAATTCCAGCCAGTCCGACAGGGCGTTGACCACCGACACACCAACCCCGTGCAGACCACCCGACACTTTGTAGGAATTGCTGTCGAATTTCCCGCCCGCATGCAGTTGAGTCATGATGACCTCAGCCGCGGATACGCCTTCTTCCTCGTGAATGCCGACGGGGATGCCGCGCCCGTTGTCACTCACAGAGATTGAACTGTCCGCATGGATTGTCACGGTCACATGATCGGCGTGACCTGCAAGGGCCTCGTCGATGCCGTTGTCCACGACCTCATAGACCATGTGATGCAGACCTGACCCGTCATCCGTATCACCGATATACATGCCCGGCCGCTTGCGTACAGCCTCTAAGCCCTTGAGAACTTTTATAGAATCGGCGCCGTATTCTTCGGAATTTTGCGCGGCGTCAGACATTTGGGTACACTCTCGATTTTTTCTTATTTTATAAGGTGTTTCAGCGGATTTGTCACGCGACCGGCACAATATTTTGTGTCAGACGAAAGGCAGCAGGATACCGACAAATATCAGCAAGAAACCGCAGACAACATTGATGCGCTGCAGTGTTTCAGGTTTGGTCAAAAGCCCCCGGACATGCCCGACGGAAGCCGCCAGAAAAAGGTTGCCCAAAAGCGGGATAGCGACAGAAACAGAGACGATCGCAATGACATCCATACGCGTGACTGTGCGAAGATCAAAGAAGCCCGGCAGCACGCCAAGGTAGAACAAGACCGCCTTTGGATTCCCCAAGATCGCAATCAGCCCCGCCAGAAAACCCGGCAAGACCCCCGGTTTTGTCAGGCGGCTGTCGGATGCGATCTGCGCCTTTGAATGCCGGATCAACAGTGCACCCATCAGGATGAACACCCCACAGGCAATCCAGCGCATGACCATCATGAACATATCGAAAACAGAGAGTATCCAGGCAATGCCAAGAACCGCCACCAAGGGCCACAGGATATCCCCGACCGCAACGCCCAGCGCCAAAGGCCAGGCCCCGCGGAAACCGCCGGACAAGGCCCGCGCCATCAACGCCAGCCAGACCGGTCCCGGCGTCAGGAAAAGTACCACAAGCGCGCCGCTGTAGAGTAACAGATCGTTCAGCCCGATTGTCATTCGGCACGGACCTCGGTGCCGTCTGCGCCGTCACTGACGCTGAAATACTGCGCCCGTGGCCCCAGCGCTTCAAAAAGGCTGGCATCCGTGCCGGTCATCCACGCCTGTGCCCCCAGGGCTGCAATCTCATCATAAAGCGCCGCCCGCCGCTGCGCATCCAGATGCGCCGCCACCTCGTCCAGCAGCAAGAGCGGCGGCTCCCCAAGATCGGACGCCAAAGCGCGCGCATTGGCCAGAATGACCGAGACAAGCAGGGCTTTCTGCTCCCCTGTGGAACAGGCGCGCGCGGTGATGCCCTTCATCGCGTACACCGCGTCAAGGTCCACCCGGTGTGGGCCAATCAGGCAGCGGCCTGCGGCAAGGTCGCGCGGACGCCCCATTGCCAGCGCTTGGGCAAAGGCATCCACTTCTTCGGGAAAATCGCCCTCAGGCGTCACAAGGGACAGCTCTGCTGTTGGAAAGGCGGTCTCTGCCTGCGCCTGCGCCTCCTGCAACCTCGACAAAGCCAAGCGGCGATTGGCCTGTATGTCTGCGGCGGCAGAGGCCATCTGCGCTTCCAGTGCCGCATACCATGCGTCATCTCGCACCATGTCCTTGAGCAACCTGTTGCGCTGCCGCATGGCCTTTTCGTAGCGCAGGGACGCGTCCGCGTGCGCTGGCACAAAGCTCAACGCCGTGCGGTCCAGAAAACGCCTGCGCCCATCGGCCCCTTCAATCCACAAACGGTCCATGGCAGGCACCAGCCACAAGACCCTGATCAAGGCACCCAGTGCCACCTGAGAGATCGGCTTGCCGTCCAGCCTGACCTGACGCGCGGCCCCTTCATGTGACCATGTCTCAACCTCACGACGCCCCCCTGACGTCTCAAGGTCGGCTGTGATTTTCCATCCCACGGCTTCGGGCAAGCGGCTCATGTCTTGCGCACTGCCACGTCGCAGTCCACGCCCCGGAGACAGCAAAGAGACAGCTTCCAGCGCATTGGTCTTGCCCGCGCCATTGGGTCCGTAAAACGCCACGGGGCGCGCATCAATGTCTAACCGCACAGATTTGTGGGATCGGAAGTGCGACAGCCTAAGGGACCGGATTGCGGTCACCACGCGGCTCCATCATTTTGGGTAAATATCTGAATGGGCACGCTTTTCATAAAGCGCCGACCTAAGGGTCAGACACGCATCGGCATAACAACATAGACACCCGATAGGTCGTTCCCTTCCCCCATCAGCGTCGGGTCGCCCGAGGAATTCAACAGGAAAACCGCGTTTTCACGGTCTACCTGACTGGCAATTTCGAGCAGGTATTTGGCGTTAAAGCCTATTTCCAGCCGTTCATCGCCGTAGGCCACGGCCAGTTCTTCTTCGGCGGCACCGCTGTCAGGGGCGTTCACGGATAGTACAAGACGGTCTTCGTCCAGTTGCAGTTTGACGGCGCGCGACCGCTCTGAACTGACAGTGGACACACGGTCCACCGCACGGGCGAAATCTGATGCGTCCACTTCCAGCTTGCGCGTATTGGCCTGCGGAATGACGCGCGTGTAATCCGGGAAGGTGCCATCGATGACCTTGGAAGTCAGCGTGATCTCAGGTGTTGCAAAGCGCACTTTTGTCTCAGACACCGACACCGCGATTTTCATCTCGTCATCGTCCAGTAGCTTGCGAAGCTCGCCCACGGTCTTGCGCGGTACGATCACCCCCGGCATCCCTTCGGCACCGGCAGGCAGGTCTGCATCAATCCGCGCCAGCCTGTGCCCGTCTGTGGCCACGCAGCGCAGCACCTGACCCCCATCCACATCCGAGACATGCATGTAGACACCGTTCAGATAGTAACGTGTTTCTTCGGTGGAAATCGCAAATTTCGATTTGTCGAACAGGCGGCGCAGCACAGGCGCATCTGCTGAAAAGTTAGACTGATATTCAGACGAAGCCATCACCGGGAAGTCTTCTTTCGGCAGCGTCGCGAGGGAGAAATTCGACCGGCCCGCATCGACAGTCAAACGGCCTGATGCACTGTCCGCCGTCAAGGTGACCAAGGCACCATCAGGCAATTTGCGGACGATTTCGTGCAGGGTTGTGGCAGAAACAGTTGTCGCGCCAGCCCGCTCCACTTGCGCGGGTGCCTTATCAACGACCTCGATATCCAGATCGGTTGCCCGAAACGAGGCCTCATTGCCCTCAGCTTCGATCAGAACATTCGCAAGAATTGGAATGGTATTGCGACGCTCAACCACTGACTGTGCCTGAGCAACAGCCTTAAGCAATGCCGCGCGTTCGATGCTGATCTTCATGAGGCTCTTCCCTATCGTCCACCGGGAAAAGCAAGTTACCCGCTTCCACCGACTTCACAAGTCTTTTCCTTGTTTTCGAATGGAATAGCAGGGGCGTCAAGGCCCGTCGCAAGAACGGGCCTTATCAGAGGCACTTATTCTTCCAAAGCGCGGCGCAAAAGTTCCAGATCTTCAGCAATCTGGCCATCTTGTGTCTTGAGTTCCTCAATCCGCTTCACCCCGTGCATGACGGTGGTGTGATCGCGGCCCCCAAACCGGCGGCCAATCTCTGGCAGGGACCGAGACGTCATTTTCTTGCACAGGTACATCGCCACCTGACGCGGGCGGGCATAGGACCGCAGGCGCTTTGGCCCGATCATATCCGACAAGCGAATGTTGTAGTGGTCCGACACTTTGCGCTGAATTTCTTCGACCGTGATCTTGCGCTCAGAGGCCCGCAGCACGTCCGACAGGCAATCTTGCGTCAACTCCATGTTAATTTCGCGCCCCACCAAAGAGGCAAAGGCAAAGAGCCGCGTCAACGCGCCCTCAAGCACGCGCACATTGGTCGAGATGCGGTGCGCAAGGAATTCCAGAACACCGTCTTCAATCTCAAGGCCGGGGTAATTCAGACGCTGCTGCTCGACCTTGCTTTGCAAAATCCCCAGACGCAGTTCGTAGTCAGTGGGATGCAGGTCCACCACCAGACCACACTGCAGGCGAGATTTAACACGTTCTTCAAGGTCCTTTATCTCTCCCGGGGCGCGGTCCGCTGAAATGATGATCTGCTTGTTCTGATCAACCAGAGCGTTGAAGGTATGAAAGAACTCTTCCTGCGTGCTGTCCTTGCCCGCGATAAACTGCACGTCATCGACCATCAGAATATCGACAGACCTGAAAATCTCTTTGAAATCCATCATCTTGCGCTCACGCAGAGCTTGCACAAAGCGATACATGAACTGCTCCGCTGACAGATACAGCGCGTTCAGCTCCGGTCGTTGTGTCCGCAACTCATGCGCGATCGCATGCATCAGGCGGGTTTTACCCAGACCGACCCCGCCATACAGAAACAAAGGGTTGAAGGTGACAGGCCCGCCCTCCGCCACGCGCTTGGCCGCCGCATGTGCAAGCTCATTGGGTTTGCCGACCACGAAGGTGTCAAAGGTAAAGCGCGTGTCCAGAGGGGCTGCCGTGATGGACGACCCCGACCTTGGTTTCTCTTGTGACATCCGCGTTCCCCCATGTGTCGCAGGTGATGGCCGACCAACAGACTCAGGTATGGGAACGGTAAAGCGCAGGCGCCTGACGTCAGGGTTTTCGACACGAATTTCATGCAAGATCACATCCGAAAAATTCTGGTTCACATAGTTCCCCAGAAAGTTCGTCGGCACATTTAGGGTCGCGACACCTTCTTGTGCGTCTTTGAATTCAATTGGCTCGATCCAATTTGCGTAGTTGTTTTCGCCCACAGTTTCCAGCAGTCGCTGCCTCAACTGCCCCCATTTTTCCCGCGTCATATTACCTGCATTCCTTCGTTCGTTTGCCACCACCACACACGACGACCTGCTTGTCCCGTCGCGTCGTTCTTATGCGCCAGACACACGTTCTCAGTCCCGCTCCAGTATGAGCAGGGCGACGTCCGTCGGACTTTTACAGAGAAGGTAGTCCTCAGCTCAGGCAATTTTCACTGCGAGAACAAGGACCACCATCCGCACTTTTTTGACAGGGCAAACCAAAGCAAAATGCAGCGTCTGCAGACCTACCGTGCAAGATTTCTCCACACGGCAGCCTTTGAATGGAGTCAGTTTGCAGCAGCGCAAACCGGTATTCAAAGCCTGTCCCCCCAAGGCGATGTGAATCGCAAGACATGAGTAGCAAGTTCCCAAGTGGCACGGCAACAGAACTTCAAACTTGACTCAGAGATTCACAAAAAGAATCTCAAGCGGTCTCAAAAACGAAAAAAAGCGCCGTAAAAACGGCGCTTTTGTTAACCTTTGTTAACGATTTTCTTAGGTTAACGCTTTAACCCGTGACGCCAGCCGCGACATTTTACGCGATGCTGTATTTTTGTGATAAACGCCTTTTGTCACGCCGCGCATAAGCTCAGGCTGTGCCAATTTAAGGGCCTCTGCCGCGGCAGATTTGTCACCGGAAGCAATGGCTTCCTCTACTTTACGCAAATAGGTCCGAATGCGGGAACGACGTGCTTTATTCACTTGGAATCGGGCTTCGTTCTGGCGTGCGCGTTTCTTTGCCTGTGGCGAATTTGCCATGTGTGTGTTAACCTCTTCTCTCGGGTTTGTTCCTGAAAATTGAGCGAACAGCCCCCCGAAAAGTTCGAGGTCACCGAGTGGTGATTCTAGCCTTTAACGGGCTGCACGCGCATGTCTGGCGCGGTCTATACTCAAGTATACCCGCTTTGAAAACCCCGTTGTCCGAAAGAGTGCTCTTAGAAACGTGCAGGCCCGCGCTGCTACTTGTCGCGGAACTGCGCCTCGCGCTTTTCAACAAACGCGGACATGCCTTCCAGTTGATCTTCGGTCGCAAACATCGAATGGAACATGCGCCGTTCAAACAACAGACCTTCGCGCAGCGGTACTTCAAATGCCCGGTTCACGGTCTCCTTGACCGCCATTACCGTGATCATGGATTTCTCCGCGATCTTTTGCGCAGCACTTTGTGCTTCATCCATCAGCTTCTTGCACGGCACGACCCGGCTGACGAGGCCAGAGCGTTCTGCTTCGGCCGCATCCATGAACCGGCCTGTCAGATGCATGTCCATCGCCTTTGACTTGCCTACAGCATGGGTCAGGCGTTGCGTGCCCCCGATGCCCGCGACAACGCCCAAGTTGATCTCGGGCTGGCCGAACTTGGCGGTATCAGACGCAATAATAATGTCACACATCATGGCCAACTCGCAGCCGCCGCCCAGCGCATAGCCAGACACCGCTGCAATGATTGGTTTGCGGATACGAAGGATCTGGTCGATCTCGGTCCCGAACAGGTCTCCCGCGAATACCTCGACAAAGCTCTTGTCCTTCATCATCTCGATGTCAGCACCGGCAGCAAAGGCCTTTTCCGACCCGGTAAGAATGATGCAGCGTACCTTTTCGTTGGATTGCGCGGCCTGAAGGGCGTCCACCAGCTCCGTCATTAACGCATCGTTCAGTGCATTCAGCGCATCAGGACGGTTCAGTGTGATCAGTGCCACATGGTCGTCGATGTCCACCATGATTGTTTCGTATGCCATCAAGAATGCTCTTTGTGGTTCCGGTCAAGGCTACACGCTTATCACGCGCCCAGACGGTTTCAAGCTATCTTTGGCATTGCGGACAGAAGAAAGAAGAGCGCCCCGATTGGACAATTCGCTTGATGACGCAAGGGCAATCAGGGGTGCGGCAAGGCTCTGCCTCGCGCCCGTAAACATCGAATGTGTGCTGAAAATATCCAAGTTCTCCATCCGCTTGGCGAAAATCCCGCAAGGATGAACCGCCAGCCGAAATTGCCTCCTCCAGCACCGTGCGGATGATCGGAACCAACGTTGAAATGCGCTGCTTTGAAATGCGCCCCGCTTTGCGTGCGGGATGAATTTTTGCCCGAAAAAGCGCCTCACACACGTAGATATTGCCCAGGCCCGCAACCGTCTTCTGGTCAAGAAGCACAGATTTGACCGGGGACATCCGCCCTTTGAACGCGTTGATCAGATGCGTTTCGTGGAAATCATTGCCAAAGGGTTCCGGGCCAATGACGCGAATCAGTTTGTGACTGTCCTGCGTGGCCGTATCGAGCAAATCCATCGCGCCAAAGCGGCGCGGGTCATTAAAGGTAATCCGCGCACCGTTTTCCATATGCAGCACCACATGGTCGTGTTTTTCCGGGGCGGGATGGTCATGCACAAAATTCCCAAGCGGATCGCCTGAGATCAGCATCCGCCCTGACATGCCCAGATGGATCAGCAAGGTCTCTCCGCTGGCCAGATCCGCCAGAATGTACTTTGACCGCCGCCGCAAGCGCTGCACCCGCTGCCCCGTCAGCCGTGCGGCCATATCTTTAGGAAAGGGCCAGCGCAGGTCAGGCCGGTTTACATCGGCGCGGGCGATCACCGCCCCCTCCATCACCGGCGCGAGACCGCGCCTGACAGTTTCTACCTCAGGAAGCTCGGGCATTTTCTTCCAGTTTCCTTTCGGCAAGCTCTATGATGCTGTAGTGGTCTTCGAACCCCCAGTGAACCTTAACTTTCTTAAACGCGCCAAACCGCAGGATCGTTGCCCGCTCGTGCATACTACGTTCAATGGCATGAAGATCGCGCCAGAGGTACGGTTTACCCCGCAGCAAAACGCTGGACACCTGAACGCTTTCCTCGTTCCAGCGGCACGTCAGGTTTTGCCGTTTGAGCGGCAGAACAAGCGCCGCCACCAACAGCAGCGCAGCGATCACCAACCCCACAGGCGTTGCCCACTGTGACGGGCTGACGGTCCAGAACACCCATGCGATTAGACAGCCAAAGGCGATATCCAGAAATAGCCAACGCAAACGTGTGAAGCGCGATACGCGCGATACCTGCTGTTTGTGTGCCAGATCAACGGTCATCAAAGTCCCTGCGTCAAACGGGCCGCATTGTGCATCCAGCCTTGAGGCCTATAACAAAGGGCGAATGGCGAAGGACCACAAGACCTCATGAGCGATCAAGACGACAAGACCACACATTTCGGCTTTGAGACGGTACCCGAGGGCGAAAAGGCTGGCCGCGTGCAAGGCGTGTTCACTTCGGTTGCCAGCAAATACGACATCATGAACGATGTCATGTCGGGCGGCATCCACCGGGTGTGGAAAGATGCGATGATGGACTGGCTCGCCCCGCGCGCAGAACAAAAGCTGCTGGATGTGGCGGGCGGGACCGGGGACATCTCTTTCCGCTTTCTAAAGCGCGCAGGCGCGGGCCATGCCACGGTGCTCGATCTGACAGCGTCGATGCTGGAAGAAGGGCGCAAACGTGCAGAGGCCGAGGCGATGCAGACCAGCCTCGACTGGGTTGTAGGCGACGCTATGGCGCTGCCTTTTGAGGACAACACCTTTGACGTCTACACGATCTCCTTTGGGATCCGAAATGTCACGCGCCCCCAGGACGCGCTGGCTGAGGCCTACAGGGTGCTGAAACCCGGCGGGCGTCTGATGGTGCTGGAATTCAGCCAACTGCCGAATGCCGCGATGCAAAAGGCCTATGATCTTTACAGTTTCAACGTGATCCCCCGCATGGGTCAGATGATTGCCGGGGACCGTGACAGCTATCAGTATCTGGTCGAATCCATCCGCAATTTCCCGGATCAGGAAACCTTTTTGGGCATGGTCAAACAGGCAGGGTTCGGCAACGAAAAGTACCGCAACCTGACGATGGGTGTGGCCTGCCTGCATTCCGGGTGGAAGCTTTAGGTGCGCGGACCCCACAATATCCTGCGCCTCGTGCGCACAGGCGCGACCTTTCAGCGGTCCGGTGCGCTTAACGTCGTGCTGGACGCTTTGGAGGCTCCGAAACCGATTCGCGTTTTGGCCAAAGTGCTCGCCTTGCCTTTTGCGTGGCTTGGCTACAAGGGCGATATGTCCATGCCGCCGGTCACCCGTGCACTGACCGCCCTTGGCCCCGCCTACATCAAGTTTGGGCAAATTCTGTCCACACGCCCTGATGTTGTGGGCAATGATCTCGCCCTTCAGATGCGGGTTTTGCAGGATAAACTGCCACCCTTCTCTATCCAAGAGGCACAGAAAGAAGTTGAGCGGGAACTGGGGCACCCTGTGTCGCAGCTTTTCTCTTCTTTCAGCGAACCTGTCGCGGCCGCCTCCATCGCGCAGGTGCATCGCGCCACACTGGCCGACACGGGCGTGGACGTCGCGGTCAAAGTCCTCCGCCCCGGCATTGAGCGTGCTTTTCAAAAAGACATCGACGCTTTTTATCTGGCCGCCAACATGGTCGAGATTTTCTCACCGGGTTCGCGCCGTTTGCGGCCCATGGATGTCATCAAACACTTCGACGGCGTGGTGCAGGGCGAACTTGATCTGCGGCTTGAAAGCTCTGCCGCGTCTGAATTCGCGGCCAATACGAAAGACGATGCAGGCTTTCAGTTGCCCCAGATCAAATGGGAGTATTCCAGCCGCCGGGTCATGACGCTGGAATGGGCGGCAGGCATCGCGCTGGGCGATAATGCAGCCCTTGATGCAGCGGGGCACAACCGGGTCGTGCTGGGCGACAGGGTCCTTACCCTTTTCCTGAACCATGCGCTGCGCGACGGCTTTTTCCACGGCGACATGCATCAGGGTAATCTGAAGGTTGCCGACAACGGCGATATTATCGCGCTGGACTTTGGCATCATGGGGCACATCGACGAGTACACGCGCCGCGTCTACGCCGAAATCCTGTATGGTTTCATTCGCAAGGACTACAAACGCGTGGCCGAGGTCCATTTCGAGGCAGGCTATGTGCCAAACGACCGCGATGTGGACGAGTTTGCCCGTGCGTTGCGCGCCGTGGGGGAACCGATCTTTGGCATGGACGCGACCAAAATCTCAATGGGTCGGTTGCTGAACTACCTGTTTGAGGTGACCGAACGCTTCGGCATGGAAACGCGCACAGAGCTTATCTTGCTGCAGCGCACAATGGTCGTGGTCGAAGGGGTCGCCCGGTCACTAAACCCTCAGATCAACATATGGCAGGTCGCTGCCCCCGTGGTGGGTGACTATATCCAGAAATCAATTGGGCCAAAGGCTATTGCCACGGACCTCTACAAGACCGCGCGCGTTCTGACACGCTTTGGACCGCGCCTGCCCCGCCTTGTTGAGGCCGCATTAATCGCGCAATCGAATCCCAAACCGGTAAAACGCGCAGGGTTTTGGCGGTGGATCATCCTGAGCAGTGCCGCCAGCGCCGCGATCGGGGCTGCGATAGCCGCTTTGGTGTAATCAAGCGGCCCGATGCTCAACAAAGCACCGGGCGCGACAGATCAAAGCCTCTCTAACGCAAGGGCGATGCCTTGCCCGCCGCCAATGCACATGGTGATTAACGCGCGCTTCCCGCCGATACGCTCCAGTTCGTAAAGCGCCTTTACCGTGATGATGCAGCCGGTTGCCCCGACAGGGTGGCCCAGCGCAATTGCACCGCCGTTTGGGTTGACCTTCGCGGCGTCAAAGCCAAGCGCACCGCTGACCGCCAGCGCTTGGGCGGCAAAGGCCTCATTGCTTTCGATCACATCGAAATCACCAGCGCTCAGCCCTGTAAGGTCAAAGAGCTTTTCGACCGCAGGGATGGGTCCGATACCCATCACGTCCGGACGGACCCCGGCATGCGCATAGCCCAGAATACGGGCTTTGGGTTTTAGCCCTGCCGCCTCTGCCGCTGATGCCCGCGCCAGAACAACCGCTGCGGCACCGTCATTGATGCCCGACGCATTCCCCGCCGTGACGCTGCCGTCTTTCTGAAAAACGGCGCGCAAGCCTGCAAGCGCCTCAAGCGTTGTGGCTTTGGGATGCTCATCGACCTCAAACGGGACCATGTCGCGCCGCACCCGTACCTCGACCGGAGTAATCTGACTTTGGAAATACCCTTTGCTGATGGCATTTTCGGCGCGTTGCTGACTTTCCAGCGCAAAGGCGTCCTGCGCCTCGCGGCTGATCTGATGCTCTGCCGCCACGTTTTCAGCCGTGACGCCCATATGCCCTGTGCCAAACGGACAATTGAGCGCCCCCAGCATCATATCGAGCGTTTTGACGTCGCCCATTTTTTGACCCCACCGCTGGCTGGGTACGACGAAGGGCGAACGGGACATATTCTCTGCCCCACCGGCGAGACCAAAATCCGCATCTCCCAGCATCAAAGACTGGATCACTGATACAATGGCCTGTGCGCCTGACCCGCACAACCGGTTCACGTTCATCGCGGGTGTCGTGTCGGGTATGCCCGCCTGCATCGCGGCCACTCGACTCAGGTACATATCGCGCGGTTCGGTGTTGATGACGTGGCCAAACACCACCTGCCCGATCTGACCTGCGTCGACGCCCGATCTTTCAAGCGCCGTTTTGGCCGCCACTGCGCCCAAATCAATCGGGCTGGTCCCCGACAATGCGCCCCCAAAAGTACCAATCGCGGTGCGCGTGCCGTCCAGAATGACGATATCTGTATCCATAGTATCTCTCCCACGTTTGGCGGCACTATGAGCGCTCACCGGTGCGTTGTCAGCCCCGACGTAAGGTTACAACGCTTGACACAGAAACCGGGAGCAGCGACACGTCCAATATGACGGATGATCCCGCAAATGCTCTTGCTCAATTGCCGCAACGGCTTAGAAAAGCGCGTAGCGCGCAAGGCTTGTCGCTGGATGCGGTCGCCAAACTGTCGGGCGTGTCCCGGTCCATGGTCAGCCAGATTGAACGCGGCGAAAGCAGCCCGACCATTTCAACACTTTGGAACCTGACGCAAGCCCTACAGGTTGATTTTGCAGGCTTGTTGGAATCGGGTGCGCGCGCGCAGGAGATCGAGGTTTTGCGGGCAGACGCGGCCCCTACGATCGACAATTTAGGCTCTGGGTGCCGCATCAGGATATTATCCCCCCCAGAAGACGCAGGCAAACACGAACTCTACGAATTGACGCTCGAACAGGGTGGCAAGCTGGACAGTCAGCCGCACGCACGAGGCACTAGAGAGCTTTTGACCGTGATCAGCGGCCAGATCAAAGCAACCAGCGGCAACGCATCGTCGGTGCTGGGGGCCGGGGATACCGCACGCTACGCGGCGGACAGCGCGCATTGCCTTGAAGCCCTGGGCGCGCCTGCAAAAGCCATTCTTATCGTTCAAAGCACATGAAATCCGCTATATAGGATTTTTTCCCGTATAGTGTAATTCCTCTATTTCGGAAATCATTCCGCTATGGTAGATAGCCTGCAGAAAAACCGGAGATCTAGCATGACGGACGCTTACTACAGGCATTTGGCGACAACGCTGACCGATCTGGATGCCGCTGGCATGATAAAGCGCGAACGGCTGATCACCTCCCCGCAGAACCAACGCGTGACCGTTGCAGGGCGCGAAGTGATCAACCTCTGTGCGAACAATTACCTCGGCTTGGCGGATCATCCCGACCTGATCGAGGCTGCGCGGGGGGCTATGGACCCGAAAGGCTTTGGCATGGCCTCCGTCCGGTTCATTTGCGGCACGCAAGACATTCACCGCGAACTGGAAAGCAAACTGGCAGAGTTTTTGGGGATGGAGGATTCGATCCTGTTTGCCGCCTGCTTTGATGCCAACGGGGGTCTGTTTGAGCCGCTGTTGGGCGCGGAAGATGCGGTTGTGTCCGACACGCTGAACCATGCCTCAATCATTGACGGGATCAGGCTTTGTAAAGCGAAAAGATACCGCTACGCCCATGCGGATATGGATGATCTGGAAGGTCAGTTGAAACTCGCGCGCGAAGAGGGGGCAAGGTTCATTCTAGTCGCCACCGATGGCGTTTTCAGCATGGATGGCACAATCGCAAAACTGCCAGAAATCGAAGCCTTGGCCAAAAAATATGAGGCATTGGTCATGGTGGACGATTGTCACGCCACGGGCTTCGTGGGGCCAAAGGGGCGCGGCACGCCCGCTGCGGCAAATGTGAAAGTTGACTTGCTGACGGGAACGCTGGGCAAAGCACTGGGCGGCGCCATCGGTGGCTACATCGCTGGCCCGCAGATCGTCATCGATGTGTTAAGGCAGTGCGCGCGGCCCTATCTTTTCTCTAACTCCCTTCCCCCATCCATCGTTGCCGCCAGCATCAAGGCATTGGATCTGGTCAGTGAAGGGGATCATTTGCGCGCACGGCTGTTTGAAAATGCCGCCTTTTGGCGAAAGGGCCTGACCGACCTTGGCTTTGACCTCTTGCCCGGTGAACACCCGATTATTCCGGTGATGCTGGGGGATGCGCAACGGGCGCAGGACATGGCGACCCGCCTGTTTGACGAAGGGGTCTTTGTCTCGGGTTTCTTCTTTCCTGTTGTGCCAAAGGGGCAGGCCCGGATCAGGACGCAAATGAACGCCGCATTGACCCGCGACGACCTGGCCTGCGCGCTTGCGGCATTTGAGCGGGCTGGCAAAGCCTGTGGTGTGATTTGATGCCTGGTCCTTTGAATTCCGTTGTCGATACCATTTCTGACACGCCGCTGGTGGCATTGACGCGCCTTGCTGCCTTCCTTGGCCTGGACGGGCGATTGCTGGCAAAACTGGACAACCTGCTGCCGGGCTATTCCAAGAAAGACAGAGCCGCACGCGCGATTATCGACGCCGCACGCGCAGATGGACGCTTGCAGCCGGGTCAAACCGTGGTGGAACTGACATCCGGCAACATGGGCACCGGGCTTGCCATTCTTTGCGCGGTCTATAACCATCCCTTTGTGGCGGTGATGAGTGCGGGCAATTCAGTGGAACGCGCCCGCATGATGCGCGCGCTTGGCGCAGAAGTGGTGATTGTGCCGCAAGCCCAAGGCGGTCAGCCGGGAAACGTCACAGGCGCAGACCTCGCCCTTGTAGAGGCAGAGGCGCAGCAAATCACAACCGAGCGCAAGGCGTTCCGGGCCAACCAGTTCGAAGATGCAGGCAATTTTGACGCGCACCGCACAGGCACGGGGCCTGAAATCTGGGCGCAATCGGGCAATTTAGTGACTGCTTTTTGCGACTTTGCCGGGTCAGGTGGCACGTTGGGCGGCGTCTCTGCCGCGTTGTCGCCCAAGGGTGTTCGCTGCTACGCACTTGAGCCTGCAGGAGCCGAGGCGATCGCGGGGGGCAAAACTGATGCCCCCAACCACCCAATTCAAGGCGGTGGGTACAATATGCCGTCTCTGACCCATCTTAAACCCGTCGAACTTGCCGGAACGCTGATCGTGACCGGCGAGGAGGCAAAACACCATGCCAGACTGCTCGCGCGCCACGAGGGAATATTCGGCGGATTTTCGGCGGGCGCAAACCTCGCGGGCGCAGTCCGGCTTTTGCAGGGACCAGAGCGCGGTGGCGCGGTCGCTTTCGTGGTCTGTGACAGTGGTTTGAAATACCTTTCAACGGATTTGTGGGACGACTGAGATGAGCAACCAGATGAAAGCCCTTGCCAAACTGGAACCGCGTGAAGGTCTGTGGATGACGCAGGCACCCATCCCCGAAATCGGGCCCGATGACGTGCTGATCAGGATCAACATAACGGGCATTTGCGGCACCGACGTGCATATCTGGAACTGGGATGAATGGGCCACGGGCACCGTCCCTGTCCCCTTGATTACGGGGCATGAATTCGCCGGTGAAATCGTAGAGCTTGGGCGCAATGTGTCTGATCTGTCGCTGGGCCAGCGATGCTCCGGCGAAGGGCATCTGATCGGAAAATCGTCCCGCCAAAGCCGTGCGGGCAAGTTCCATCTTGATCCGGCAACCCGGGGGATCGGAGTGAACGAACAGGGCGCTTTTGCCGAATACCTCAAGCTGCCCGCCTTTAATGTGGTGCCTTTGCCAGATGAGATTTCAGACGATATTGGCGCGATCCTCGACCCGCTGGGCAATGCTGTGCACACAGCGCTCAGTTTCGATCTTGTGGGCGAAGACGTGCTGATCACAGGTGCAGGTCCCATCGGCATCATGGCCGCAGCGGTCGCGCGTCATGTGGGCGCACGTCACGTGGTGATCACCGATATCAACCCGCATCGTCTGGCTTTGGCCGCTGATGTAGCTGACGTGACAACGGTTAATGTGGCTGAACAGTCCTTGTCAGAAACAGTTTCTAACCTTGGGATGAAGCAGGGTTTTGACGTCGGTTTGGAAATGTCGGGCAACCAGCAGGCGTTGGATCAAATGGTGGACGCCATGACCATGGGCGGGCGGATTGCCATGCTGGGCATCCCGCCGGGCAAAAGCCCGATGGATTGGAGCGGAATTGTCTTTAAGGCCATCACGATCAAGGGCGTCTATGGCCGCGAAATATTCGAGACATGGTACAAGATGATCGCGATGCTGCAGAACGGTCTGGACGTGAGCCGCGTCATCACGCACCGTTTTCCAGCCAGTCAGTTCGAAGAAGGGTTTGCCGAAATGCGCTCCGGTCACTCAGGCAAGGTTGTGCTGGACTGGCGGTAAAACCGGCCCAGCGCGTGACCGCCCTTAACTGGGGTCAAGCGGCACACGGCCTGCGCTGGTCAGCAGCCAACACTTCTGCCCTTCAAACACAGCCGGATGCAAAGGTCGAAAATACCCCGCCCCGCCATCTAGGTTCACACGATTGCCTTTGTGTTCGGGCGCGTCGAGCGACGTATGACCGTGCACGACCAACGGCCCAAAGCTCTTTTTGTGCGACAGGAATGGCTCTCTGATCCACAACAGATCGTCCTCTTCCTGATCCTCGATTGCCACGCCGGGTTTCAGGCCAGCATGCACAAACAGCTTGTCTTCTGTGCGATGAAGCAGAGGCCGGTTTTCCAGAAACGTCACATGCGCTTGCGGCACAGCGGCGCGCGCGGCATCCAACACCTCCTCCAACGGGCCATCCGGGGTCGCATCTACACCGTAAGAGGCCAGTGTTTTGTCACCGCCCAAACGCGGATGCAGCCACGTCAGCCCCGGCGCAGATGTGCGCGGGTCCGTGATGCGCATATCGTCCAGAAAACGTGTAAGATACCGGTCGTGATTGCCCTTCAGCATCACCCAAGGCTTGCCAGCTTTTTCACCCTCGATCAGGACATCAACAACGCCGCGGCTCTCAGGCCCGCGATCGATGTAGTCTCCGACGAAGACGATTGTGGCATCACGACCACCATCCGCCTCAATCAGCTTAAGCGCGTTCTCAAGCATCGCCAGTTGGCCGTGAATGTCACCGATCGCGTAAATGGGCTGTGTCAAAGCGAAAATCCCCAAGGTGCTGTGGGACATTCGAATGGCACCGTGCCGCGCAGAGGTCAATCCCGGCGCGGCACCTGTTGTCAGGCGACGTCGAAGGCCAGTGGCTTGATCTGCTGGAAATCACCTGTTTCCGCCAGTTTCGCACGCGCCTCAGCCGGGACAGGTTCGTCCACATACAGCAGGGCGATGGCCTCTCCGCCGGCGGCCGCGCGACCAAGGGTAAAGTTCGCGATGTTGACCCCGTTCGCGCCCATGACCTGCCCAAGCGTGCCAATCACACCGGGTTGATCGCGGTTCGTGGTGTAGAGCATATGCGCCCCGATCTCTGCATCCACGTTGATGCCTTTGATCTGGATAAAGCGCGGTTTTCCGTCAGAAAATACCGTGCCCGCGACCGACCGCTCACGCTTGTCCGTCACAACCGTCACCTTGATATAGCCGTCAAACACGCCGGACTTGGACTGGTTGGTGGTCGATATCTGCACGCCGCGTTCCTTGGCCACGACCGGCGCAGAAACCATATTCACATCCGGGTTCACCTTTTTCATGATCCCGGCCACCACGCCACAATTCAGCGCCTGCAGGTTCATTTCGGCCACAACACCATCATAAAGAATGTTGATCGCCTTGATCGGCTCATCGGTCAATTGCCCGGTGAACGACCCCAGATGGCTTGCCAGTTGCAGCCACGGTCCCATCACCTTCGCCTCTTCTGCGGTGACCGACGGCATGTTCAGCGCGTTGGAAACCGCCCCTGTCAGCAGGTAATTCGCCATCTGATCAGCCACTTGCAGTGCGACGTTCTCTTGCGCCTCAGTCGTTGCCGCGCCCAGATGCGGTGTACACACGACATTTGGCAGGTTAAAGAGCGGGTTGTCCGTTGCGGGCTCTTGCTTAAACACGTCAAAGGCGGCCCCCGCCACATGGCCCGACTTCAGCGCGTCTGCCAGAGCGGTCTCGTCCACCAGTCCGCCACGCGCGCAGTTAATGATCCGCACGCCGGGCTTCATCTTCGCAATCGCCTCGGCGCTCAGAATATTGTCTGTCTGTTCGGTGAAAGGCACGTGCAGGGTGATAAAGTCCGCGCGGGCCAAAAGATCATCAAGCTCGACTTTTTCCACCCTCATCTTGTCCGCTTTTTCCTGACCCAGAAACGGATCATAGGCGATCACTTTCATCTGCAGCCCACGCGCCCGGTCGCAAACGATGCCCCCGATGTTACCCGCACCAATCACACCCAGCGTTTTACCGGTTAGCTCTGTGCCCATGAATTTCGACTTTTCCCACTTGCCCGCGTGGGTCGACACAGACGCCTCAGGGATCTGGCGTGCCACGGCAAACATCATTGCAATCGCATGCTCTGCGGTTGTGATCATGTTGCCGAAAGGCGTGTTCATCACGATGATGCCTTTCTTGGAGGCCGCCTCTTTGTCGATGTTGTCGGTCCCGATGCCCGCGCGCCCGATCACCTTGAGATTATCCGCTGCTGCGATGATCTTTTCGGTGACTTTTGTGGCTGACCGAATGGCGAGACCATCGTAATTGCCGATGATCGCCGCCAGCTTTTCCTTGTCTTTGCCAATGTCCGGCTGGAAATCCACATCAATGCCGCGGTCCTTGAAGATTTGGACGGCGGCAGGCGACAGCTTGTCAGAAATGAGTACTTTAGGTGCCATTTTACAGGTCCTTTTGGTCTGTTTTGGAGAGCGGGCGCAGGGGTGCTGCGCCGCTTGAATTATGCGTTGATTTCAGCCTCAAAAGCCCAGGCCAGCCACGGCAACATGGCTTGGATGTCCGATGTCTCAACCGTGGCGCCGCACCAGATGCGCAGCCCCGGAGGGGCGTCGCGATAGGCCCCGATATCGAGCGCTACGCCTTCCGACTCCAGCCGCTTGGCCACGGCTTTTGCAAAGTCGGCACCGTCTGCAATGCGCGTGTCTGCAAACTTAAGACAAACGGACGTGTTGGAGCGTGTCGCGGGGTCTTCGGCCAGAAACTCGATCCAGTCATGTGTCTCTACAAAGGCTGAAACCGCAGCGGTGTTGGCATCGGCACGGGCGATCAGGCCCTGCAAGCCACCCACAGATTGCGCCCAGTCCAGTGCAAAAAGGTAATCTTCGACACAGAGCATCGAAGGGGTGTTGATCGTCGCCCCTTCAAAGATGCTCTCGTTCAGCTTACCGCCCTTGGTCAGGCGGAAAATCTTGGGCAAGGGCCATGGCGGGGTGTAGCTTTCAAGCCGGGCAACCGCGCGGGGCGACAGGATCAGCACACCATGTGCGGCCTCCCCACCTAGAACCTTTTGCCAGGAAAACGTGGTGACATCGAGCTTGTCCCACGGCAGATCGACCGCAAAGGCCGCAGAAGTCGCATCACAGAGCGTCAAGCCACCGCGATCCGCCGGGATCACATCGCCAGAGGGCATGCGCACCCCGGATGTGGTGCCGTTCCATGTGATGCAGACGTCATTGTCATAGTTCAGCGACGCCATATCAACGATCTGGCCGTAGTCTGCCGTATGCACGGTGTGGTCGATTTTCAGCTGTTTGACCGCATCGGTCACCCAGCCTGTGCCAAAGCTTTCCCATGCCACCATCTCAGCCGGGCGCGCGCCCAGCATGGTCCACATCGCCATTTCATAGGCTCCGGTGTCGGAGGCTGGCACGATCCCGATGCGGTAGTCGGCGGGGATGCCGAGCACGTCGCGCGTCGTCTCAATCGCCGCTTTGAGCTTGGCCTTGCCCTCGGCTGCGCGATGGCTGCGGCCAAGGGGCGCGCCTGCCAGACGGGTCAGCTCAAATGTGGGGGGTTTGGCGCAGGGGCCAGATGAAAAACGCGGATTAGCCGGCCGCGTTGCCGGTTGTTCTATAGCCATTAATGCTATCCTTACAGATATGCGCCCTTCGTTGGGGAAGGGTGTCCCACCGCTGCGTTTAAGGAGCCTTGCGCACTGGTGCAATCCCCAAAACGTGTCTAGAACGCCGCCTCAAAGCGTCTTTGCGACGTCTGTGGAGCAGATCGGAAACATGCGATGATCGTGATAACCCTGATGGCCCGGCCCGGAGCGCTTGAGCCTGCGCTGGTGGATGCGCTGCGCAACGCGTGGGGCGGCGGGGATGTGCAATGGCTTGCCCCCGATGAAGCGGCAGCCTTTGGTGTTGAGGCCAAGCCCGGCAATTTTTGGGACGTCTGGGCCGATCTGCAAAAGCAGCACGTGGATATGGTCGCGCAAGACAGCGTTAACAGGCGCAAGAGAATGCTGCTGGCCGATATGGACAGCACTATGATCGAACAGGAGTGCATCGACGAGCTTGCCGATATGGCGGGCGTGGGGGACGCCGTCAAAGAGATCACAGCGCGCGCCATGAACGGTGAGATCGACTTTGAAGGTGCGTTAGACGCACGCGTTGCCTTGCTTGAGGGCTTGCCTTCGTCGGTGATCCAACAGGTATTGGACGCGCGCATTACCTACATGTCTGGCGGCACAACTCTGCTCGCAACCATGAAAGCACATGGTGCCTACTGTGCGCTGGTGTCGGGCGGGTTCAGCGCTTTCACGGCCTCGGTCGCAGCGCATCTGGGGTTTGACGAAAACAGAGCCAATGTCTTGCTGGAAGACGCGGGAAAGCTGACAGGCAAAGCCCAGCGTCCCTTGCTTGGAAAGCAAGCAAAAGTCGACGCTTTTCAGGAAATCACCAGCCGCCTTGGCCTGAGTGCTGCTGACGTCATTGCCGTCGGGGACGGCGCAAACGATTTGGGAATGCTTGGGGTGGCGGGCACAGGCGTGGCCTTGCACGCAAAGCCCAGCGTCGCGGCACAGTGTGACATCCGCATCAACCATTGCGATTTGACCAGCCTGCTGTATCTGCAAGGCTATGCGCGCGACGAATTCGCAACATCGCTTGCGGCCCAGACCTAACGCTACAGCAGCGGTGGTGCCGCGCGTAGCCAGCCCGTTTGCAACCCGGCGCGATTCCTGATGGGTGCGTTCAGAACGGTCTGTGTCGCGGGGTGATCAGGCTCTAACAGGCCCAGTTTCACCAGAATCGCGGCAATGGCACATTCGGATGCGCGGGTTGCACCGTCGGAAATCTTGAGCGCGATGCCAAGCTTACGTTCCGGCGCAACCACGGTGAAAAACCCCTCGGCCCCCGTTTTGATCGCAACTTTGCCTTCCATCGCGCGCATCAACAGCGTGCAGGCGCGGCCCTCTCCCGCGACAAGCTCAGGATGCAAACGCATGGCCTGATGCAACTGCGCCTCCGGACTGCCCTCAGGGGCAGCCGCAAAACGCGCCATCGCCCGCGCCATCCCATGAAGGCTGGAGGCAAAATTCGGGGCAGAGCATCCATCGATGCCAAACCCCGGCGCAACCTCACCGGTGACCTCTTCATAGGTGGCGCGAACTTGTTGTTGCACCGGATGATCGGGATCAACGTATTCAGGTCCGGCCTTCAAGTACTTTGTCAGCGTCAGAAAACCTGCGTGTTTGCCGGAACAATTGTTGTGAAACTGGCACGGCGATGCGTCTGTTTTCACCAGCCCGTTTCGGGCTGCGAGGTCCGTGGGTTCCTGCGGTCCGCACCTGAAATCAGCATCCTGAAGCCCCAGAGCATCCAGCCACGCCTGCACCCGCGTTGTGTGAATCGCGGCCCCTTTGTGCGAGGCGCAGGCCAAGGCAAGCTGCTCTGACGTCAGCCCGCAAGCCGCAGCAGCGCCTGAGCGCAACAGCGGCAAAGCCTGAACCATTTTGGATGAACTGCGCGACAGGACAATCGCCTCCGGATCGCCCCATGCCTGCACGATTTCACCGGCTTCATCGCAGACGACCGCATGGCCGGAATGCACGCTTTCAAGAAAGGGGCCGCGCCAGACTTCGGCCATAGGAACTGCTTGGGTCATTCGATCTTTCAAATAATTGATAAATTTCGCTCGTTCAGGCTTTCGATTACTGCGTAACTTGCGCTACTATTGCACTTGTCGAGAAGAAAGCAGAGCCATGCAAGAGAGCCTTATAAAAAAGGCTGCATAGAATGGCCATGAAACTGAGGTTAACGATGGTTGGAGACTGGAACAGATGCGATTGATGAAACAGCTGGCCACATCCGTTGCTGCCTTTGTTGTTATGACGGCGGCCGCCACAGCGCAAGAACAGACAAGCGACAACAGGGTCGCTGCAAAAACCGACTGGAGCGTCTTTGTCGAAGACAATCCAAAGGAATGCTGGGGTGTGTCGATCCCCAAAGAAACGGTCAATACCCGTGACGGACGTGTTGTTGCTGCGACACGGGGCCAGATTTTGCTGATGGTATTCTACCGTCCGGGCTCCGGCGCGGAAGGTCAGGTCGCCTTTACCGGGGGCTACCCTTTCAGGGAAGGCAGCCAGGTTTCCGTGAGCATCAGCGGAGAGTCGTTTTCGCTTTTCACAGAAGGTGAATGGGCATGGCCTGCCAGCCCGCAAGACGACGCACGTATCGTGAACTCCATGAAACGGGGTGTTGAAGCAGAGGTCACAGGCGTTTCCAGCCGGGGGACCACAACGAAAGACACCTTTTCGCTGCTTGGATTTACAGCCGCCGTCGAGGACGCAGAGACACGCTGCAAAAGCTGATGTCACGCACGATCACAATCAGGGTCCGGATAAATTGTCCGGGCCTTTTTCTTTTGATCCTGCCTCAAACCTCTATATAGAGCAGCATCCGACCCAAACCTGAGAATCCAAATGTCTGTCACTGCGCCAATCACACAGGATGTCCATACAATTCCTCGCAAAACGCCGCAGGGCCCGCAAAATCTGGTCGGGCTCACACGCGATGGTATGCGCGAGGCACTGCTAGCAGCTGGTGTACCCGAAAAGCAGGCCAAAATGCGCGTAGGCCAGATTTGGCAGTGGATTTACCAGTGGGGCGTGCGCGATTTCGACGCGATGACAAACCTTGCAAAGGCACTGCGCGCACATCTTAAAAAACAATTCGTGATCGACGTGCCAGAGGTTGTGACACGGCAAGTCAGTGATGATGGCACCCGTAAATATCTTGCACGGATCGCCGGCGGGCATGAGGTCGAGGTTGTTTATATCCCCGAAGAAGGACGCGGCACGCTGTGTATTTCCAGTCAGGTGGGATGCACGCTGACCTGCTCTTTTTGCCACACAGGCACGCAGAAACTTGTGCGTAATCTCACGGCGGCAGAGATCATCGGGCAGGTGATGCTGGTGCGGGACGATCTGGGGGAGTGGCCCGAAATAGGCGCGCCAAAAGATGAAACACGGCTGCTGAGCAATATTGTGCTGATGGGCATGGGTGAGCCGCTCTATAACTTTGAGAATGTGCGCGATGCGATGAAAATCGCGATGGACGCCGAAGGGATTCAGCTTTCGCGCCGCAGGATCACACTGTCGACCTCTGGCGTTGTGCCAGAGATCGAGCGCACCGCTGAAGAGATTGGCTGCCAGTTGGCGGTGAGCTTTCATGCCACCACGGACGCTGTGCGCGACACGCTTGTTCCGATCAACAAACGCTGGAACATTGAAACGCTGCTGGCTGCGCTGCGGGCCTATCCCCGCGGGCGGAACTCTGAACGGATCACGTTTGAATATGTGATGCTTGATGGGGTGAATGACAGTGATGAAGACGCGCATCGCCTCGTCAAACTGATTGAGGGCATTCCCGCAAAGATCAATCTGATCCCCTTCAACGAATGGCCCGGTGCGCCGTACAAACGCTCATCGAACAACCGTATCCGCGCCTTCGCCAACATCGTCTATCAGGCGGGCTATGCCTCGCCGATCCGAACGCCACGGGGCGAAGACATCATGGCGGCCTGCGGTCAGTTGAAATCGGCGACCGAACGCGCCCGAAAATCCAGAGCCCAGATTGCAGCCGAAACCGGTCAACCGCTGCCCTAATGCGCCGCCGTGATGTGTTTGTGTGGGGTGGTGTCGCAGCCATAGCCATCAGTATCCCACCGATCCTTCGGCGGGTGGACAAGGATTTGGTGTTTGAACCTATCGCCGGGCAGCCCGGTTTCAGGAGGCTTGTTCAGGGTTCGACGACAGCCGTGCAGCCGGTGTTTCTTGGCTTGACAACCACGCAAGAAAACACGGCAAACGCTGGCTTGCCTGACGATCTGCGCCCCTTGCTGTACCGGGGTCTGTCGCTGGAGGATGAGCGCATTCCAGTGGTTGCGTTTTCGGATTACTTTTGCCCCTATTGTGCCGAACTTGATCGTCGCCTGATCCGGCTGCGGGATGCCGGTGCGCCAATCGCACTGCGGTTTCAGCCGCTGCCGGTTCTGGGGGAACGGTCCCGCAGGCTGACCAGGATTGCGCTGGCCGCCGGACGCCAGAGTAACTTTGAGCCGATACACATAGATCTGATGCACCGGGGGCTGCGCCCGGGCCCCTCAGCACTCAGCGCCTTTGCGGAACGGCATGGTCTAAATGCGGATCAGCTGAAAGCCGATGCCGCCAGCCGCAAAACGGACCGGGACGTTCAAAAAGCGCTCGCGCTTGGACGCGCGATGGGCGTATTTGCAACGCCCGGCACGCTGGTCGGGCGCACACTGGTGATCGGGGCAATTGATGATCGCATGATCGAACGATTGCTGTCTCTGGAAAGCGCGCGCGCCACCGGGTGAGCCAGACCAAACGCATGGGCCACGCCTGCACCGATACGCTTGCGAAACCTGACTATGCGCGCCCCGGCAAAGCCTCGCGAGCGGGTTTCTCTTCCCAGTTTTCGATAAGGTCCATCGCCTCTGATGCGCTGTCGACAAAGCGGAACAGGTCCAGATCTTCATCCGAAATTGTGCCTGCATCCGCCAAAGCTTCCCAATTGATGATCCGGTTCCAGAAGTCTCGCCCAAACAGCAACACCGGCACAGGTTGCATGCGCCCTGTCTGAATCAGCGTGAGCGCCTCGAAAATCTCGTCCAACGTGCCAAAGCCACCGGGAAAGACGCAGATCGCGCGCGCGCGCATGAGAAAATGCATCTTGCGAATGGCGAAATAGTGGAAATTAAAGCACAGCTCTGGCGAAACATAGATGTTCGGCGCTTGCTCGTGCGGCAAAACGATGTTGAGCCCGATGGAATGGCCACCCGCATCTTGCGCACCGCGGTTGCCCGCCTCCATCACGCCGGGGCCGCCCCCTGTGACGATCACGTTCTCACATCCGTCGGATTGCATACTTTTGAGCGTCATCAGACGGGAGAATTCGCGGGCTTCTTCGTAGAAATGCGACAGGTCCGCCAGCGTCTTGGTCCGCGCCCCATCCTTGTGCGCGGGGTCTGGAATACGCGCGCCGCCAAACAGCACAATCGTGCTGTTGATGCCCAGCGCATCCAGATGCATTTCGGGCTTCAACAGCTCAAGTTGCAGGCGCACAGGCCGCAGTTCTTCGCGGCACAGAAAATCATCATCCGCAAAGGCCAGACGGTACGCGGGTGCGCGGGTTTGCGGCGTATCCGGGACCTCCAGAATGGCCTCGCGGTCGGTTTGAGCGTGGCGCAATGGGTGCCGTCTGTTCATGTCTCTACTCCATAAGGTCAGCGCTGACGTCCCAAAGACGCATGCCGCGCTTCAAGATGCAATGCAGTGCAGTTTACATGCTGCCCTTTTTCCAAAAGGTGAACGCATTGCACGGGCACATCAGGGCCTGTATAGGCGCAGCAACCAGTTCAACAGCACGAGGGGAGACCGCCACATGTCCAATGCACAGCTCGAAGCCGCGATCGAAAGCGCGTGGGATGCCCGCGACACGATAACGCCTGCAACCACCGGTGAAACCCGCGAGGCAATCGAAGACACGCTTGCCGCGCTGGACAACGGATCGCTGCGCGTGGCGGAAAAGCAACCGGACAACAGCTGGCACGTCAATCAATGGGCGAAGAAGGCCGTTTTGCTGGGGTTCCGGATCAAGGACATGGAACAGCTGGACGGTGGGCCGCAAGGTGCGGGCTGGTGGGACAAGGTCGACAGCAAGTTCAAAGGCTGGGGCGACAACGAATGGAAAGCGGCCGGGTTTCGCGCCGTGCCAAACTGCGTTGTGCGCAAATCAGCGTTTATTGCCCCGGGCGTGGTCCTGATGCCGTCTTTCGTCAATCTGGGCGCCTATGTCGATGAGGGCACGATGGTCGACACATGGGCAACCGTCGGCTCCTGCGCGCAGATCGGGAAAAACGTACACCTTTCCGGTGGCGTAGGCATCGGCGGCGTGTTGGAACCGATGCAAGCAGGCCCCACGATCATCGAAGATAATTGCTTCATCGGGGCGCGTTCCGAGGTTGTGGAAGGCTGCATCGTGCGCGAAGGTTCCGTGCTGGGCATGGGTGTTTTCATCGGTCAGTCCACCAAGATTGTCGACCGCGAGACAGGGTCGGTGACCTACGGTGAAGTCCCGTCGGGGTCGGTTGTTGTCGCAGGCTCCATGCCATCCAAGGGAGGCGTGCACCTGTACTGTGCCGTCATCGTGAAAAAGGTAGACGCGCAAACACGGTCCAAAACATCGATCAACGAACTCCTGCGGGACTGAAACCAATCCTTAATGTCTGGGGCAGCCCTGCCCCAGCAATTCCCCCTAATCATCCAAAACGGGATGCAATCTGGCCGTGATTTTCCACCATTCACGCGGACATGCGGCACCGCGACATCCCGATTTGCTATCGCACCCTGCAGGTTCTGTCGGACCTGCGTAGCGTCGCCGCAAAGGGCTATTCCCAGATCGCCGCACGCCTCAAGCCAAAGCAAACACAGACCCTGTGCCACATCATTTTTGACCAGAAATGCAAATTCAAAATCAGGGATCTGGAGACGGTGCACCGCGACATCCTGCTTGTCGCCGCAATGCCCGAACAAGCGTTTGATGCGTTCCTGTCCGCCACGTCCCTCTTGCTGGCGGACCGTTTGCAACAGGGCGCGGGTCAGGATGACCTTTATTGGAACTGGGACACCTTTCAGAACCACTACCGCAAAGCGCCCTCGCCCGTGCGCGCGGCCTTGATGAACGGTTTTCGCTGGGCGCATGCGAGCCGACGCGTCACGCTCGACATGCCGCCAGCTCATGCCGATCTTGTCACCTACGATGAAAGCGATCTGCGGCGCCTTCTCAAAAACATCGCAAAGTCGATGCCAAAAGACGTCCGGGATGAGGTGAGCACCCTGTCGGAGGATGGCACGCAAGACGTCCATCGACGCGCCTTGGACAACTGCCTGTCATCCAGCTGTATTTTGTCCGAATTCGGTGGCTGGTTTCCCGGTGAAGTCGTTCAAAAGGCATCCCTCGACTCCAGCCATTTAGGATTTGCCGAATGTCTGGCGCTAGTCCTAATTGACGCCATTGTTACGCAAGACAAGCACGGCTGCATGGCCCAACGGTGGGAAGAGCAGGCAGAAGACTTCAACCTGCTGCGTCCCGAGTTTCGAACGCCCCTGATCGCCGGGATGCGCCATCTGCACGAAATGGGCTTTGACTGGCAGCCCTATGCCGCGTGGTCCGCCGCTGAAATAACCGAAAAAGCCATTGTGGTACCCTTCGCCAAGGCCTAATTCTTTTGGCATGGCAAAATCCGGCAAACCGTCAAAACAACAAGTCTACACGCTGCTGGTCGAGATCGGCCGCAAGGACGGTGATGGTCTGCCTGACACTGCAACCGGTGCGGGCTTGATCATCTATGCAAGCGGGATCGATGAGCCGGAAGCCGTGCGTGAGACCGTCGCGATCCTTAAACAAGCGGATACCGCACCCTTGGACGTGACCGGATACGGCACCTTGGACGAGCGGTTGGCCGAAGGTCATGAGATTTCAGAAGAAGAACGGGCTCTGATGCAGCGCGCCCTCAATGAAAACGCGGTGATTGTGGCGCAAGTGGAGCCGTTTTTCGGGTCAGACACCACGCAACACGCGGACTAAGAAGGAAAGAGAATGTCAAAGATGGATCCCGTTGCCCTCACAGCTGATTTGGTGCGCTGTGCGTCCGTCACACCAGCGGATGAAGGGGCGCTTGATGTGCTGGAAAAGGCGCTGAGGGATGCAGGATTTTCCTGTCAATGGGCCAACCGGGGCGGCATTCGCAACCTCTTTGCCCGCTGGGGCGACAAGGGCCACCCAAAAACCTTTGGGTTCAACGGGCATACGGATGTGGTGCCCACCGGCAACGCAGAGGACTGGACCTACCCCCCTTTTGGCGCTGCGATAAAAGACGGCATAATGTATGGCCGGGGCACGACGGATATGAAATCTGGCGTCGCGGCCTTTGCAGCGGCGGCCATCGACTTTGTGCAGAATACGCCGCCCGATGGGGCGGTCATTCTGACCATCACGGGCGATGAAGAAGGCGATGCCATCGACGGCACCACCGCTTTGCTCGACCACATGGAGACGTCCGACGAACGCATGACCCATTGCCTTGTGGGGGAGCCAACCTGCCCCGAAAAGATGGGAGAGATGATCAAAATTGGCAGGCGCGGGTCTATGACGGCGTGGATCACCGTTGCGGGCAAGCAGGGACATTCCGCCTATCCGCACCGCGCGCTTAACCCGCTGCCTGCGATGGTGCGGTTGATGGACCGGCTGGCCTCCCATAAACTGGACGCCGGCACCGACCACTTTGACCCGTCCACCCTGGCTGTGGTCACCGTTGATACGGGCAACCCGGCGACCAATGTGATCCCCGCCGCCTGCAATGCGGCCGTCAACATCCGCTTTAACGATCTGCACAGCGGCGACAGCCTCAGCCAATGGATAAAGTCAGAAATCACCAAGACAGAGACTGAATTCGGCGTCACTTGCAGCCTGAAGATCAAGATTTCCGGGGAAAGCTTTCTGACACCGCCCGGCCCGCTTTCTGATTTGGTGGCCCGTGCGGTAACGGCGGAAACCGGCGTTGAACCGGTACTATCGACCTCTGGCGGCACATCGGATGCGCGCTTTGTCAAAAACCACTGTCCTGTAGTGGAGTTTGGGCTGGTCGGGCAGTCCATGCACCAGACAGATGAACAAGTGAAACTGGACCACATTCATCAGCTCAAGGCGGTTTATTCCCGGATACTAAGAGACTACTTCGCGTGAAGCCCCGCCTTGTCGTGATGCTGAAAGAGCCTCGCGCAGGAAAGGTCAAAACGCGGTTGGGGCGCGACATCGGGATGACCGATGCTGCTTGGTGGTTCCGGCACCAGACCGCAGGGTTGCTGCGCAGGCTCCAAGACCGCAGATGGGACGTCATGCTTGCGGTATCGCCCGACCGTGACGGGATGCGCAGCAGGGTCTGGCCCGCGCATTTACCACGCCTGCCGCAGGGGCGAGGCGATCTGGGGAACCGTATGAAAAACGCGTTCCGGCAGGCCGGGCCGGGACCAGTTTGCATCATTGGGGGCGACATACCCGGCATAGATCGCCCACATATTGCGCATGCTTTCAAACTGCTCTGGGGTGCCGGGTCGGTGATTGGCCCTGCCCCGGACGGTGGCTTTTGGCTGATTGGGCTACTCAGGACGCGACTTCTGCCACCGACGCTTTTTCAGGGCGTGCGCTGGTCCTCTGAACACGCATTGTCGGATACGGTAGCATCAATGAAAGGCCTCACGCCCGCCTTTGCAGCAACGTTGCGCGATATCGACACCGTGGACGATTTGCTCATGACCTCCTCCGGCGCACGTGATACCTCAGCCCTATGAGCCAGCTTCCCACCAAGGCCGACATCCTCGCATGGATTGAAGAGCACCCGACGCTGACGGCGAAACGCGATATCGCCAAGGCTTTCGGGATCAAAGGGGCGGCCCGCATCGACCTCAAACGCTTGCTGCGCGAACTGGAGGCCGAGGGGCATCTGGAAAGGCGCAACCGCAGCTACCGCGACCCGGACAGGTTGCCGCCTGTGAGCGTTCTGATGGTGACCGGTCCTGACGCGGATGGTGATCTGTTCGCAAAACCGATGGAGTGGCAGGGCGAAGGGGTAGAGCCTGTCGTGCTGATGATCCCCCGCGCCTCTGATCCGGCCCTTGGGGCGGGCGACCGGGTTCTGGCCCGCCTGACAGTGGTCAAAGGCGAGACGCACCACTACGAAGCCCGCCTGATCCGCCGGATTGGCGTCAACCCAAGGCGCGTCCTTGGGATCTTTCGTCAAACCGCAGAAGGCGGGCGTATCCTGCCTATCGACAAAGGATCTGATGCCGAATGGCTGGTCCGACCGCAGGAGACCCACAGCGCCAAGGACGGCGAGTTGGTCGAGGCAGAGCAGGCAGGCTCCAAGGCGCGACTTGGCCTGCCCCGCGCACGCATCGTAAACCGCTTGGGCGACCCCTCCGGCCCAAAAGCCATTTCGCTGATCGCCATTCACCAGCATGGTATCCCGGATGCCTTTCCCGATGATGTTATAGACGAAGCTGACCGCGCAAAGCCGCTTGGGCTGAAGGGCCGGGAAGACCTGCGCGACCTGCCGTTGGTCACTATTGACCCCTCCGATGCGCGCGATCATGACGATGCGTGCTACGCCCATGCGGATGATGCGCCCGACAACAAAGGCGGTCACGTGCTTTGGGTCGCCATCGCGGATGTGGCCGCATATGTCACGCCAGACAGCGCCCTTGACCGGGAGGCGCGCAAACGCGGTAACTCCACCTATTTCCCGGACCGCGTCGTCCCGATGCTGCCTGACCGCCTGTCGGGTGATCTTTGCAGTCTGCATGAGGGCGTGCCGCGCGCCTGTCTCGCGGTGCGGATCGTTCTGGACGCCCATGGCCATAAATTGAGCCACAGCTTTCACCGGGGTTTGATGCGTTCCCCTGCCTCCCTGCACTACGAAGAGGTGCAAGCCGCCATCGACGGCGCGCCAAACGACCGGACTGCGCCCTTGTTAGAGCCTGTTTTAAAACCCCTCTATGCCGCTTATGCTGCGTTGGTCGAGGCCCGGCACCGCAGGCAACCTTTGGAGCTTGATCTGCCCGAACGCCGGATTGCCCTGAGCGACGAAGGCAAAGTGACGTCCGTGGATTTCAAAGACCGACTGGACGCGCACCGTCTAATCGAAGAATTCATGGTGCTGGCAAATGTCTGCGCAGCTGAGACGCTGATCGCCAAAAAGGTGCCTCTGCTCTTTCGCGTGCATGAAGAGCCAAGTACCGAAAAGCTGGACGCCCTGCGGGAAACAGCGCTGGCCAGCGGGTTCAACCTTGCCAAGGGCCAGGTTTTGCGGACCGCGCATCTGAACCGCCTGCTGGCCGATGCCGCAGGGACCGACACCGCCGAACTGATCAATATTTCGACGCTGCGGTCGATGACACAAGCCTACTATGGGCCAGAGAACCTTGGCCATTTCGGCCTTGCGCTACCGCGCTACGCGCATTTCACGTCGCCCATCCGACGCTATGCGGACCTGATCGTACACCGTGCGCTGATCGCCGCACATGGTTGGGGCAAGGACGGGTTGCGCGCCGAAGACGACCATGAAGCGCTCGAGCAAGTCGGCACGCATATCTCTGATACAGAGCGGCGGTCGATGGTGGCGGAGCGCGATACGACAGATCGCTATCTTGCAGCCTACCTGAGTGAGCGTGTGGGCAGCGAGTTTACAGGCCGCATCAGTGGCATTGCGCGCTTTGGCCTGTTTGTGAAGCTGGATGAGACGGGCGCAGACGGCTTGGTGCCGATGCGCGCCGTGGGCAACGAATATTTCCACTACGACCGCGACACCAATTCCCTGATGGGGGCCGATACCGGGCTGACGATCAACATCGGGCAACGCGCAACTGTGCGGCTGTCTGAGACGGCTCCACTGACGGGCGGCATCGCCCTTGAACTGCTGGAACTGGATGGCGCAGACCTACCGCGCGCAAACCAACGCCGCTCAAACCGGGGGGCAGCCAAGCGCAATGCGACCAAATCCCGCAAAAAAAGCAGCAAAGTCAAACGCAAGGTCAAGCGAACCCGCAAGTCTTAGCTTTCGCGCGCAGAAACGTCAGCAAAACTCCGCGTTGTTAACCATAGATTGCTTTAGATTCCGCCCGATTCAGGCTAAACTCTCTGCAATAATAAAGGCAGCAGTAGCAGGAGGTCGGCATGCGACGCATGTATATGGGCAGTATTATTCTCAGCCTGACACTTGGGGCGGGGGCGGCAGCGTCTCAGACGCTCACACAGTCATTGCGCCCGGAGGCGCGACCTCAAACCGGGGCGGTGCAACCCATCCTGGCGTCCGTCACGACGCCAAGATCGGAAAAGACATCGATCAGACCCAAGGAACGGCCCTCTGTGACCCCGGTGTTGCAAACCGCGTCCAACGCAGGGTTCGACACATGGGTCCGGGGGTTCAGATCGCGGGCGCGCGCACAGGGCATCTCTAACGCAACGCTGGATTCTGCGTTTCGCAATGTGAGTTTCGATTCAGATGTCATTCGCCGGGACCGCAACCAGTCAGAGTTCACCAAGACGATCTGGCAGTACCTCGACAGTGCCGTGTCGTCCACGCGGATCAAAAACGGCAAACAGGCACTGCGCGAAAACCGCCGGATCCTCGATGCGATAGAGGCCCGCTACGGCGTCGAAAAAGAGGTGGTCGTGGCCGTCTGGGGACTGGAAAGCGCCTATGGCAGCTTTCGCGGGGACAATGGCGCGATCCAATCCTTGGCGACGCTGGCCTATGAAGGGCGCCGTGGCAAATTCTTTGAGGCACAGTTGATCGCCGCGCTAAAAATCCTGCAGAACGGCGACACCAGCCCACGCAACATGACCGGCAGCTGGGCCGGTGCGATGGGCCACACGCAGTTTATCCCCACGTCTTATCTGGAATATGCCGTGGATTTCGACGGGGATGGGCGGCGCGATATCTGGGCGGAAAACCCGGTGGATGCACTGGCCTCAACCGCTGCATATCTCAAGCGTTCAGGATGGACCAAAGGACAGCCTTGGGGCGTCGAAGTGCGTATCCCGCGCGGCTTCGACTTTTCGCAGGCCAGCCGGAAGGTCAAGAAAAACCCCGCCGCATGGGGCCGGATGGGTGTTGTCGGGGTCAACGGCAAACAGGTGCCAAACTATGGTCGCGCGTCCATTTTGTTGCCCGCAGGGGCGCAGGGGGCGGCCTTTATGATCTTTGACAACTTTCGCGCCATCGAACGCTACAACGCGGCAGACGCCTATGTGATTGGCGTCGGGCATCTGAGCGACCGCATCAAAGGGGGCCCTGCGATCCAGTCGGGGTGGCCCGCAGATGGCCGCGCGCTTACCTTCGCGGAGCGTAAGGAAATGCAGCAAAGGTTGACGCAGGCCGGGTTCAGCACGCAAGGCGTGGATGGGCGGATCGGGCCAAAAACAATCGACGCGGTGCGACGCTATCAGCGTTCCGCTGGGCTGGTGCCGGACGGCTACGCCTCACTCAGCCTGCTCAAACGCCTGCGCTAATTCAAAGACCGGTAAAGCGCGTCCGTCCGCTGGCGCGTGAGTTCAATATGGCAGGAACGGATTGCGATCCCCGTTCCTGATCCACCACCGAACAACGCCCCCTGATAGTCACAGGTGGTTTCGCGGTAGGCCAACCACGCCTCTTGAGCCGCATCAAGCGCGGGCACGGCCACGCTGCGGCCCGTGGTTTCATCCAAATCAAAAGCGGCATCCCGCGCGTAGCCCAAGATCAGGTCCAGGGCTGCATTTGCGCGTTGTTCAACTTCCATCAGGCAATCGGCGATTTCCACCTGACTGTCTTCGGCAAAGCTGCATTCCAGCGACGGGTCTGCAAAGGCGGTCGCGGCAACACAGGCCGCGCAAACGGCAGCCGCAGCAACCTGCCTGTGGATCATGTGGGGCTCATACCGCGCAATCGCTCTGACCGGCGTCGCAGCAATTCAACCACGGTCAGCAACATGATCGACACCACCACCAGAATGGTCGCAACCGCAAGGATTGTCGGACTGATCTGTTCGCGCAAGCCCGTGAACATTTGCCATGGCAGCGTCTTTTGCCCGGCAGACCCCACAAAAAGGACCACGACCACCTCATCGAAGGATGTGATGAAAGCGAACAATCCGCCGGAGATCACCCCCGGCAGGATCAACGGCATCTGCACCCGGAAAAAGGTTGTGACCGGGCCTGCGCCCATGTTGGCTGCCGCACGGGTCAGAGAGTTGTCAAACCCCACCAGTGTCGCCGTCACGGTGATGATGACGAAGGGAATACCCAAAGCCGCGTGCGCCAGAACCACGCCAAGATAGGTCCCCTGAAGGCCTACGCGGCTGTAGAAAAAGTACATACCCGCCGCCGAGATAATCAGCGGCACAATCATCGGGGAAATCAGGATTGCCATAATGGCCCGCCGAAACGGAACATGTGGTTGGCTCAAGCCAATGGCGGCCAGCGTCCCGAGTGCGACGGACAGAAAGGTCGCGGCGGGCGCAATCTTGACCGAATTTGCCAGCGCCTGTTGCCAGTCATCGTTGGTAAAGAAGTCCTCGTAGTGCTTGAGCGAATATCCCGCCGGATCAAACCGCAACATCTCTGGCGTGAAGGTAAAAAAGTCCTGCGCGTTAAAACTCAGCGGCATGACCACCAGAATAGGCGTAATCAGAAAGACAAGGATCGCCCCGCAGATCACCCTGAAGGTGTAGTGCCACAGGACCTGCCCCGGCGTGAGGTAGGGTGCGATATAGGCGCGGTATCGCCCTTCGTAGAGCCAGAAAATAAACCAACCAAAGAACCAGCCAAAGGCCGCGCCAATCAACCCGGCAGGCAAGCCCCCCAGTGCAAAACCAGCGATTGCCATCAGGCCAAAAACGCCCCAACGGCTCAGGCTTTCCGTTTTGATGACTTGAGTCGTGGCAAAGGCAAGCGCAGCCAGCACGATGGCCCCAAGGGCGATCCCGAGAAAGCTGTTGCCTTGTGCAGTACCGACAAGCAAACCGGCCAATGCGCCCGCTGCTGCTGTGACAGGAACATAAAAGGACACAGGCGTGCGCGATATTGGTGTCAATGCAGCCATCTTCAGCCCCCCAGCTTCACATTATCAATGCCGACGATCTTGTCGTAAGCGTAGTAAAGCAGCAGTACGGCCCCGAGCAGGATCGCCCCCAGCGCCGCCGCCAGCCCCCAGTTCAATGAGCTTGAAATGTGATGGGCAATCCGGTTGGAGATAAAGGTACCGGACGTCCCGCCCACAAGCTCTGGCGTGATGTAGTAACCAATGGCGAGGATGAAGACGAGGATGCTGCCTGCCCCGATCCCCGGCACAGACTGCGGGAAATAGACCCGCCAGAACGCGGTCCAATTCGTAGCGCCCAGCGACTTTGCCGCGCGCAGATAACTGGGCGGAATTGTTTTCATCACGGAATAGAGCGGCAGGATCATGAAGGGCAAAAGGATATGCGTCATCGCAATAATCGTGCCCGTCTGGTTATTGATCAAAGCAAGGCGGCTGTCATCGGCCACCAACCCCAGCCAGACCAGCGTGTCGTTGACGACGCCTTGCTGTTGCAACATCACTTTCCATGCGGAGGTGCGCACCAGCAGCGATGTCCAGAAGGGCAACAGCACGAGGATCATCAACAGGTTCGCCGTGCGCGCAGGCAGGTTTGCAAGGATCCACGCCACCGGGTAGCCCAACAGAATGCAACTGCCCATGATCACCAAAGACATGAACAAGGTACGCACAAACAGCTTGATGTAAATCTGCTCGTTGTCCGGCCGCATGGTCACCCCCTCAGGGCTTTTCTGCATATCCACGGCGTTCAGGAAATAGCCTGCCGTGAAATCGGGGCTGTACATCTGAATGGTCTGCCAAACCTCGATGCTGTGCCAGTCTTCATCCACATCGGCGAAGGCCGCAGTGAAATCCACGGCACCAAAAGAGGCAACGGCAGCGGCGGCTTCCTGCAGCTCGGCAGCACCTGCGCCCGACAAGGATGCAACGTCCGCGCCTGCGCTCAGATCTTCGTACAAGGTCGCATAGAGCAGCGGCCACGGGTCTTCGCTGAGCAGGTTGTCGTTTTCATCGACCTGCACGAATTCCGCAAATATCTGATAGGCTTCCGTGGTTTTTGGAAGGATCGTTGCGATGTCGCTGCGTGGCTCAAAGGTGGGTTGCGCGGCGTCGCCGTCTTCGTCCCATGCGGCTTGTGCAGACAGCCATGACGCGGAGCCCATCAGCGGGTTCCAGTTTTCCGCATCTTCCCAGAATGCGTTCAGGTCCTCGAACTGGTCCTGATAGACCTCAGCCATGTCGTCGACGCTGCGACCGGATTTCCGGAACATCGAGGAGACGCCAGTCAACTCATAGTTCAGGCGCGATCCAAGCCGCGTGTGCAGCTTGCGTTCCTGCGCGATGTAGATGTCCTTGAAGAGCGCTTCAAAAATAGGCTCGCCGGGAATTTCGCCCGCAGAGGCGTCCCATTCCGCAATTTGCTGTGTCGTCCGCGGCAGCGTGTCAGAGACGATCTGGTTCTCGACCGACCGGAACAACATATCGGCGATCGGCGCGACAAATGTGACCAGCACAAAGATCAGCAGCGGAGCGACCAGCAAAGCCGCACGCAGCTTCTGCCGCCGTAATGCCCGGCTCAGGCTTTTCTTGAGGGGCGTGCCATCTGCCGCCACCAGTTGCCCGGAATCGTTGGTTGCATCGGTCACGCAGCGCCCTCCACCAGAATAATCGTGCTCTGCGCATTTTTGCGGCGAATGCCGGCGACGTCCTGATACTCAGGGTCGTTATACGCGTTGACCGCCGCGTCGTAGGACGGAAATTCAATGACGACATGACGCTCATGGGTTTCACCTTCAGGAACCTGAGAGGTGCCCCCACGCACGATGAACTTTCCGCCCAATCCAAGAAGAATGGGCGTATCCCGTTCTATGTACTCTTGATAGGCTTCAGGATTTGTGACCGTCACATGGGCGATGATGTAGCCTTTTGGCATGTCGTTTCCTTTGTCGTCGGTCGGAAGGGCCGATATGCGGCCCCTCCGTTCATCTTGTCCGAGCGCTTATTGCACCAACCACGCCTGGAATTTGGCGTCGATGTCATCGCGGTAGTCTGCCCAGAACTCGTAGTTATAGAGGAACGTGTTCTTGGCGTTTTCCGGATCTGTCGGCATGTGTGGCGCCATATCAATGCCCAGTTCAGCGTGCTGGCCTACCAGCGGAGCCGAGGACAAACGTGCAGGACCGTAGCTGATGTACTTGGACTGGTCGGCCAGACGCTGCGTGTCTGTCGCGAAGTAGACATAATCCAACGCACGCGCCAGACGCTCGTCGCTCAGGCCCGTTGGAATGATCCAACCGTCCAGATCGAACACCTGCGCGTCCCAGAGCATACCAACAGGCTGGTTTTGCTCTTCGATCACAGAGAACAAACGCCCGTTATAGGTAGATCCCATCACGATCTCGCCATCCGCGAGAAGCTGTGGCGTATCCGCACCCGCAGACCACCAGATTACGTCATCCTTGATTGTGGCCAGTTTATCGAGCGCTTGCTGTTGACCTTCATCGGTTTCCAGCACGTCATAAACATCGTCTTTTGCAACACCGTCACAGAGCAAAGCCCATTCCATGTTGTTGATCGGACGCTTTTCCAACGCACGTTTGCCGGGATAGGCCTCGGTGTCAAAGAGAGCGCAGATCGATGTGGGCGGTGTGTCGCCAACCATGTCTGTGCGATAACCAACCGTTGTGGAATAGACGATCTGCGGAATAAAGCAGTCGCCCACCAACAGCTCGCCAAAATCCTCGGATGCGGGTGTGCCATCGGGCGCGGGGGCCAGTTGTTCGTCCGCATCGATTTCAATCGCCAGGCCTTCATCGCACAGGCGCAGCGCATCCGCCGCGACAACGTCAACAACGTCCCATGTGACATTGCCCGCCTCGTTCATCGCGCGCAGCTTGGATACGGCTTCGGCAGAGGATTCATCGTTGATGATCGTGACGCCCGTCTTTTCCATGTAAGGATTGTGATAGGCTTGCTGCTGCGAATTGGAGTATGCGCCGCCCCAGCTTACAATCGTCATTTCATTGGCCATATGGCCGTCAGCATGCGCCATGCCAGCCGCCATCGTCAGCGCGGAAGTGGCAAGTAGCGTTTTTGCGAGTTTCATTTGTAGTCTCCCAGTTTTCTACCCGTTTCAGCTTCCTGAACCGCGCGGTAACGGGCTTAACCGCGAAGCTCTTTGTCGCCTCTCGACCCGCGAGCAGGCGTATTCCAGATCAGGCGTCGAGCGCCCGGCAATCCTGCGGTAGCCAGCCAATTTCAATGCTCTGCCCCGGGCTCAAGCGCGTCACATCAGGGGCGTTCCGGGTTTTGATGACAAAGTCGTCCTTTCCCGCAACACGCAACCGCGTCCGGAAAATGTCACCCATATAAATGAACTCCAGCACTTCGGCTTGCAGCGTATGAGCGTCAGGGCTTAACCTGTCTTTGTTATACTCAACCCGTTCCGGCCGGATCGACACGCGCGTCCGCTCACCCGGTTGGCTTACATTGATCGGTTTGGCGTCGATCACTTCACCGCCATCAAGCTGCACAAGGCAGTGATCGCCTTTGATCTCTTTGACAATACCTTCAAGCGTGTTGTTTTCGCCGATGAATTGCGCCACGAAGCTGTTTTCAGGCTCTTCATAAAGCTTGTCCGGTGGGGCCAGTTGCTGGATGCGACCGTCATCAAAGACAGCAACCCGGTCAGACATGGTCAAGGCTTCGGTCTGGTCGTGCGTGACATAGACCACGGTGATGCCCAGATCATGCGCGAGGTTCGTAATTTCGAACTGCAGCGTTTCGCGCAGCTGTTTGTCCAGAGCGCCCAAGGGCTCATCCATCAGGACCAACTCGGGCTCAAAGACCAGCGCGCGCGCCAGTGCGATACGCTGCTGCTGCCCCCCCGAAAGCTGCGCGGGCCTGCGCCCGGCAAAGGCGCCCATCTGCACCATATCAAGCGCGCGGGTCACTTTCGCCTCGCGGTCCGACTTGCCCATTTTCCGTACTTCAAGCGGAAAAGACAGGTTTTCAGCGACTGTCATATGGGGGAACAGCGCATAGTTTTGAAACACCATGCCGATGCCGCGTTTGTGCGGGGGGATATTATTGATCGACAGACCATCCAGCCGGATGTCGCCGTGTGTCGCTGTTTCAAACCCGGCCAGCATCATCAGGCATGTGGTCTTGCCCGACCCGGATGGCCCCAGCATGGTCAGGAATTCACCTTTTGGCATCGACAGGTTCAGGTCTTTTACAACCAGCGCTTCGCCATCATAGCTTTTCTGTACGCGTTCAAATTCTACAAATGCGTCGCTGTCCACGGTATTCGCCAAACCCATCGCTCCCTTAAGTCATTGTCGTTTTTTTTATCTTCGTTACAGCGAAGCTAACACAAGATGGGGATGCGAGTGCAAGGGGTTCGCTCTATGTCACCCGCTTGTGGCGCATATGATCGCCCATCGCACTGCCTTTTCGCGAAAAAAATCACCACAGACACCGTCATCAAGAGGCTGCAGGCGTCAGCAAACCCAAAACCTTCAACTGCGCGTATGTCTCGTCGAGCGCTGTACGGGCCTTTGCCACCAATTCTCCTATGTCCGCGTCGCTGATCACGAGGGGCGGAGAGACGATCATTCTGTCCCCGACGTGGCGCATCACAAGGTTGTTCGCAAAACACCGTTCGCGGCACATCAGACCCACCGTGCCGCGGTCAGCTTCAAAAACCGCGCGCGTTTCCTTGTCGGGGGTCAGCGGCATAGACGCCATCATACCTTTGACAGACACCTGCCCCACCAGCGGATGGTCCGCAAGCGCCCCCAGGGCCTGCGCAAACGCGGCCGCTTTCGAGGTGCGTACCGTGTCCACGATGCCCTCTTCCTGAAGAATGCGCAGGTTCTCTAACGCAACAGCGGCGGCAACAGGGTGGCCTGAATAGGTGTAGCCGTGGTTGAACTCCGTCCGAGAGATGACATCGGCGATCTCATCACAGATGATCGACCCGCCAATCGGTTGATACCCAGAGGAAAGCCCTTTGGCGATCGTCATGATGTGCGGGCGGATGCCCATCGTTTCGCTGCCGAACCAGTTTCCCGTCCGCCCAAAGCCGCAAATCACCTCATCCGCGATCAACAGGATCTCATATGCGTCACAAATACGTTGGATTTCAGGCCAGTAGCTGTCTGGCGGCACGATCACGCCGCCTGCCCCCTGCACGGGCTCCGCGATAAAGGCGGCCACGTTTTCTTCGCCAAGCTCAAGTATCTTGGCTTCCAGTTCCTGCGCGCGAGCAAGGCCAAACTCTTCCGGTTTCATGTCGCCGCCTTCGGCCCACCAATCCGGCTGATTGATATGCGAAATCCCCGGGATCGGCATGCCGCCCTGGGCGTGCATATAGGTCATGCCACCCAGACTGGCGGAGCCGACAGAAGAGCCGTGATAGGCATTCTTGCGACTTATGATATGCGTTTTTTGCGGCTTGCCCTTTTCGGCCCAGTAGGTGCGGACCAGCCGGATGTTGGTGTCATTCGCTTCTGATCCCGAGCCCGCAAAGAAGACGTGGTTCAGATCACCCGGTGCAAGTTTTGCAAGCTCCTGCGACAGAGCAATCACAGGCACATGGGTCGTCATAAAAAAGGTATTGTAGTAAGGCAATTCGCGCATCTGCCGGGCGGCCACCTCGGCCAGTTCCTCGCGCCCATAGCCAATGTTGACACACCATAATCCCGCCATGGCGTCCAGAATTTGGTTACCGTCACTGTCGGTCAGATGGCAACCCTGCGCGCGCGTGATGACCCGCGCGCCGCGATCCGTAAACGCCGCATTTGTCGAAAACGGGTGCAGATGGTGCGCCGCATCCAAAGCCTGCAAGTCTGCCGTGGGCATGTGATTTGTGATGAGGGTCATTGCATCTCTCCAACAGGGTCGCAGGGTGCCGCATGCACCGCTACGCGAGAATATGATCAAATTTTACTGTGTCAATCGAATCGGTTTTCTGATGACGGAACAAGCAGCGCCTTTCTGATCTGATCGACCCCTTGCAGCACATCGCCCTTGATCGCGGCAACCGCCTGCTCCGTATTCCTAACCTTTAACGCGCGCAGCAAATCCAGATGCCGGTCCGGCAGATTGAGCGTGCCAGACAGACCGCACACTACGCGCAAGGATGGCCCGAACCGCAGCCAGAGCCCATCGACGGATGCGGCAAGAATAGGGGCCTCCGCGCGGGCGTACAGCAGACGATGGAAGTGGTAGTTTGACGACAAGTATCCCGATATATCACCGCGTGACACAGCCTTGTTGAGCGCCGAGTCCATCTGTTCCAACGCTGTGATATCACCATCATCAAGCCTGCCAACCGCACGGCGCACCAATTCGAGCTCCAAAGAAAGTCGCATGAATTCAATCTCATCCAAGCAGGATGATGTCAACTCCGGGACGATCACGCGGCGGTTCCCCATCATCAAGAGCGCACCCTCAGACGTCAGTCGGCGCACGGCTTCCCGGACAGGGGTCATGCCCGCGTTCATGTTCACCACCAGCCCTTGCAAAGTCACGGGCTGCCCCGGGATCAGATCACCAAACAGAACACGGGCACGCAGTTGCGCGTAGACCTTTTGGTGAACAGGTTGTTTTGCGTGATCCGCTGGGTCATTTCCTGCCGCAAACTTGAGCATTTCCTGCGATTGAACCTTTCTACATGCGCCCCAAGACGCACAGTGACTTGCACAGTTTATAAGCACATGAAAGCATAAGGTATCTTGTCCCGCGAGGCAAAACTTGATCAAATTCACAAAACCGAGCCAACATCGGTTGTGACAACGGGAGTATGAAATGAAAGCACTTTTGGTAAGCACGGCAATCGCCGGTTTGCTGGCGGTCAGCGCCACTGCAGACGAAGTACGGGTCTACAACTGGTCCGACTACATCGATGAAGATCTGCTTGAGAAGTTCGAACAGGAAACGGGGATCGAACTGGTCTACGACGTGTTTGACAGCAATGAAGTGCTGGAAACAAAAATGCTGGCGGGCGGTTCCGGATACGATGTTGTCGTGCCAACCGGCACCTTTTTGCAGCGCCAGATCACAGCGGGCGCGTTCCAGAAACTGGACGCCACCAAGTTGCCAAATCTCGAAAACATGTGGGACGCGATTGAGCAACGGACAGCACAATATGATCCGGACAATGCCTATTCGATTAACTACATGTGGGGTTCTACCGGGCTTGGCGTGAATGTCGGCAAAGTGCGCGAAATTCTGGGTGAAGACGCGCCGGTAAACTCTATGGCTTTGGTTCTTGACCCGGCAAACATGGAAAAACTGGCCGCTTGTGGTGTACAGTTTCTGGATGCGCCAACAGAAATCATTCCGATGACCCTTCAGTATCTGGGTGAAGATCCCGACAGCCATGACCCTGATGTGATTGCAAAAACCGAAGATGTCCTGATGGGCGTCCGCCCTTTCATTCAGAAATTCCACAGCTCAGAATATATCAACGCGCTGGCAAACGGCGATATTTGCGTGGCTGTCGGCTGGTCCGGAGACATCTTGCAAGCCCGCGACCGCGCGGCTGAAGCCGACAATGGGGTTGAAATCGAATATCACGCCTTCGCCGAAGGATCATTGATGTGGTTCGACCAAATGGCGATTCCGATCGACGCCCCAAATCCCGAAGGCGCGCACGCGTTTCTGAACTTCATAATGGACGCGCAGAACATGGCGGCTGCCTCCAATTACGTGTATTACGCTAACGGAAACGAGGCGAGCAAAGAGTTCCTGAACGACGATGTGATCGGCGATACGGCGATCTACCCGGATGAGGAAACAGTGCAAAATCTATATACCACAACGCCTTATCCCGCGCGCGTGCAGCGGACCGTTACAAGGCTCTGGACCAAGGTGAAGTCCGGAACCTGAGCAAAAACACCGAAAGGCGGAGCATAACACCTCCGCCTTTTTCTTAGCCAAACCAAAGAGAAACGCAGTGTCTGAAAGCACCTTTGCCCCTTGGGAAAACCCGTCAGAAAAGCCTCTGATCCGCTTTGAGGGTGTGACCAAGCGGTTTGGCGATTTCACCGCGATTGATGATTTGACCCTCAGTATCTTCGAGCGGGAGTTCTTTGCGCTGCTGGGTCCCTCGGGCTGTGGGAAAACCACGATGATGCGGATGCTCGCAGGGTTTGAAAGCCCAACCACTGGCAGGATTGAGCTTGCCGGCAAAGACATAGCGCCCGTGCCGCCCAACAAACGGGCTGTGAACATGATGTTTCAGTCTTATGCGCTGTTTCCGCATTTGTCGGTTTACGAGAATATCGCCTTTGGCTTGCGGCGGGGCAACATGCCGAAACACGACATTGATGATCGTGTGACCGAGATGCTCAAACTGACACGATTAGAAAAATTCGCACGCCGGAAACCGCATCAAATTTCCGGAGGTCAGCGGCAAAGAGTAGCCCTTGCCCGGTCGCTCGCGAAAGCGCCTAAGCTCTTGTTACTCGACGAACCTTTGGGCGCGCTCGATGCGAAACTGCGGCAGGCGACGCAGTTTGAACTGATGGATATTCAGGAGAAAACTGGCACAACTTTTGTCATCGTCACCCATGATCAGGAAGAGGCGATGACCGTCGCGAGCCGGGTCGCCGTCATGGATGAAGGCCGCGTCATTCAGGTGGCGACACCCGAAAAAATCTATGAATTGCCAGAAAGCGTCTATGTCGCCGATTTTATTGGAGACGTGAACATCATCGAGGGCACCGCAGACGCAAATGGTCCGGGCAGCTACAGCGTCGCATGGGCCGACGGGCAAAAACCGCTGCATGCCAAAAGTGACAAGGATTTTTCAGCCGGGCAAAAGTGCTTTTTGGCAATCCGTCCGGAGAAAATCACCATCGCCGCTGAAGAACCACAGAACAAAGCGAATGCAGTGCGCGGCAAAATCCTCGACATTGCGTATCTTGGCAACCTGTCCACCTACCACGTTGAGTTGGCAGGTGGACAGATCATCAAAGCGCAATCCGCGAACACACGCCGGGTTTCGAGACGCGAATTCACATGGGAAGACACCGTCTGGATCAGCTGGTCAGACACGGCAGGTGTATTATTGGCAGAATGACCGGATCGACTGCATATAAAACGCTAAGGGGCACCGCATGCAGCGGCTGATGCTCATTGCCATTCCCTACGCGTGGCTGTGTGCGTTATTCCTCATTCCGTTTTTGATTGTCTTCAAAATTTCGCTTTCGGATATCGCACTAGCGATCCCACCCTACACCCCGACGCTGGATGACGGTTTCAGCACCTTCATCTCAGGACTGGATTTTGAGAACTTCGCCTTTCTGGCCTCCGACGATCTGTATTGGAAAGCCTATCTGAGTTCGTTGCAGATTGCTCTGATTTCGACCGTTCTGGCGTTGTTGATAGGCTATCCTATCGCCTACAGCATGGCACGCGCCCCGGCAGAATGGCGCCCGACCTTGATGATGCTGATCATCCTGCCGTTCTGGACGTCTTTCCTGATCAGGGTCTACGCATGGATGGGTATTCTGAGCCAAGAGGGTTTTTTGAACCAGTTTCTTTTATGGCTGGGCCTCATCAACGAACCACTTACCATTCTAAATACCAACACCGCCGTCTATATCGGGATTGTGTATACGTACCTTCCGTTCATGATTTTACCAATTTTCTCTGCACTGGACCGGATGGACGACTCGCTCATTGAAGCTGCCGAAGACCTGGGGTGTTCCCGCCTGCAGGCTTTCTGGCTTGTGACCTTGCCACTGTCCAAAAACGGCATCATCGCAGGCAGCTTTCTGGTGTTCATCCCAGCTTTGGGAGAGTTCGTGATCCCCTCGCTTTTGGGCGGGTCCGGTACGCTGATGATTGGTAAAGTGCTGTGGGAAGAGTTTTTCAACAACCGTGACTGGCCCGTTGCCAGTGCTGTAGCGATCATCCTATTGCTGTTGCTGATTATCCCTATCGTCCTGTTCCAAAGAAACCAGCAACGCCAAGCAGAGGTCGATCAATGACCCGGTTAAGCTGGTTCAATGTCACGGCGCTGACCTTGGGTTTTGCATTTCTCTACTTACCCATGCTGATTCTGGTCATTTACTCGTTCAACGAAAGCAAGCTGGTGACGGTTTGGGCAGGATTTTCAACCAAATGGTACGGTGAGCTTTTTCAGAACGAAGCCTTTCTCGATGCGGCATGGGTCACCTTAAAAGTTGCGGTTTTGTCGTCGACCGCTGCAACGGTGCTGGGCACAATGGCGGCTTACGTCCTGGTCCGTGGTGGCAGATTTAGCGGGCGAACCCTGTTTTCAGGTATGATCTATGCGCCGCTGGTGATGCCCGAGGTGATTACGGGCCTGTCTTTGCTCTTACTCTTCATCGGCATCGGGCTGGACAGGGGTGTTTTGACGATTGTACTGGCGCATACCACGTTTTCGATGTGCTACGTTTCGGTAGTGGTATCGTCGCGATTGGTATCTTTTGACCGCTCCTTGGAAGAGGCCGCACTTGATCTGGGCTGTTCACCTTTTGAGGCATTTCGTCTTGTGACGCTGCCCATTATCGCACCTGCGGTTATTTCAGGATGGTTGCTGGCCTTTACGCTCAGCCTTGACGATTTGGTCATTGCGTCCTTCACGGCGGGTCCGTCGGCCACAACCCTTCCCATCAAGATCTTTTCAGCCGTGCGCCTCGGCGTTTCCCCTGAGATTAACGCATTGTCGACAATCATGATTTCGCTGGTCGCCGTTGGCGTGATTTCGGCTTCTTTGGCAACAAAGCGTGCGGCCCTCAAACTGCAGGAAGAAGAACGCGCCGCAGCCCGTGTCGCATGAAGACCGTCTTTCCCGAACACACCTATGGACCAGGCCCGCGCAAGGGGTGCTTTTGGGATGAGACATGCACGCCTGTCCCGGGCGCGTCGGTAGCAAAGGACACCGACGTTGACGTGGCGATTGTTGGGGCCGGCTTTACCGGGCTTTCGGCTGCGCTTTCTTTGGCAGAAAGCGGCGCGAAGGTCGCCGTTTTAGAATCAAAAACGGTGGGATGGGGGGCATCTGGTCGAAACGGCGGCTTCTGCTGTCTTGGTGGCGGGCTGGCCGGGGATGCTGAGCTTGATCGTCGCTTCGGTCGCAAAGAAAGACTGATTTTCCGAGCCGCAGAAAAAGCGACGGTTGAGCATACAGCAACCATGCTGCACCGGTTGGGCATTGATGCGGATACACATTCGTCTGGAGAGACGATGCTCGCCCACAGACCCCGGGACGCCGCAACGCTCACCGCGTCCTTGTCGCGCATCCGGGAAAACTACGGTGTTGATGGGGTGTATTTGCGCCCAGAAGAACTCACACAGGCAGGTATGTCGGGGCCGTTTTACGGCGCGTTGACGGTGCCCATTGGCTTTGGATTGAACCCCTTGAAATACCTGACCGGGCTGCACAAAGCCTGCTTGAGCATGGGCGTTCAGGTTTTTGAAAACTCGCCGGTTGAGGCAATTCAGACCCAAGGCAAAGGACATGTGCTGGTAAGCGGTCAATCCCGGACAACCGCAAGCAAGGTTGTTTTAGCTACAAACGGCTATACAAATGATGACCTGTCGTCTTTTGTCACAAACCGGGTCATGCCCGCGCAGTCAACGGTCTTGGTCACCAGACCATTGACGCAGGAAGAACGCCTACGCCAAGGCTGGACGACAGATCAGATGTGCTATGACAGCCGTACCCTTTTGCACTACTTCCGCTTGATGCCGGATCAGCGGTTTTTGTTTGGGATGCGGGGAGGCCTTTTGGGGGGCATTGCCGGCGAAGCCCGGGCCCGAAAAAGGTTATTGCAGCATTTTCGACGCATGTTCCCCGAATGGCGCCATGTCGAAATTACAAACAGTTGGTCGGGTTTAGTTGGCTTGGCGCGTTCCAAAGTACCTTTTGTTGGACGATGCAGCGAAGAAAGCAATATCTACGCTTCACTTTGCTACCACGGCAATGGTGTCGCCATGGCTGGATATGCAGGCAGGTTAGTCTCTGATCTGATCACAGGAGACAAATCTCGGATCTATCCAAAGGCCATGCAACATCCAATGCGCCCCTTCCCGTTGGGTTCTCTCAGAAGGTTACTTATGCCACCGCTCTACGCGGGACTAAAGTTACGCGATCTCTAATTACTGTGGCTCTCTCAAGGCAGCGACTTCGTTAGTCCTGACTTGCGAACCTCCCGCGAGGACAAAAACAGCATCAGATCCTTCACGGCGCGCTTCTGTGATACGTGTATAGGTGTCGGCCGGGCTGTTGCCGATTACCGTACCCGCAGTTCGGCTTTCAACCGAAAAGCTGTAGTTTGCGGGTTGAACAAACGCACCGGCACTATTGCGGCCATCCCACTCTACTGGTTCCGAACCAAGAGGTATCTGACGCCGGGCCACCTCCGTACCGCTTGCGTTGGTGACCACAAGGATCGCCTCGTCGGCTCCAGCTTCAGATTGAGGTAGGACAGTTACAGCCTCACCACTGTAGGGCACAGGCGCTTGCGTGCGTGCCTCCAAACCGATCCAGCCAGACATCTGCGCTATATTTCCAGCACCCAGTTGGTCGGCCAATGCCGTAAGCAAGTCGTTTGAGAGAACTTGCTGTTCTACCATCGAAAATTGCGCGAGTTGCGCTGCATATTCTGACGAATCAATAGGCTCAAGCGGGTCCTGATATTTCGCCTGCGCTGTCAGCATTTGAAGAAACGTCTCAAAATCTGACGACAAGACAGCCGCAGCTTGCGAATCGTCACCCGTGGCTGTCGCAGAAGGTGACAACGTGGGACTGGTAACGGGGTTTGAATTCGTGATTTCCATATTTCTATCCTTACAGTCGTAAGTCTAAGCCTTCGCTCGCCACCATTTGGATGACATTCGGAACGCTGTTCTCAGCCACTTTATTTCCATCAAAGGGGCCATTTCCATCGGGGCTTTTCTGATCGGAGTTCATCTGCCCTTCATCGGACCGTCCCTCAGAAAAGGCAAAGTTCACATCAGAGTACCCCATACTATGGAACTCTTTCGCGAGGTCGTTGATATTCCGCCGCATCAGATCAAGGGTTTCCTGCCGTTCTGCAATGACGCTCACTGTGATTCCCTGCTCTCCCGCAGAGATGCTCATTTTGACCTTACCGAGTTCTTTGGGGCTCAAAGCCAGCTGAACCGGTTGATCAGGCATACGGTGCAAGGCTTCAGCCATTTGCCGTCCGACCATAGCCGACGTTTCTCCTCTGGCCAAAACTTGATTGAGCGATGTTGTCTGCGTGACACGGGTATCTTTGACAGAAGAAAACTCCGCGCCGAGGCCATCAACTTTGAGCAGATCGAATGACCCTGCTTCAGACTGTGCCGTGAGCCGTTGATCTTGTCCCTGAAGGGCAAAAACAGATGATTGCACAGTTATCTGTGGTTTCTGCACAACCGGTTCAGGGGCCTCTCGCCGTGCGGAAACTTCTGTTACTTGCTCTGCCCTATTTCGTTTTCGGTCAGAAATATCCCTCAGCTCAGTTTGTCCTTTTTCTGCCAACCGTGCCGCATCTTTGCTTCCCATTTGTTGAGGAGCTGGAATGCTTTCAACCACGCCGCGGCTGGCTTGCGGACCGTCTTTCATCCCAGCAAGTTTGGCACTATCCCCTTGGAGTTCGGCTACCGCTTCCGACTGTTTGTTCGTGTTCAACGCGCCAGTCTCAGAAACTAATGCTTTTGTGACTATAGGATTGCTAATTCCCACTGCCGGGTTCGTGCCCTGTGACGCTACTGCGGCAGTGTTAGACATAACCGGGCGTTCACCGCTTTTCGCAACGACATTTTCCGTCAAAAACCCTGATTCTTGGGCTTCACCAGCGACAATTTGCTGTCTGAAAATTGTCTCGCTCAATTCGACAGAATTTTTGGCCTTCTGCTTTTGAGCGTCCGCCGTATTACCAACAGCCACGTCAATGACGTCCATCGGGTCATCACCTCCGATTTGGACGCGTGGTCGAGCATCCGTGTCATCAATATCCTGTTCAATCGCCTCAGACCCAGCGCTGACGCCATCCAATTTCGTCTGCTTTTCCTGACCAGTTTTGTCTTGAGCGCTCTGTGTGCCCGGAGCATCGTCAGATGCGCGCCCGTCTTTTTGTTGTTGAACGGATTTGCCCTCGGCCTCGTAAGTATCACCGAACTCTTCACTCGGCCGACGTCCGTTGTCCGAGTCTCGCACAGGTTTCGCTGGCGCGCTGTATCCACCATCAGATTTGGTAGCATTCTGCAAAAAAGGTAAGTCCACGTATGCCTCCACGGGTTCTCCGGGTTATTGGCATCTTTTGCACAACTTTGGTTACCGCATCTTTACCGGTTTCCGGCATCCTTCAAAAAAATAGATGCAATTGGAGATAATAGATGCCGTCAATACAACACGTCAGTCACACCCCTGTTGCAATGTCCAAGAATGATCAGGCATTGCTGAAAGTCGCGCAAAAACTCGAAGCCAGCTTTCTGTCAGAAATGCTCAAAGCGGCAGGGCTTGGAAAAACAAGCGGGCCATTCAATGGCGGCGCGGGCGAAGATCAGTTCGCATCATTTCTTGTAGATGAACAAGCCAAACAAATTGTTCAGACGGGCGGCCTAGGCCTCGCTGAGTCAATTTTTGATTCCCTGAAGGAGAGCCAAGATGCAAAATAATGACTTCGCAGACCTCGTCAGCAAACTGGACGATATTTTAGAAGAAGAAAGGGCCGCACTACTTATCGGACAGCTGGATGCGATTACGGAAATCGTTGAAAAGAAAGAGGCGGTTATTGATGCACTGGCGGATCTTGAGACGCGCGACGCCGATGCTTTGCTGCGCCTAAACGGTAAACTTCAACGGAACCAGGCGTTGCTCGATCAAGCGCTTGAGGGCATCCGTGTCGTGGCAAAACGGTTATCGGCCCTAAGGCGCGTAAGACGCTCACTTGATACATATGATGCGCGCGGAGAAAAACTGACCATCGACCTGGGTAAGGAAACAACTATCGAGAAACGCGCTTGAATGAAATTTGAACTAATTCAGAGGCATAGAGGAAAAGGGTTTTAGCAAAACATTAGGCATTGTGGACGCATGTTCATCGGGCATCCGATATCGGGTGGCGCATCGTTCGAAAACGAAACGATAGCATTGGTCAGAAAGACTGTTTCATCTGCGCGTAAACGCGCGCAGTCACTTCTCACGCAAAGCGTGAATGATCAAAGGAACATGCTACATGTCCAGCATTCTTACAAATAACAGCGCAATGGTCGCGCTGCAGACGCTGAAATCAATTAACTCAAACCTCGGCAAGGTTCAAAGCGAGATCTCAACTGGTAAAACAGTCGAAAGCGCAAAGGACAATGCGGCGACCTGGGCCATCTCCAAGGTTATGCAATCGGATGTTGCCGGTTTCGAAGCTATTTCTGATTCTTTGGCGCTTGGGTCGTCAACGGTTGGAGTTGCATTGAATGCCGCTGAGAGCATCACCGACCTTTTGACGGAAATCAAAGGCAAGGTTGTCAACTCGCAAGAAGCAAACGTTGACCGCGAGAAAATCCAAGCCGATATTGAGGCTCTCACAAACCAGATTGGTTCTATTGCAGGTGCTGCTCAGTTCAACGGTTTGAACCTTCTGTCAAACAGCGATGTGGCTGATACGGGGTCTGGTACCGTTGAAGTTCTGTCATCTCTTGACCGCTCCGCGACAGGAGTTACAGCAAGCGATATTGCGGTAGGCAAACAAGACCTTGGTACTTCTCAAGCTGTTTTGGGAACTGCTGGCGGTGCTGCCGGTCCAGTGTCCGCTGCGGCAGCAAACGTTGCAATTGGTGCCACGGTTACGGCGTTTACGGTGGACGCCGATCTTGCAAGTGTTGGGTCTACTATTGCGATTTCAACCGGTGGCGGCGGTACTGCGTTGACCGGTACTGACCGTATTGTTGTCGGTGTCCGCGAAGGTGATACAATTCAGTCTGTAGCTCAAAATGTTGTTACAGCACTGAATTTTGCCACTGAGTCAACGGGCGGCTCCGGGGTGTACTCCCTCAGCGAAACCACTGCAGGTTTGATCGAATTCACCAA
>JBGCEG010000008.1:0-3245 GCA_045106135.1 Roseobacter sp. | reverse complement strand
CTCCGGAGGACGACTGCAAATAGAGCGTTGCCATGCCCGATGGATCACCCGGGTGATGGAATGGCCGGGTGATGTGAAACGGGTGCGGTGTGAACTGACGCGCAAGATGCGTACGCCCCGCCACGGAGCGAAATTGCAGCTTTGCACGGACCGGAGCCGCCATCAGGCCTATGTCGCCCAATGCATTCATGCGGGTAACTCGTGAAACAGAAGATCGCGCGCCAGCATGTTGACGATGATGTCCACGCCTTTGATGTGTGCCCCCTTGCAACAGCAGCCAATAACCGGCGTGTCTCCGCGTATCTGGGCCGCCTCTGCCAGGATTTCAGCGGCATCCACAAAGACGTACGGCGCCAGATCCAGCTTGTTGATGACCAGCAGATCGCTTTGCAGAATACCCGGACCTCGCTTGCGCGGGATGTCATCGCCTTGGCCGACGTCGATCACGAACATCCACCAGTCCACCAGATCCAGCGAGAATGTTGAGGCAAGGTTGTCACCGCCGGATTCAATGAGGATCAGATCAAGTTCGGGAAACCGCGCCTCAAGATCGTCAGCTGCGGCGATGTTGAGCGTGGGGTCTTCGCGGATCACCGTGTGCGGACAGGCACCGGCCTCGACGGCCGAAACGCGCTCGGGATCAATCAGGCCGCCCGCACGAAGGCGTCGGGCGTCTTCCTTGGTGACCAGATCGTTGGTGACCACGGCGACTTCGATGCCACGGTCCTTGAACACCGGCATCATCGCTTCGATCAGCGCGGTTTTGCCGGAACCTACAGGTCCGCCAATGCCGATGCGGGCAGGGCCCGGGGCGGAGCGTTTGGACAAAGGAATAAACTGGTTCATCGCAGCATGTACCTTTGTGTCAAAGGCAGCTTGTCTGCCGGGTCGCAGGTGGCCAGCTCACCGTCGACAAAGACTTCAAACGTAGCCGCGTCAACGGTGATGTTGGGACAAGCATCGTTCAGAAACATGTCGGATTTGCGTAAACTGCGGGTGCCCTGTGCGGGCAAGAGTTGCTTGGTCAGGCCCAGCCTGTCCGAGACGCCTCCGTCGATGGCGCGGGGGTTCACGAAACACGCCCCACAGGCTTGCGCTGCCTTGCCGAAGGACCCCCATTGCGGGCGCATGATCAACGGCTCGCACGTCATCAGAGAGGCCGCACTGTCGCCCATCGCACCCCAAGCGATAAAGCCGCCCTTGACCACCAATTCGGGTTTGATGCCGAAGTAACCCGGTTTCCACAGCACGATATCCGCCATTTTACCGGGTTCGAGCGAGCCGATATGGTCGGCAATTCCGAAAGACTTCGCTGCGTTGATCGTATATTTCGCGATGTAGCGTTTGATCCGAAGGTTGTCGCCTTTGGCGACGGTCTCTTCGGGCAGGCGACCGCGCTGGACGCGCATCTTGGAGGCAAGCTGCCATGTGCGCGTGATCACCTCGTGGATGCGGCCCATCCCCTGACTGTCAGAGCCCAGCATGGAGATCGCGCCAATATCGTGCAGGACGTCTTCGGCGGCGATGGTCTGCGCGCGGATGCGGCTTTCGGCAAAGGCCACATCCTCGGGGATCGACGGATTGAGGTGGTGGCACACCATCGTCATATCAAGATGTTCGTCGAAGGTATTGATCGTAAAAGGATTTGTCGGGTTGGTGGAGGACGGTAGACAGTTGGACAGACCCGCCACAGTGATGATGTCCGGCGCGTGACCGCCGCCCGCGCCCTCGGTGTGATACATGTGGATCGTGCGATCTCCGATGGCCGCAAGCGTATCTTCGACAAAGCCGCTTTCGTTCAACGTATCGGTGTGGATCTGAACCTGAAAATCCAGTTCGTCCGCAACGGTCAGGCAGGCGTCAATGGCCGCTGGCATCGAGCCCCAGTCTTCGTGGATCTTCAGCCCCAGACAGCCGTTTTCGATCTGTTCGACCATGGCGTCGGGTTCATGCGCATTGCCGCGCCCCAAGAACCCGAAGTTCATAGGCCAGTGTTCCGCCGCCTGCAGCATCTTGCCGGTGTTGAACACGCCACCACAGTCGATCCCAACCGTGATCGGCCCCAAAGAGCCACCCAGCATCGTGGTGATCCCAGATGAAATCGCATGTTCGACAAGCTGCGCGCTGTCGAAATGGACATGCACGTCGATGGCACCTGCCGTGGCGATCATGCCTTCGGCATCGCGCACGGTCGTTCCGGCCCCAACGATCAAACGAGGGTCCACACTATCCATCGTGGCCGGGTTTCCGGCCTTTCCAATGGCGACGATCTTGCCGTCCTTGATGCCGATATCGCCCTTTACGATGCCGGCCACAGCGTCGATGACGACCACATTGCAGATCAGCATGTCCAGCGATCCGCCCGCACTGGTCACGCCCACGGCCATGCCCAACCCATCTCGCAGGGTTTTGCCGCCGCCATGCAGGCACTCGTCGCCGTAATGGGTGTAATCGTGCTCGATCTCGGCCCAAAGCTCGGTATCGCCGAGGCGGACCATGTCGCCAGTGGTGGGGCCGAACATTGCGGCGTATTCTGAACGCGTCATCGTAACCATGATCAGGCCCCCTTGAATCCGGCGGCCTGCGCGCGTTTGATCGCGTCTGCCTTGTTGGTTTCGTTGACGACGCCGTTCGTAAGGTTGTTCAAGCCGGATAGGCGCTTTTCCCCACCAAAGGTGCACAAGGTCACTTCTTTTTCCTGACCCGGTTCAAACCGCACGGCGGTGCCTGCAGGGATATCGAGCCGAAACCCAAAGGCTGCCGCGCGGTCCATCTCGAGCGCCTTGTTGGCTTCGAAAAAATGGTAGTGGCTGCCAATCTGAATGGGGCGGTCGCCTGTATTGCGCACCTTCAGGGTAACGGTGTCGCGCCCGGCGTTCAGTTCAATCTCACCTTCCGCCACGCGGAACTCGCCGGGTTTCGGGTCATTTTGCGCAACGGGCTTTTCGCCGGGACGAATGGGGTCATGAACGGTGACCAGTTTCGTGCCATCGGGAAAAACTGCCTCGACCTGTATCATTGGCATCAAATCGGCGACGCCCGGCATGACGTCGTCAGTAGACAAGATGGTCGATCCAAAGCTGATCAGATCGGCCACTCTGCGTCCGTCGCGCGCGCCTTCTAGGATGTCGTCACAAATGAGCGCAATCGCTTCGGGCGCATTGAGCGTGCGGCCGCGCGCGCGCCGTTTTCGGGCCAGTTCAGCCGCGGTGAATATCGTCAATCTTTCAAGTTCTGTTGGTGTC
>JBGCEG010000007.1:0-126861 GCA_045106135.1 Roseobacter sp. | reverse complement strand
GTCGTCGTTTTGCAAATCGTCATTCACCAGATCGGTGTCAAAATTCACCTGCTGAACGTCGTAGCCCTTGCCGCCATCAATGAAATCCGACCCGTCGCCGTTGTTCCACACAAGCGTATCCTGACCGCGCCCGCCCAGCATTACGTCATCGCCCTTGTTGCCGATGATCGTGTCGTCACCAAAGCCGCCAAAGATCACGTCGTTTCCAAGACCACCTGAAATCTCGTCATCACCAAAAAGGCCAAAGACGAGGTCGTCGCCATCGCCTGCCGAGATTTTATCCTTGCCGAACGATCCGATAATCAGATCGTTCTTGTCGGTGCCATGCACCTTGCCATAGCCAAAAATCAGATTGAAAAAGTTAAAGCCGGACACTGGTTTCTCCATCCATAAATCGTTCCAAACAAGTCTCTCAGCTGGTTCTTGCGGCGTTGACCGTCCCCTTCCGGGATCAGGATCAGCGCCTTTCTTCATGCTGAGATACCCGTTGGTCGTCTTTCGACACGGGATGGTTCAAAAAAACTTTCAGGCTGTTTTCGGCAGGCCTTCCTGACCCGGAGGGCGCGCCCGTGGGCGCTATGCTCTCACAACGATGCGGCGCGACAGAATAGACGCCAAATACCATGACAGGTGGCGTGCCATCCTGATGGGCGCACCGCGGCACATTTCTATCAACAACCGGTGGGGAGGCGGCCAGTTTGTGACAATCGACGGCTCCAGCAACATATTGATCAGGTCTTCATCGCCGACACCGCTCAGAATTTTCGTCTTCGCCTTGTCGATGCCCGGAAAATCGTGGTCGAACACCGCGCCCGTGACACGCAGCGCCAGCAGCGCCGTTGACAGCAAGCCCGTACGTTTTGCCGTCGCCAAAAAGGCGGTGATCTCTTCGGCGTCCGCGTTCTGAAACTGAACATGCAGATCGCACACATGCACGATGGTATTGCGTCGCCACCCGCCAAGGGTTTTGCGTTCTGCTTGCCGGCGGTGCAGCGCTTTCACGATGTTCAGCGACGAAATCAAGGCGGCATAGTCCAGCCGTGGCACCGGCAGATCCGTATCGCCATGGCGCAACAGTACTGAGTCGGTGAACCACGACACATCATCATAAGGGTTTTCGACCTGTGGCTGTGTCAGCCGTTTGTGAAGGTCGATAGACCACTGGTCGGTCTTTCCATCAATCATATGCAACTGACCTTGAAAAAACTTATACCACGTCTCGTGCGCCCCATGTATCCCCGACTGGTACCCGTTATCCTTCAACGCGCGAATGGCCGCTTCAAAGTTCTTTGGGCTGACCAATACGTCCGTATCTTTGGAGGGGCGAACATAGGCGTCATCATAAAGCTGCTTTTGACGCATCGGCCCTTTCACGATCACATGCGGTATCTTGCTGTTCGACAAGACGCCGCTGACATGGACCGTCTTTTGCAGGCAAACGTGATTGAACCGCATCGCATTGAGTTTAAATTCAGTGCGCTGGCGTTCATAAACCGCAATCATGTCGGGATCAGAGGACCGCATCCCGATGCGGTTGACGTAGCCCAAAGCGCCCGTAAACGCCAATCGTTGCATCACGATCTCAGCCATGTCTGAACCAACAGGCCCCCCGGTGGGAACCTGACCTCTCAACAAAGAGACGACTATGTTTTTACATCGCAAGGATTCGGTCGCATCCTGCATGTCTTGCTCTTTTTTGATTGGGGTCATGTGCCTTGGCTGCTGAATTATGATTAATAGAAAAGAAAAAGGCTAATTTTTGATAGAACCCTCAAGATTTAGGGGGCCCACGACAGAAGATTCACGATTTTCTCCGGTATTACTACTGGTTTCTGCCCAGTTGCCTGTGTAGTTTCCCGATAATTTGGTTATGGGACATGGTATGCCTTTTCAATTGCTTTTTCGTTTAGCAGTTTTCATTGTTTTTATATGCTCAGGCGGACTAGTCTCGGCGAACAGCGATATCAAGCTCGCGCCGGGCGACACGCTGTCGTTCTGGATCATCGGTGCCATTGAGACACCGCGCGAGGTCATGATCCAGCCGGATGGCAATGTCATGCTGCCGCTGGTTGGAACGCTGGATGTCGACACTCTGACAATTGCACAAGCGCGTGAAAAACTGAACAACCAGCTAAAGTCGATGCCGGTCCGAATTACGGGCATCGACGGACGCGAACAGCGGCTGGGTCTGCGTGCAAATGAGGTAGGCCTTGATGTGGCGCGCTTTCGTCCGGTCTATATCTCCGGTGAGGTTCAGCTTGTTGGGGAGGTGCAATACACACCCAACCTGACGGCGCGGCAGGCGATTGTTAAAGCGGGTGGGTATTTCCGCTTTGCATCGACTGACAGCAATTTCACGGTGAACTTGTCAAATCAGTCCATCCGGCTGGAAAAAGAGCGGGATGAGAGCCGGGCAGACCTGCAAAGGCTGATCGCGCAGTATAGCATCCTCAATCCCGATATCGATCTGTCCAAACGTCCTGATATTGCGGCTGTTCTGGGCGATAGCCCCACAGGTGGGGGAGAGTTCGCCGACCTGATCAGCATCGAAGAAGACCTGTTCGAGCGCGAGATCGAAGATACCGACCGGTCGCTTGAGCAGTTGCAGGCCCGCGTAAACGTTGTCGAAGACCTCAAGCGCACTAGCGAAGCGACCGTCGAGATTGCGGAAGCGAATGTTGAGCGTCTTGCGAATCTTGCAGCACAAGGGCTGTTGCGCAGCGACTTGATGGACAATGCCCGTCAGACGCTGCTGCAGGCACAAACCCGTGCGCTTGAATCGGCCTCCGAAGGGTTACGGCTGGATCTTGAAATCTCCAAACTGCGCGGGTCAGAGGTGATTGACGATCTGGAAGCGTCTTCGCGCCTCTTGCTGGAGATCCGTGCAGAGCTTGTGAAGTTCGAGACAGCCCAGTTGCAGCTTGAAAATCTGGAGCTGATGGGCGCGCGCACATTCACCGCAAACTCCGAAACAACAACGCGACAGGTGCTTTTGACGCGGATTCGAACAGTTGAGGGGCAGACTAGTGAGCAGGTGATCGCTCTGGATGAGTTTCTGTCTCCCGGCGATGTGCTTGATGTATCCTTCAAATAACGGCCCGTTCGCCTTGCATGCGGAGTCCCAAGGCGCGAAAGCCAAGCCGCAGGGTTTGGTGTGCCGTTCGACCACTCCCGAGCACCAGCCCGTGCGCTTATACTAGATGAGCGTAACGTCCAAAATCAAAACCAAGCTTGGCGGCACATTGGACCTTTGGCGCAGCGTCTTTTTGCTGCTGCGGTATAGTGGCCGGTCGCTGGGGATCGCCGTTTTTGGCCTGACACTGGCCGAGATCATTTTGACCGTTGGCGGCCTGCTGATGATCAAAACACTCATTGAAAAGATCGCCGCAGCGGAAGATCCCGGCGCCATGGCGCCAGAGTTTTTTGGATTTATCCTTCTGATCCTCGGCGTCTTTCTGGCCAGCCGCGTTGCTGCGGCAATTGGCAACTACTACCGAAGCGCACAGGGCTACGTTGTTACCGACTACGTCAATCAGGCGATCCAAGAACGCGCGGTCGATGCGGATCTGAGCTTTTACGACACGTCGCTTTACTATGACAATCTGCAGCGCGCGCGCCAAGCCGGTGCCGGACGTCCGGCGCAAGTTGTCGCCAACGCTCTGAACGTGCTGCGCGGTGGGTTGCTGTTGGGCGCCATTGTGATTGTTATTGCCGCACTCGAATGGATCGTTTTGCCCCTGGGCTTTGTGGTGGTGGCGCTGATCATGGTGGTTCAGATCCGCTTTACCCGGGAACGCTTTGAACGGCAGCGCGCCATCGTCGCCAAGGAACGCAAATCGCTATATGCCGATTTCCTGATGACGTCAGAACCCTTTGCCAAGGAAATCCGGCTTTGGCACTTGGGGGGCTACCTGCGCGACATGTACATGCAGTTGCGCGATTCCATTCGGATCGACTACCTTTCTATCGAACGTCGCAAAACGCTTTCCGAGGTGCTTGTCTCTGTTGCGGGCACCCTGCTGTTTCTGGTGGCGACGGGGTTCATGCTCTACCGGTTTTCGACGGGTGCGGCGAGCCTGTCGGACCTTGTGATCGTCATTGTCCTGCTGCTGCGGGCCGAGATGGCGGGCCGCAGCTTCGTCACCGCGCTGTCGCGGCTCTATGATGATCAGCTGTATCTGTCGCAGATATTCAGCTTTCTCAATCTGGAAACAAAGATTGCCAGCAGCGTGGTCGACGGCACGCAGCCTGTCCCTGACGGCGGCGAGATAAAGGTCGAAAACGTGACTTTCTCGTACCCCGGCGCGGAACGCCCGGCGCTGGAGGACGTAAGCTTAACGCTGGAGCCCGGACGATTTACCGCCCTGGTCGGCGGGAACGGCTCAGGGAAGACCACGCTGATCAAGCTACTCTGTCGCCTCTATGATCCGGAGAAAGGCAAAATCTTGTGCGGTGATACGGACGTCCGCAAGTTTGATCCACTGCTTTACCGGCAGCAATTCAGCGTCATCTTTCAGGATTTTGTACAATTCGCTTTCTCCGGCGCGGACAACCTGAGCGTGGCGGATCTTGGCAAAGAACGCGACAGTGCGCGCATGGTTTCCGCCGCACAGCTCAGCGGGGCTGACAAGGTTTTTGAAGATTTGCCCAAAGGCTATGACACGATCTTGTCTCGCATGTTTGACGGTGGGGTTGAGTTAAGCGGCGGGCAGTGGCAAAAAACAGCGCTTGCCCGCGCCTTTTTCCCACGGTCGAAGTTCATCATTCTGGACGAACCCACCTCTGCGATTGACCCAAACGCCGAGGCTGCACTGTTCGAAGGGTTTCGTGACAAGCTAAACGGTCGCGGCGCCCTTGTGATCAGTCACCGCCTGTCAACGATCCGCATGGCGGATTACACCTACGTACTTGAAAACGGCAGGATCGTCGAAGAAGGCACGCACGAAAAACTCATTGCAGACGGCGGCATATACGCAAAGATGTTTGAAAGGCAGGGCAGAGGGTACCGATCCTGATCCGGCTTTTGCGATCTTAGTTTAAAAAAGCCAAGGCATCGCGAAATGCCTTGGCTTTGCTTTTTAGCGTTGGCGCTGCTTCAGATAGCTGACGCCTGATACGTGCGAACCTATCTCTTACGAGAAGGTCAGGTCGCCACGTGGCGTGTTTGATGGAAACGACGCATCCAGTGCAAACCCAGTGGATCCGCCTTTTGTCAGCGTTTCAACGGATCCGTGTGCTCGAACTAATGGTTGTTCATATGGCAGTTTCATTTTTATTCCTTTGTGCTTTCCAATGTAATACTCAGACTGTCACAGGACGGGATATCCCTTACCCGTTTAAAAAACCTCGGTGTGTTACGCGCAAGACAAAACGCACGGGACCCAAGTTAAACCATTTTTTACCAACATCACCGATGATTTAACAACCACCTGCGTAGCAACTGGGCATAAAAAATTAATCTTTTTCCTAACGAATTCGCCCTATGGTAGTGATTCGTGCTCAGACCACACTTAAATCGAGAGGCCGATCGGTCAGTGACCTCGCTACGTCGACCCTCAAATACACGTAAAAGTGGTTATTTTGCGTGATTCTGCCGCGCCAGCTTGCGATTGGGTGACTTTTTTTTCGGCGTTTGCTTCTTTGGATGTATTAAAAATGTGTTAATATGCGAGAAATAGCCCTTAAGTCGATTGACGGCGCTTTTCTGCGACTGCATTGTGCTGACGCGGTCACCCAAATTTCGGCCGTTTAACATATTGGAGGACTATCGATGACGAAAGCGCCATATTCGGTACCAGTTCTGCGCGCGCACGGGAAAGTGGAAACACTGACCCAAGGTGGAGGTATCGGTGGATCAACTGACGCAGCCTTCCCAGTGGGTACGCCGTTCACAGCTGTTACCTTTTCCTGAGGCAACATCATTCTGATCTCTCTGAAAAGGGTGATCGGGATACAAAACTTAGCAAGAAAGCTCGGCACTGCTGAGCTTTCTTGTGATCAGCGTATCGCGATCACATTTGGTAATTATTGATTTTTGTTATCTGAGCATGTCTATCGGCCATTCGATGATACCGACTGCCCGCTAAACGTCGGCCGTTAACAGACGCGGAATAACACTATACTATGTTGTATCGTGTTGCGGTACCGCGCTCAGATCGTAAACCCAAAAGACTGTTTTAAAGTATGCCCCCCGTAAAATTCCTTGCCCGTCCCGACATCGTCGACACAGACATCGGCGACGACCGTGTGTTGCTCGATCTCGAGAAAAACACCTACTTCACTTTGAACCCTACGGCGGCGGAAGTATGGCAAGCGATCTCTCAACCACAATCGCTCGATGCGCTTGTGACCATCGTGACTGAAAAATTCGATGTCACGGCCGACCTGTGCAGACCTGACGTCGAGCAGCTTGTGGGCGACTTGCTGGCGGCAGAGCTTGTGACAGAAGTCAGCGCCTAAATGCGTTTTTTGCGCCGCTTCGGACTCTATTTATTGTGTTTTGCAACCGTGGGTGTCGTGCGCATTCTTTTGTGGACGACGCGCCATCAGAAAATTCGCGCGTGGCTTTTGTCTCCGTGTTCCACCGCGTCAACTGCGCACCGTCAAGCCGCTGTTGGCAACGTCGTCCGTGGCATTCGCCGATCCGCCTGTGTAATCCCCGCAGCGTCGTGCCTGACCCAGACAATCGCATGTCAGGCCGTACTGTCATGGCGCGGTATCCCAAGCGTGATCGAAATGGGTGTCCGGAAAGAACCGGGCAGCCCTGACCTCAAGGCACATGCCTGGCTGGTCTGGGAGGATAAGATCATTCTGGAGGGCGATGGAGAAACACCATCTGCCTTCAAGACAGTGCAAAGCCTGCCGACCCCCACCCTTCCCGCAAAGCTGTGACGATGCATGGCGTTGTCGCAAGCTTCGTATGTGAAACATCAGATGCTTTCATGCAGAGCATTGAGGAGAGAGGCACGCGCCTGTCCAACAGCGGCTGGAAACGTCTTGAATTTGGGGACCAAAACCTCTGTGCCACAACAGGTGAGGCGGAGTGCCTCGTGCATGATGGCATTTTTTTTGCAGGCCTCGTCTGGATCAACAACCGGGCAGAGGTGCGGCAAGCGCTGGACCTCGAACCCAATGGGGCTGAGACAGATGTGGAGCTTATTGCAGCGCTCTGGACCCGGAAGGGTCCCGCCTTTGAGGCCGAGGTAACCGGGGCGTTCTCGCTGATCGTGTTTGATCCCAAACGCGCTGAAGTGCATGTTTTTCGCGACCATTTTGGGATGATGCCGCTATACTATTGCCTGCACGCAGGGCAGTTCACCTGCGGCACTGATTTGCGCGCGGTCTTGCACCTGTCCAATCACTCCATGGAACCAGACAAGGCCCGTCTTGCCAATTTTGTGCTGGGCGAAGAGGTTGACCGGGACCGCACGGCCTTCGCTGATATCAAACGCCTTCCGGCGGCACACTATCTTGCATTTGAACGCACAAACCTTACCTCAATACCTCTGCCCCAACGTTATTGGACGCTGCCGCAACCGTCCGAGATTTCACTGAAGGACGCCCCCGCAGCCTTGAAGGCGCGTCTTGAAAAAGCCTGTTTGGCAAGCGCGGACCGATCAGGGCGCTTAGGTGCGATGCTCAGTGGGGGTTTGGATTCGTCGTCGCTGACCGCTCTTGTCGCTGGCGCCCTTGAGGATCGGAACGCGCCGCCACTGCCGACACTGTCTTTTGCTTATCCGGGCAAACCATACGACGAGACCGCCTATTTTGGTGAGTTTGATCAAGGGTTTCACACCGATCAAAAGCGAATTACGATTACCAAGGCACCAGACCTTGTGCACCTGAAGTCGGTCATTGAAGAACAGATGGACATTTTTCTGGGCTATGGCCTTCAGAAAAGCCGAGCCATTTATCATGCCGGCCACGACATGGGGCTGACATATCTTGTCGATGGTCACGGCGGCGATGAAGTGATTTCACACGGCTATGGGCGATTGGTGGAACTGGCGGCCTCGCGCCGTTGGATTGAACTGTATTCAGCCACCCGGGGCGCGACCAACGTCCATGGAACCTCTTTTGCAGCGGTGTATCTGACCCTTCTCGCCCGCTTTAGCGGATTGAAACCGCGAAACATTTTGCGCAGGTTACTTCTGCGACTGGCGCGCGACCTGCAGCGTTCGAGCACCAGATCAAGTGCGGCCTTTGACAGTGCCTCGTTGCTCTTGGAGGACGCGAAGTCTGCCGCGTCGCCAAACAAAGACGCGCGTACCAATGCCGGGGCGGACGGCGATCCCCTTGCCCAGGACCCAAAACGCCGCGAAACGTTTGAGCATCGCCAAATGCTGGAAGCCCCCCTGATGGAACATGCATTCGAGGTCTTGCACCGCACCGCCTGTGCCGCAGGGGTTTTGCCGATTTACCCGTTTTACGACAAAAATCTTGTGGAATTCTGCTTGTCTGTGCCGTCAGAGGCGAAATTGCGCGACGGGACCACCCGCTGGGTTTTGCGCGAAGGGCTTAAAGGCGTGTTACCCGAAAAAATCAGAACCAGAACGACAAAGGCAGAGTTCGGCGACGAATTTGCCGGATCGGTTCGCAAACATGCCGCAGCAAGCGGAGTGCCATTTTATGAGGGCGCCGAAGCATTCATTGATGTGGACGCCGCAAAGCGTCTGCAACAAACTATTGTTGAAACATCCGATGTCGACATCGACATGACGCGGTCGTACTGGCGTGTTTTGGTGCTTCGCGAGTGGCTCAGCGCTTTGTCAGAATGGCGTAAGCTGCAGGCCGCAGGGGAGCTGATCTAACATGACCAAAACTTATAAGGTGTTTGGCCTGACGATAGCGTCGGATTTCGTGCTTGAGGCGCTGGCCGAAACGGAACTTTTGCACGCGTCGGCGCGCGATCATGATCCGGACGTCACGGTGGCACGCGTCACTGGTTTAAACGCGGGCGGCCCGCACCCGGTTGATCCCTTTTTTGACATCAGGCCAGACGTGCAACTGTTTTATTGGTCACAGGTGGGAACGTTTGTGATCGAATCGCCCGCACGTGTTCTGGTGGAACCGATAGACGGCGCGTCAGATTACCTTGTCTCGCAACCCCTGCTTGGCTTGGTCATATCCGTTTTGCTGGAACGTCGCAACTTGCTGAGCCTTCATGCAAGCGCTGTCTGCATTAACGGCGCAGCTGCGATCTTTCTGGGTGACAAAGGCGCGGGCAAATCAACAACCTTCGCGGCACTGGTCGGCAAGGGTTATCTTCCGATCACAGATGATCTTGTCGCTGTTAATGTGGCCGAAGGCCGCAAACCCATGGTGCGGCCGGGATTCGCGCGGATGAAGCTTTGGCCTGATTCCATTGCTGCTTTGGGCCTGCATGAAGAAGAAGACGACATCGCTGTTCATCCTACGGTCAGTAAAATCCAAAAATCAGTACAATCTCCGGTGATGCGGGACGACGTGCGCTTTGGCGCGTCCTTTGTGCTGCAGCGCAACGACGCGGTCAGGAAGGTTGAGGCAGTACCTCTCCCCCCTCATGAAGCGCTACATATGGCGATGCGCTTTTCTTTTATGGCGCGATACGGTGAAACAAAGCTTGGCCCGCGTCACACTGCAGAGCACATAAAAAGGTGCAGCAGCGTCGTGACACATGTTCCGTTTTATGCGCTGCGTATCCCTGCTGATCTGACTGGACTAAACGCTCTGGTAGAAAACATCGCCGAAATTATGGGCTAAAAAGCCAATGGCTTTAAGGCTGAGGGTGAATTGCAGCTAGACAACTCGGCTTTTAACAAATATTTAACTATTTGGGCTATTCGAAGCCCAACAGTAGCAGTGATGAGTAGTACTTTTGGGTATAGGGGTGGAAAAAATTTGAACTAAACGATTTCGAAAGCTGGCATTTTGCTGGCAAGGTGCACGTTTTTTAAGCAGCAAAAACACTGGTCAGACATAAAACATATAAAATGATAGATTAACCTGTCGTAAAATGTCGAATTAACTATTTGTGAACAAAGCTTCGCGTCAGCGCAAAGAGACCGAGCCGAAATCTACCGCCGTTCAAATTTTTCTTGGAGAAGAAGATGAGTATTGTGGACAGCTTCGAATATGCGAAAGAGGAAAACGGGGTGCTGTTTGAGCGCCGCGTAGAGCTTCGTCGGTTGCGGACTGACCAAACGGGTTTGAGAATTAGCAAGCGCATCATGGACATTGTGCTTGTTTGCATCGCTCTGCCGATAATTCTGCCTGTCATCGCCGCTCTTTGGCTTTTGGTGCGCAGAGACGGTGGCCCGGGTTTTTTCGGGCACACCCGCGTGGGCCTTGGTGGTAAACCGTTCAAATGCTGGAAAATCCGCACCATGGTCGTGGATGCTCAGGCCAGGCTTGAGGAATACCTCGCTGAAAACCCCGAAGCGGCCAAGGAATGGGCGCTTGATCAAAAGCTTACAAATGACCCCCGCGTCACGCGATTTGGAAACTTCCTGCGTGAAACCAGCCTCGATGAGTTGCCTCAGGTCTGGAACATCCTGCGCGGTGAAATGAGTTTGGTTGGACCGCGTCCAGTCACACGCGACGAAGTGCGCCGTTACGGCTGGAACCGGACTGCTTACTTGAGCATGAAGCCGGGGCTGACCGGTTTCTGGCAGGCATTCGGCCGCAACAGCGTAACCTACGAAGAGCGTGTGCGCATGGACGTGCAATACCTTCACAACATGTCGATCTGGGAAGACATCAAGATCATCCTGAAAACAGTGGTTGTGGTGCTTGATCGTACTGGGAAGTAACGATTTTCCGGTAACGCCGATCGCTTGAAAACAATGTAGCCGAGCGAAAAAAGCGCTTCTAGATGGCGCAATGTTCTGAACAACTCATATTCACGAGATAAATCGGGAAAGTCATATCCACTTGCTATCGCACTAGGCAAAGATAGGGTTGCGAAAGTGCCGAGGCGCAACCCCAAGCCGTTTTCAGGTCACTTCAGGTACCAAACGTCCGGACGCACCTGTGTCACGGTCACGAAGGCATCCGGTTGTAGAGACGCCTGACCGCGAATTTGCACATTGTCCCACCCGACGACCGAAACTGTAGCACCCGTTTCGTTGATTATATGCGCCGGCACGCCGATTGGCAGCTCTGTCGTGGCACGAGGTGGGATCGCAATCTCTGCAATGGCGCTGTTTTTAAGCTCCGTTGTCGTGCGTACTCCAAAGTGTTGGCACTCAAGAGCAAAATTGGCATTCGGCGACCGCAGTGTTTCCCCGTTGTAGAACACGCTTTGACAGGAATACGTGATCTGGACCGCCGATTCCGCCGACCCTCCCACTTTTTGCTGTGCTTCCACAACGCCGTTGCGGGATGCGTTTATGCGGATGGGCCGCTCTGACTGGCCGGAGCGTTCAAGCAACAATCCAGACGCGATATAGAACGTATCACAATTCTGGACAGTCAAACCCCTGTTGGCAGCGTCGGCAGTGCCGTACTCACGAATATTGATGTTGGAGATCACGACGTCGTTGGTGTCTCGCACGACCAACCCGTTTCCCGCACATTTATAGACCGCAGCGCTGCGCATATTCAGGCCAACGACGTTTCGCACATAAATGCCGTCGCTTCCTGATTGTTTGACGCTGATGGCGACATCAATATTCAACGCCGGATCGGTGGGACTGGCGATTGCGACCCCACGGTTCGCAGACCCGTAGGACCGCAGCGACCCCGAGACACCGTTACATCCCGCCCCGATTTCAATGCCTGCCGCACCGATTCGCATCCCACATTCGCGAGCGATCACATCCACGTCACTGTCTTCGACACCGTATGAATTATACGCATCATCCCGGTTGACGATCAAACCGGGCCCGTTGCTCTGCCACGCCTCACCTTTGATGGTGCAGAACCTGCCCCCGACCAGAGCAGCCCCCCGGGCACCGCTTGTGTGAGAATAAAAATTTACGTGTCCGCAGCGTTCGCAGGCGGGCGCACCGCCGTTTTGATAGCTGACAATGGCAAAACCGTCATCGCCCGTGTTTCGCGAAACACAATTGTAGGTCCAGCAGTCCAGCGATGGTCCGGTTTGTCCATTTGTGATATGAAATCCGTCCGCCAGGACGCCTTCAACAACGCTGTCTCGAACAGTACAGCGCCGGGAATTCTCCATGATAATCCCCGCACCGCATGTGTTTATCACGCTGGCTTCGATGATCGTGCAGTCGTCACAGTTCTTCAGGAAGATTCCCGGAAAATGGTGGCGTTTGGTGCCTGGAACCGTGTTGACCACCTGAGGGCGCACGAGTGTCAGGTTCGAGACATCTTCAACGCGCAGATAGTCATGCGGGTTTGTGCCGTCTGTGTCGAACAGCAAGCGACATTCTGGCTGAAATTCAATTGTTGCCGCCTCTGGAACATCGTCCCGGGTGATGACAAGCCCATCGCCAACACCGGACAAATCGACATCAACATCGATCAGGATGTGGCTGGAACGACCACTCCGCAGGGTCGATATCAGCTTGCGCAGACGCAGCCTTTCGTCGCCGCCGCCGGAAATGCCAAGCTGGCGGGCCGAAATGCGCCCCACTGCATCCGGCAGGGCGTGCAGTTTGACGCCGCCGATCGTGGCAATGTCAAAATCGTCAGAGCTTGGAGGAACGATCGCGTAGCGGAACCCCTCGTTGGTCAAAATGGAGACTTGATCGAAAAAATCGCTGTAGGATCTCTCGTCACCAGTTAATTCGTCTACGGAAAGTACGGTTTCGCTGGGATCCAAAGTCGCGGTAACGTTGCTTGCACTAATGTTCAGCATTGTGTCTCTACCTATTGCATCACGTGCTCGTTCGGCGATTTCAGGCCGGAAAGGCACGATATTGTAGGTTCCAGATGGGGTTTCAGCTTTGTCCCCCGGCTTGAGGTGAGTGGCCTCGCGCATCGCCCGCAATGTTGGGAAAACGTGGTAAGACCTTTCAGCCAATGGCGTCGATGACACTGTTTCACTGGCAGCACTGTTTGCATGCCCAGTGACGACCAGAGCTTTCACAAGACCCAGTCCGATTAAATGCCGTCTGCCGACCATGTAGTCTCCAGTCTTCAAATTGGTTTAAAGTGCGCGCGTGCTGTTTGCGATCTCGCCAATCTCAGCGCTTTGAATGCCATGATAGTGCCCCCAATTTGTAAACTCAGGCTTTGCGTCCGTAAACCCGGAACCACGGACACGATCAGCGTTCGATGCCTGGTTTATGCAGCAGTCTTGAGGGCAATAAATCGTCGATACTGATCTATAAGCGCTTATGTGTAAGTGCGTTGGTCTAGCCTTTTGTTAACAAAGGTTAAACGAACCAACAGGGTGATTATCCTGAAGCCACCCTCTGGCATGCGGAGTGGCGCAAAAAGCCTGCAAGGCGCATTTCAGCCGAGAACCAGCAGGGTGGGGCTTTAGTTTTGAACGTCAGTATTATAGTGCGAACCCGGCAAAGAAAACGCCTTTGCAAAAAGCTGTATCCGCCTGATAAAGGCATCACAATTCACACCACCCAACGACCAAAAATTAAGCGCTGAACTCACAATTGATCGGCACAAGTTATCTTATTCACCTTCATTAACGGTGTAGGGTTTCGCTGCGTGACCCTCCCGGTGTTTTTGCGCTAGATTATGCGCAAAGATGGTTACTTTCCGGAGACTCAACAAAGTGCACACAACGACGCAAGCTCAGACCTGCGACCAAGGTGCGCTTGAAAATCAGCCGGTGACGCCCGTCGCCTCAAATGGTGGCAAACTGAAGGTGATGCATACTGCTGAAACAGCGGTTGGCGGCGTTGGCTCCTATATTGAGTTTTTGTGCAGCGCGACGCACGAGGTGAACAACATCGCCTTGCTGCCAGAGAGCAAAACCCAGCTTGTGAAGCCAACCAAACAGATCTTTCTGTTTCCCCGAAAGCGACGGGGTCTAAAGGCGATCTTTGCGCACTGTCGTTCTGTGCTGCGGCTCTACAAACAGGAAAAGCCAGACATTGTCTTTTTCCATTCAACCTTTTCGCTGGCCCCGTTGATGATGCTACGGGTGCTCAGACCAGGTGCTAAAACTATCTTTTGTGCGCATGGCTGGGCGGTTTCGCAATACGAACTCAAAGGGGCGTTCATCGCCCGTGTCGTAGCCTTCGTCGAAGGAACGCTTTCAGGCTGCGCAGACCGCACAATCAATATCTCGCAGCATGATATGACCCTCGCCAGGACAAGAGGGTATCGCGGACACCACAGACTGGTTGAAAATGCCGTGCCTGATCTGCCCCCCAAAATGTCCACCGCGGATCACGGCTTCGACCCCGAAAAGCTCAACCTGCTCTTTGTGGGTCGGCACGATACGCAAAAAGGGTTGGACATCCTGTTGGATGCATTTGCCGAAGCCTTCAAAACCCGCAAAGACATTGAACTTTATGTTGTCGGCGCATCGGTTCGCACCAGCGAAACAACGACAAACCAGCAGGCAGGCGTGATTTATTCGGGGTGGGTCAATCCCGAAGATATTGACTCTTGGTATGCGAGCGCAGATGCCATTATCGTGCCTTCGCGTTGGGAAGGGTTTGGACTTGTCGTCGCAGAAGCAATGCGCAACGGCACGCCTGCCTTGGTCAGCAATCGTGGCGCGCTTCCGGATCTTGTTGAGCCCGGAAAAACCGGTGACGTGTTTGATCTGACCACAAAGGCATTGGCAGAGATGTTGGAAAAGTGTCGAAAGTCCGACTTGCGTGCGCAAAGTAAAGCGTGCCGTGAGGTCTATCAAGAACGCTTTTCAATCGACCGTTTCGGCAAGGCCATGAACGGCATCTATGCGGAGATCACGAACGATGAATAAAGTGGTCTTGCCTGATGCTGGCAATGACATCCGGCATGACAACGTACCGTCGACGCTGCCACCGCTCAAGCTGGCGGTGAACGGGCGCTTTTTGACCCGTTCAATGTCAGGCGTAGACCGCGTCGCCCAGGAACTGCTCCGCGCGATGAGCCTGCATGGTGACACCGGGCAAACGCCGCTGCAGCCACGGGTTCTGCTGCCGCATGCACCCGGCATCCTTGATCAGAACAAATCCGACGCGCTGGACGGGTTGAACATCCAACCCTCCAGACGGCTTGCTGGTCATGCGTGGGAACAGCTTGAATTGCCCTCCATGAGGCACCCGGGTGAATGGCTTTTCAATCCCTGCAATACCGGCCCTGTCTTCGGTGCGCGGCAGGCGCACATGATCCATGACGCGCAGTTTCTGACGCTTTCTGAAGGGTATTCATGGAAGTTCCGTACGTTGTACCGTTTCCTGATGCCCACCCTTGCAAAACGCGCCGCTGCCCTTTTCACAGTGTCGGAGTTCTCGCGACGCGAGCTTGAAGACCTCGGCATTTTCCCCAGGAACAAGGCAATCGTTGTCCACAATGGCTGCGATCATATGGACAGGATAACAGCCGACCCCGAAACACTTTCCCGTTTCGATCTGAACGCTGGCAAGTATTTCATCGCTCTGGGCAACCTCGCCGCCCACAAGAACCTCGACATGGTGCTCAAGGCCGTTTTACGGGCGGACCTTGATATTCCGATCGTGTTGGCGGGCGGGTCCAGCCCGGACGTTTTCAAGACAATCGGTATCGCCGACAGCCCAAAGATCAAAGTACTTGGGCGGGTTACAGACGCAGAGCTAAAGGCGCTCTTGAGCCACGCAACCGCCCTCGTGTTCCCCTCAAAGACCGAAGGGTTTGGCCTGCCGCCCTTGGAAGCGATGCGGTGCGATTGCCCGGTGATCGCAACCACAGGCGGCGCAGTGCCCGAAGTCTGCGGAGACGCCCCCCTCTACGCTGACCCTGACAAGCCTGAAGAGTGGATTGAAGCCATGGAACGGGTCGCCAGATCCTCTGAGCTTCGGAAGGAACTGACAGAGCGTGGCCGACGGCGTGCTGCGACCTTCACATGGGAAAAGGCTGCCCGTCGTATCGAAACCGCGTTGCGCGATGCAGATACAGACCTGAAATGATTTCATCGGTCTTCCTTGTTCTGGCGATGCGCGCAGGTGGCATCCTTTTGTGGCTGCTGACCACACTGGTTTTGGCGCGCACCGTGTCCATCGAAGAATTCGGCCTGACCTTGCTTGCCATAAACATCGTGCTGCTTTTTGGGCATCTGTCCTTGTTTGGCGCGGATGTCTCTGTGTTGCGCTATTGCTCAACTGCTTGGAAAGATGCCGAAAAATCTAATTTTCGAAGTGAATTCAGCCAAGGAAAATGGATCGCACTGGCAGGGGGTATCTGTGCGATTATGGTGGTCAGCCTGATCGTAGTCTTCAAATTTGTTGAGGATGCACGCTTCACACCGACAAGCATGATGCTCATTGCGTTTTGTATCGTGGTGACAGGGCAAATTGCCGTGCAGCGAACGGCCCTGAGATCAGCAGGCCGCATCGGTGAGGCCATGATGGCGGAGTCGCTTTTGCGCACCCTGATTACGCTGGTGATATGCGGCGTAGCAGCTTTGTTTGGCTACCTATCGTTTTTGGTGTTCCTCATAGCCTACGCCATTGCTCTGAGCGTAGGCTGGCTGTCGCAAATCGTCTTTTTATCGCGCCTTGACTTACTCAGCGGTGCCCGCGCTAAGGTTCAGTCGCGCGTGAAGTTTGCGATGATGGCGTGGCCCGGTGATGCCGCCCTCGTCAGCATTCAACGCATGCCCGGTGTGCTGATTGGCGTCACGATTGACCTAACGACAGCGGCTGTTTTCCTTGCGGCAGAGCGGGTTGCCCAGAGCGGAGTGTTTTTAATTGATGCTGTCCGAACGGTTATTGGCCCTGACATCGCCGCTGCCAAAGGGGAAGAGCAACAAGCCGCCATCTCACTGGGCTCTTCCATCATGTTCCTTGCAGGCACAACAGGGGCGTTTCTCACACTCCTGATGGGGGCGGCTTTCGTGTATCTGTTGGGCGACGCCTACACGGATGCACTGCCGATCATTGCGATCTTGCTGTTGGGGCAGTTCTCTTATGCCGTACTTGGGCCAACGGCGATTATCATGAATATGTACGGTCTGGCGAAAATCCGCAGCCTCGTCGCCGTTGTCTCAGCCTTGATCCTGATTGCGCTGATCTTGAACACGTCCACCGTTCATCAGGTCGCGTGGTCTTACAGCGCTGTGCTTTGGCTGATGAATTTGGTTCTGGCGTTCATAATCTGGAAAAAACTGGGTCATTTCACAGGCCTGTCAGGCGTACGCCGGATCGACCTCGTCAATGCAATCAAAGAAATCCAACACACCGCAGTCGCCAAATTTCGTAAACGCGAAAACAACAATATTCAGGCAAAATGACAAAGATGGAAACTCAGATGAACCCCTTTCCAAACCTTTTCCTTCTTGGTGCGCCCAAAAGTGGCACGACCTTTATTTTTGGCCTTCTGCAGAATGCTCCGGATGTCTTCACGTCACACCGGAAAGAGCCAGCGTACTTCCTCGTTTACGGCCAAAAAATCAAGTACAAAGAACGCCTTGTAACGCCCCTGCCAAGCTCATTTTCCGAGGATAAATACCGGGAAATCTACGCAGGCAGAACCGAACGCTATATCATCGATGCCAGCACCCACTATCTTTCCTCGCCAGAAACGGCTGCGCGCATTCATGCGGCAAATCCGGATGCAAAAGTGATCGCCGTTCTGCGTGAACCAGTCAGCCGCGCCTACTCGCACTACCTGATGGGCATCCGGGACGGGTTTGTCACAGAAGACTTTGTCGACGCGCTCAGACACGAGCAAAAGGAAATGCAAGACACTGATACGTTGTGGTCTGAACACTACCGTTTCATCCGGCGCTCCTTGTATCTTGAGGGACTGCAGGCGTTTCATTCCTTGTTCGGCGACAACTTTCGCGTCTATTTATTCAGTGATATCAAATCGAACCCGGATTTTGTCATCGACGATCTGTGCGGCTTTCTTGATCTGCCGAGCGAAGACTTGCGGTCCGGCATCGAGGACGCGGAGCGCAACCCCTACGCGGTTGATCGCTTTCCTATGGTGACCCGGCTTGTGCAAAGATACCGCGAAAGCCCTCTGCGCCGCTTCGTGAACAGCATCACACCCTCCTCGTTCAGAGACAGGATGCGCATAGGTTTCGATAAGAAACGGCTCGTTGCTGCAGAGAAACCAAAGCTCAGCGATGAGGCACGTCAAATTCTTGTCGAGGCATTGGGCAACGATTTTGACGCCTCACTTGCCTTTGCGCGGCAGAACAGCTTTTTGAAAGAAGCCCCCAGCAACGAACCCGTGCGGGGCGCAGTATGAGACTGGTCGCGGTCGTCGCCACTCTGGGTCGCGATAAGCCGCTTGCAGCCTTGCTGGAATCCCTCAGCGCGCAAAGCCGCCCAGTTGATCAGATCGTTATCGTCGATCAGAATGCAGATGACCGGGTGCAGCATGTTCTCAGCGACTTCAAAGACTTGCCCATAAAACACATCCACGATCCCACGTTGAGAGGTGTCAACCGCAGCCGCAACCACGGTTGGAAAAACGCAGAGGGCGATGTGTTTTTCTTTCCAGATGACGATTGCTGGTATCCCCCCGAAACCTGTGAAAGAGCCCTTGGCCTACTGACGTCCAAAAACGCGGATGTCGTATCCGGCAGAGCTGCGGCACCAGATGGGCGGACCATCAATGGCAGGTTCAGCATGCAGGCAGGGTGGGTTGACCGGACGTCCGCGTGGTTCACACAAATCGAATGGATTTTCTTTATCTCCGGCGAAGCTTTGGAAAAGACAGGTGGTTTTGACGAAGAAATTGGCCCCGGATCAGGCACCAGATGGGGCGCAAATGAAGTGCAGGACCTGTCGCTCGCCGCCATCTCGCAAGGGTACCGCCAGTATTACGAGCCCAGCCTGATCGCACATCACGAAGAGATTAAACTGGATGTGGTCGCCAGCAGCGACTTCAAAAGGCTTGGGCAGTACGCCCGTGGCTTTGGCTATGTGCTTGGAAAGCAGAACTATGGCTATCTGACACTGCTCACATGGGTGTCACGCCCGCTTGTCGGGGCAGTTTTAAGTCTGGTCAAAGCGAATATCACCCGGGCGCGCCTGCAGGTCTTGGTATCTTTTCAGCGCTGGCTTGGCTATTTTGAAGGCCGACAGCAACTCTCGGTGCGAAAATAATGCGCTTAGTTTATTGGATGAACCCCATTTTCTTTATGGGCCTCTGGGCAATAATTGCTATAATCGCGTTTTTCACGCCTGACGAAATCTATGATCTGCTGATGCGCAGCGCCAAGGTCTATTCGCTTGATCATCTTCTGGTGACGCTTCTGGCTTTGACCGTTTTCGCGGTGTTTGCCTTCATTGGAATGGTCACGGTTGAACGAAACCCCAATGCCAACAAAGGCTTTGACAGCAAAATGCGGCTGATCTTTGCAGAACCCGTCTTGCTCAAAACCTGTCTGGTGTTTTTTTCACTGGTCTCCTTGGCGTATTTGGTCTGGTTTGGCCCGACCCTTAACGCCGCGACGATCAAGGCCTTCTTAACGGGCACGATCCGGGCGCGTGAAGTTGGAAACCAAGTGTCAGGCATTACCACCATGACACAATTCGGCGTCGCTTTGTCGTGTATCGGTGCTTACGGGGCAATATTTTGCCCCAACCCGAAGATGAAGAGGATCTACCTCTACATGGTCGTCGCGCTTTTCATCTTTGCTGTGTACCGCTCGTTTCTATGGAGCGAGCGTCTGGCGCTGATTGAATCAGTCATCCCGCTGACGATCGTTCTGGTCACTTGCTACAATCGCGGTCAGAAAATAATCCTGCTTTTGCCAGTGATCGGCTTGGTTGCCGTGGTCGCCTATTTTGGCGCGGCAGAATATTTCAGGTCGTGGAATTTCTACCGCGATCAGGATATCTCGATGGTGTATTTCGCGATCACGCGGTTTTTGTCTTACTACCTGTCATCATTCAACAATCTTGGCATGATGATCGACAATATCGAGCCGACGTTCGAGCCGCTGAATTCGCTGCGCTTCATCTACAAGATGCCGCTTCCCGGTTTCGAGGTGCTTAACATCCGGGCAGCTGAGCTTTGGGTGAACTACAAAGCAGCTCTCGCCACGTATACAAACCCAGAATTTAACCTTTTTAGCGGTATTGGTATGGCAGTCAGTGATTTTGGTGTCACTGGCGGTGTGATGGTTTTGACGGTGCATGGGTTTCTGTCCGGACGGCTCTACGCTTTGATGAGAGAAGGCCGCCTGTTTGGCGTGTTTTTCTACCCTGTCTGGATGGTGGGCCTGATGGAGTTTGGCCGTTTGCTTTACTGGGGCAACACACGTGTCTTCCCCGCTTGGCTTTTGCTGTTCATCATCGCCATTCTGGCGCGATCCATCTATTACCGCATCCACGCACGAAAGACCGTTGAACGAGAGGCCCGGCGAGAGCGTCTGGTCACACAAACAGGCATGCCTAGTTTTGCAGACAGCAGCGCAAGATCGAATTGAGTGTTTGACAGGTCTTCGCTTCTCGCGAGAAAGGCTTGAAGCCGCAGACCTTTCAGCAGATGTAGATGGCGTGACGCCAAGGTAATTTGAAAGTTTGGGATATTTAACATGACGAAACCTGTGACTGACTCACCTGAGCAGCGTTCAGAAATGGATTATTCCTTGATGGAAGAGCCCGCATCCAGCGAGCACTTCTTCGATTTTGGCAAACTCTTCCAACAGATCAGACGGGACATGTGGCTCGTCATCGCCATTGTGGCCTTTGGCGCGAGCGTCGCTTTCTACTATGCCTATTTCATGGCAACGCCCATGTATCGCGCAGCCGCCTCCGTGATCATGGACACAGCCAACACCGATGCCGCTGACCTGCCCGGCGAAAGAATCGGCGGGCAGATGAATGAGACTGAGTTAAACACTCAGATCACAATTTTGCTAAGCGAAGGGCTGCTGAGACGTGTAATTGATCGTCTGGACCTTTTAAACGACCCCGAGTTCAACCCGTTCACAGATATTGATCGCAGCGAGCTTACGGATGAGCAGCGCGCAGCCCTCGATACCAGCCTGTCGACCGTTGTGGCCAATAACCTGAGACGCGTGGTCAGCGCCAGAAACATCCAACGCACCTTTGTGGTTTTGACCGCTGCAACCACGTCATCCCCGGTCAAGTCGCAGCAAATCGCAAATGCAATGGTCGATACCTATCTGCAACTGCAAGTGGAGCAGAAACGGGACGCCGCGCGCACAGCAACACAATGGTTGAACCAACGCGTGATCGAGCTTCAGAACGATGTCATCGAAGCCGAACAACGAATAGATGACTTTGGCACCGGCGCTCTTGCCGAGACCACGGGGCAGGGCATGACACTTCGATCCCTGACCGAACAAGCGCAGGCCGTGAACGAACAGTACCAGTACTTTTTGAACCGGTTGACCGAAGCCTCCGCGCAGGAAGGCATCTACCAACCTGACGGCCGCGTGCTGTCCTATGCTTCAGCACCCTTGCGGCCAATTGCGCCGAGAAAACGGCTCATTCTGTTTGCCGGCATCATGATTTCGGGTGCACTCGCCATGGGGCTGGTCCTCAGCCGTGGCTTCTTGTCCAACAAAATCAGGGCACGCAAAACGCTGGAGGCCGCGACCGCTGTGCCTATCGTCGGCGTCATTTCGAAAACGTCTTTTGCCAGCAAAACATCTGGAAAGACTGAGCTTCTTCAGGGCAATTCAGACGAGTTCCAGATGTCGATCAACGAACTGATGGGCAACTTGCAACTGTCTTTTCATGGGCAGACAGGTACGATTCAGGTGCTTGCGTCCTGCAACGCAGGCGAAGGCAAAACCACAACTGTTCAGGCCCTTGCACGCGCGCACGCCAGAGCGGGCCGTTCCGTTTTACTGATCGACGCCGATCTGCGTAAACGGACGCTTACCAAAAGCCTCTCGCCCAATTTGAAAAAGGGGCTGGTGGCCTTGTCTGATGGAGAGGTAACACTCGAAGACGCCGTTGCACAGACTGATACCGAAAAGGTCTACTTTTTGGGATGCGAGGCAAGCACAAAACAGCCGGTGGATATCCTGCATTCAAAGCAATTTCACGACGCGCTGGAAGCCGCACGCAACCAAGCAGATGTTGTGTTGATTGACACAGCCCCCATCATGTCGTCGGCGGATTTGATGGCATTTGGCCATAAATGTAATGTTGTTGTCTTGCTGGCGCGCGAAAGCTACACCTCGATCGGGGCCATTAAACTGGCGATTGGAAAACTCAGACGTCAGAACATCAAGCCCAGCGGCATTGCCGTGACGATGGTTGGCAAAAGAGCGCTCCCAGCTTGGCAGAACCCGTTCTACTAAGGTGGCCCAAAACACAGGTGTCCGCCACGCAAGGCAACACGCGCGACAAAACCCGGCGCAGATCGAACGGCGTTAAGGCTAAGAAAAAGTCGCCACAGACGACATCGCGAAGCCGGCGGACAAGACTTAGATGGGCGGCCCGGCTAGCGTCTGACCTGCTCCCCTGAACAGTCTGGTGTTTCGAGTTAGCCTGTTCTCCAACAAGAAGACAGAAAATGAAGAGAAGCCGTTTCAGTGAGTTGGAAGGGGACCGTGGCCCCGGTGGGGCCGCGCAAGCCCAGAAAACGCTGTATCGGGTCTATCACAAAACAGTCCGTGGTGAGCACCAGAACGCCCCTCGTGATCCCGCAAGGGCCAAACCAGCGTCCCCTATCGGCAGATTTGCGTTGCAAATCTCCTGCTCGCTGCGTGGCAGTCACCGCTCGCAGCGATGAGAGTGGGGCAATGGGATCGCTGGAGCGTTAGCCAAAAAAACCACCCTCGGAGCGTTTTGCACTGCTCTCCCCCATAGAAAGCAGAGGTGTTACGAAGCTTCTGCGTTACACGAAATCGAACACATCCGCGAAGGGACGTTCGACATCCGTGGCGGTGCCGTCGATAAACATCGCGGCGGCCGCGAAGGCTTCAGCACCGATGTCACGCCCCAATGCGCGCGCGTTCACATCCCCATCCGTGAAGTGGATGCCGCCATACAAACGCGACAGACCTGCTTCATCTGCAGCTTGGGAAAAGGTCTCCCACGCGAGGTTGACTTCGTTTTCGGGCACCCCGTCTTCAAACTGGATCGTATCCGGTTCAAAGCTGACCGACCCGCCAAACGCATCCGATCCGGTGAACAGACGCAGCACCTCTGCACCCGCGGCAGAAAACGCTGAATGACCTGACGTATATTCAGCAAAGGGCGGCGACGGGTCTGCGCCGGGGCGTTGGAAGGTCACAAAATTCTCAGCAAGGATCGTTTGCGTGCCACGCCCTGTGCCGTCTTCATTGAAACCGCCAAAGGCTTCAATAACCCAACCGGCTTCGCCCGTGTTGTCGTCCACGCCCAATTCACCGATCAGGCCCAGCTCCCCCAGATCGCGGATCACCCGGACCGGGCGGGCATAGTCGTATTCGACCTTGGCCTGCCAGGTTGCGATCCCTGCATCCATCACCGCGTTGCTCATGGCGAGGAACATCTGGGCGTCCTGATCCAGCGAATTGTCGTCGCGGGCCGACACGAATTGCGCAAATGTCATGAAGGTGCCGGGCGGGAACGCTGTGCCGCCGCCGTCCTCCCAGAATTCCGCAATGATCTTTTCTTCATCCGTCAGGTTCGCCGAATAGGCCACGACTTCTTCGGCCTGCGCGATGAAGCTTTCGTTGATCACGTCACCAATCAGCGCTTTGCTCACCTCAATTGTGTCCCCTGCCGCGAAAAGCACCCCATCGAGGGTTAGTTCATTGTCCAGTAAAATCGTTTGGGCATCGAAGTTCAGCGTTGATCCTGCGAAACCTTCCGTAAAGAAGGGCTTTGGGGCCACCGGCAGCGTTGACGAAAAATCAGTGCTGCCATCCGCGTTTTTCGGCAAGGCAAACCCTTCGACCTCCAGCCAATGCGCGGTCAGAAAAGACTGCTCCGGGCTGGCCTCTTCCGGGTCAATCGGTACGTTTTCGGGGGTCCAGCGTGCGATGTCGTTGATCTCAAGCGGATTGGGGTTGAACGGCGTGTAGCCGGTCGTGTCCACAAAGCCGTTTGACTGGTTCGATCCATCCTCAAGACGCAAGGCCAAAAGGTCTTCGGCAGCATCAATGCCAATCTGTGCTTCACGGCTGCCATCATCGTCCAGCGAGTATCCCAGACGGGTTTCCATCACCTCGCGGTAGAGATCAACCTGCGCGGGAAACAGCTCCTGCAAGACCGTCAAGGCGGCAAAACTCATGGCCTTGGCTTTGTCCGCCTCCGTGCCGGAAACCTCCATATTGTCAGCTTCCAGATCGAAAGAGACATAGGTCGCCGTCGCATCATAGGCAGACCACGCGTCATACATCGCCGTGTGCATCATCGCATAGGCACGCGAGGCAATTGTCGGGCCATTTGGACCGTCGTTTTCGATGACGGCCTGTTGGACAACCCGGTCCCAGATCACACTGATTGACGGATCAGGATCATTGACGGACAGCGTTTGCGTGCCGCTTCCGACCTGAAAGAACGGGACATCCGCCTTGGGGCCATACAGCGCCATCACTTCGGCCTTGGTGAAAGACCTGTCCGCGAATTCAAAATTCTCGACCCGCTCAACGATCATTTGCTTGCCCGAGAACCGATCAATCAGGAGCAATACGTCCCCGACGACATCAATGTCGACCTCGCTCGCATTGAAGTCCAGAACGATCGTGTCCTTGCCCCGACCGCCGTCGACATAGTCGATCAACTCAGACAGGACCAGCGTGTCACGCCCCCGGCCAAGGTCGACAAACGCGCCACCCGCGTTCAAGACAACCGTATCGCTGCCGCGGCCTGCATCGACGGACCAGACAAAATCGTTTGCGGTCAGCCTGTCAGCGCCGTTGCCCAAAGACAGCAAAACGACCGGCGCATTGGTGGTAACCTCATCCCGGCCACCGCCTGTGCTCACTAATATAGCAGGTGATTCTATACTCAGATGAGCTGATCTGCGGTCGCCAAACACGAAGGCTTTGAATGGGTTATACCAGAACGAATGAAAGACCTGGTACCATGGTGAATACTCCAAAAACGGGAATCCCATAGGGTAATCCTTTAATAACAATGGCTTTGAGAAATTCTTAAATAAAAGTACATTGAGGGTACCAATGATCGAAAAGCAATCAAGACAATTCAAGATAGCCTTGCGGAACAGCAAAGCATTGCCGATGCCCGTTTAGGGATACGATCAAATGAAATGGCACATAGGCCTGCCGGCAAGCACACGCGCATCTGCGCCGCCTGAGCGCAGTTTACGCCCTTACATATATGAAAGTCGCGGTGCAGCCGACGGCAAGGCGCGTCCGTTAGTAGGAGTATTCCGCATAGATGCGCGTCAGGTCGCCGCCCCAGTCCCCGTGGTAGTGGGCCAGCAGTTCATCAGCGGGCGTCTGGCCGCTTTCGACACTTTCGTGCAGGGCATTCAGAAAATGGGTCTCGTCCGGGACCATCCCGCCTGCTCCGGCACAGGCACGGGCCTTTAGCCCAGCGGCACTGATTGCGACGGCTTCACGTGCCAGATCATGCATTTTGACGCCATTCACCTCGCCCGCCAAACCGTGCGAAGAGGCAAGGACACGCAATGCTTCGCGGGTTCCTGCATCCAGATCCTTCACCAGATCCCACGCCGCATCCAGCGCCGTCTGATCATACATCAAGCCAACCCAGAACGCGGGTAACGCGCACAGTCGCCGCCACGGCCCCCCATCGGCACCGCGCATTTCGATGAATTTCTTGATCCGCGCTTCGGGAAAGGCGGTGGTCAGATGGTCCGCCCAGTCGCTCAACAACGGCGTCTCTCCGGGCAAGGCCGGTAATTTCCCGTCCAGAAAGTCGCGGAAAGACATGCCAAGACAGTTGATATATTTGCCGTCCCGCACGACGAAATACATCGGCACATCCAGCGCGTAGTCCACCCAGGCTTCAAATCCGAACCCTTCGTCAAAGACAAACGGCAGCATCCCCGTGCGCGCGGCATCCAGATTGCGCCATGCCACGCTGCGCCACGATTTGTGGCCATTGGGCTTGCCTTCGAAAAAGGGCGACGTGGAGAAAAGCGCCGGGGCCACAGGCTGCAGGGCCAGTGCAACCCGCAGTTTTTGGACCATATCCGCCTCTGATCCGAAGTCGAGGTTGACCTGTACGGTACAGGTGCGGCGCATCATTACGCGCCCCATCGACCCCACGCGGCCCATGTAATCGTTCATCAACTGGTAGCGCCCCTTGGGCATCAGGTCCATTTGCTCATGGGTCCAGATGGGGGCAGCCCCCAACCCGATAAATCCAACGCCGATACGGTCAGCCACGTCTTTGACCTCGCGCAGATGCACGTTCACCTCATCGCAGGTCTCATGGATCGTCTCAAGCGGAGCGCCGGAAAGCTCAAGCGCGCCACCGGGCTCAAGGCTGACGTTCGCGCCGTCTTTTTCCAACCCGATGATCTTGTCCCCTTCGTTGACAGGGGCCCAGCCATAGGTGTCGCGCAGCCCTTCAAGCATCACCCGGATCGACCGCTCCCCGTCATAGGGCAAGGGTTTCAGCGTGTCTTTGCAGTACCCGAATTTCTCGTGCTCTGTGCCAATACGCCAGTCTTCTTTTGGTTTACAGCCATCGGCGAGGTATTGTGCCAGTTGGTCGTGCGAGGTGATCGGGCCACCGCCGGATTGAGGAATAGACATTTGGCTGTGCTCCGGGTTCGTTGTCTTGCTGCAGGGGTGCCGCGAAAGATGGGGCGTGTCAATGCAGAGGCAACTGTGCATTTGTGGACGGGTCGCGTTGCCAGATGACCGTATGGCCGCCGATCGGATGGTTCAGCACGTCAAGCATGCGCCCCGTTTGCAGTCTGGGCAGTGTGGCAAAAGCATCGAACAGCGCCTCTGAACCGGCCGCATTTACAGGGATACGCAAGGTAGACTGCCCGTCCTGATGCAAAACCCACTCTGCAGACCCCGTTGTGTGATCAAGACTAAGCCGTGACAATTCGCGCAAGGAAACCGCCCCGCCCGTGATGGGACCCAGGTAGGCCACTTGCCCTTCGGTGACCTGCACAACACCCTGCCCATCGCCCGCTGACCGAAACCGGGCGCGTTGCAGACCAACCCAGACCAGCGCCACGCCCATAGCCAGCAGGGCGATTGCGGGCAGGGTCAGCAATCGCCCCGGGCCCAACAGCCACCAAAGGCCCAGAATACCCACGCAGATGCCCGCCAGTACTTCACGGTAGCGCACCAGCAGCGCTTTGGCCTCGGGGCGGATCATGACACAAGCTCCCCCACGCCCTCGTAAGGCGCACGGCGCGGTTTGTATTTCATGCCGTTGAAATCGCGCAACCGGCGCGCAGGCCCAAGCTTATCCCCGATGAAATCCGCCTGAAACAGCGCGCCTTTGATCGCAAATTGCAGGCTCTCGCCCCATATGTCTGCCCACTCCCACGCCGGTTGCGGCTGATGTGCAGCCCCCCGGTGCAGGGTGTAGCTGTTCGACATCAAGCCGCTCTCAAACGGTCCGGCAGCAACACTAAGCCCAAGGCGCAAAGTTGGCGTCAGTTGCTTTTGCAAAACCGCGTCATGCCCTTGTCCCGCTTGGTGCGTCCACCCGCGTGCGATCATTTGATGCACATAAAGAGTGCCCGCGTGAAACCCGTCTGCGGCCCGCGGAAAGGCATCCGCCGGGGCTGCAGCCAAATCATCCGGGAAGCCCCTAGTTTGATCGGAGGGGCCGTTCACCCACAGCGCGCCCGTGGCGGTAAAGGCCCCGCCCCCCTTCGATGCGCTTTCGTGCGGCAAAAGCTTCAAGGCCGTGAGCCACGGTGCGCGGGACAGCGCCGTCCACCGGCGCGTGCCATCCCCTGCGCAATAGATCATGTGGCGACCATCAGGGGACAGATCGCAGCGATGCTCGTAAAACCGCCCCGTCAGCCACTGACCAAAGGTGTAGGTATTGGCCTCCCTGTTCCAGAGCAGCGTTGACACCATATCTGACGGCCCGCTGCGCAGGATCAAAGCCTTCGGGCTGCCCAGTGCCGGAATGACATGCAGGCGCGGCGGGCTCATTGCCAGTCTCCCAGACGGCTTTGCCACAGGGTCAGGGCTGCAACTACTGCTGTCTCGGCCCGCAGAATACGCGGCCCCAATGACACGCGGTTTGCAAAGGGCAAAGCGGTCAGGCGGGCGCGTTCGTCCGGTGAAAAGCCCCCTTCAGGCCCCACAAGCACGGCCCATGCGCCCCGCGCTCCGTCCAACGCGCCCTGATCCGCCGCCTCATCGCAGAACATGAGCCGCCTGCCCGCTGGCCAGTCCGCCAGCACGCGCGACAGCTTTGTCATCTCTGCCACTTCGGGCACATGCGTCGCACCGCATTGCTCTGCCGCCTCAATGACATTTGCCCGCATCCGGTCAGTTTGAACGCGACCTGCATTGGTATAGTGCGTTTGCACCGGTATCAGGCGCGCCACCCCCATCTCGACAGCTTTTTCCACGATGAAATCCGTCCGCGCCTTTTTGACAGGGGCAAAGAGCAGCCACAGATCAGGCGGCGCGCGATGCGGATGCGTCTGGCTATGCACCTCAAGCGTGCCGCCACGCTTGCCGCTCTCGGCCACCTCAGCGTGCCATTCGCCGTTTTGCCCATCAAACAGCAACACACCCGCTCCGGTCTTAAGGCGCATGACGCCAAATAGATAATGCGCCTGCCCCCGCGACAGCGCAACCCGTTGCCCCGCCCCCAAAGGCTGGTCTACATAGAGCCGGATTTTTGCGCCTGCGTTCTCCATGAAAGGGACCATATGCAAGAGCTTGAGCCAACGCCAGACGGTGTCGTTGCCGATTCCGTGAAAGGCAACTGGGTCGACCGCTGGGCCCCGGAAGCCACCCGGCCCTACCTGCGTCTGAGCCGCGCAGACCGCCCGATTGGCACGTGGTTATTGCTCCTGCCCTGCTGGTGGGGGCTGGCTTTGTCGATGTTGCATGACCGGCAGGCCGCTCCGCACGACGCGTGGATCGCGGTGGGCTGCGCTGCGGGAGCATGGCTGATGCGCGGAGCGGGGTGTACATGGAACGACATAACGGACCGGAATTTTGACGGCGCGGTGGAACGTACGGCCTCGCGCCCCATACCATCAGGGCAGGTCACCGTGCGCGGCGCTGTGATCTGGATGTGTGCACAAGCGCTGCTGTCGTTCTGCATCCTGATCACCTTTAACTGGGCGGCCATTGCACTTGGCATTCTCGCGCTGCTTCCGGTGGCCATCTATCCGTTTGCCAAGCGGTTCACATGGTGGCCACAGGTCTTTCTGGGGCTGGCGTTCAACTGGGGGGCCTTGCTTGCGTGGACGGCACATGCGGGCAAGCTCGAACTGCCCGCCGTGATCCTGTATGTGGCCGGCATCGCCTGGACCCTGTTCTACGATACGATCTATGCCCATCAGGATACCGAAGACGACGCGCTGATCGGCATCAAATCGACCGCGCGGCTTTTTGGTGAGAATACAGCCATTTGGCTACGCCGGTTTTTGGTGGCGACGGTCTGCCTGATGGGGCTTGCAACGCTCTATGCCGTCTTGCCAACAGGCAGTATTCTGGCGCTGGTTCTGGCGCTCAGCGCGCCATGGGCAATGGGGTGGCACATGACATGGCAACTTAGACAGTTGGATGTGGACGATAACGCAAAACTGCTCAGACTGTTTCGCGCAAACCGCGATACCGGCATGATCCCGCTGATTTTTCTGGGTGCCGCCTTGTTGGTTTGATTGAAACTCAAACCTCAGCGGCGTAAACCGCTCGCAGTGGAACCAATGGTCAATATCAAACATGCGCGGTAAAAGAACACTTGTCGCTGCAGCCTTTATCGGTGCTGCAGCCGTGGCGTTGTTCGCGGCAAACGGGGCCGTGTCACTCATCGAGCAGCGTTCCGAACGCGATGTACGCGCCGCACTGGACCGGGCAGGCCTGACATGGACCGACGTCGAAGCCCGCGGCATGCAGGTTTTCTTGTACGGGACAGCCCCAACAGAATCCCTGCGATTCGATGCCCTTAGCACGGCGGGAAAAGTTATTGATGCCGCCCGCCTTGCAGATGAAATGACCACACGGGCGGTTGAAAATCTCGCCGCACCGCGCTTTTCGCTGGAGGTTTTGCGCAATGCGTCCGGGTTGTCGTTGCTGGGGCTCATACCGGCCGAAACCGATCGTGAGGCGCTGCTGGATGAGTTGAAACAACGGGTAGGCGACCCCATTACCGATCTGATGGAAGCCGCTGACTATCCGGCCCCCACCGGCTGGAACGATGCGCTGGCTTATACCATCACCGTCATCGAAGCCTTACCCAGATCGAAAATTTCGGTCGATGCAGGCCGTGTGGACGTCACCGCCATCGCGGACAGCAAAGAAGAGAAAACCGTGCTGGAAGCCCAGTTGAGGCAGAGCGCGCCACCTGCATTGGCCATATCGCTTGAGATTGCAGCACCACGTCCTGTGATCACCCCCTTCACCCTGCGCTTTGTCATGGATGAGGTCGGCGTGCGCTTTGATGCCTGTTCTGCCGACACCGAAGAGGCCCGCGCAAAAATCATCGAGGCCGCAAAGACCGCAGGATACACGCTTAACCCTCATTGCAGGTTGGGCATGGGCGCGCCCACCAAAAGCTGGGGAGACGCGGCAAGCCTGTCAATTGCGGCACTCGGCAAGATAGAGGCCGGTAGCGTCACCATGTCCGACGCTGACATTTCGCTGATGGTGGACCCAAAGACCAATGCAGCCCTTTTCGACCGTGTTGTCGGAGAGTTGGAGAATGCATTGCCCGAGCTTTTTGTCCTGCACGCCATTTTGCCGGAAAGCCTTGATCCACAGCAGGGGCCACAGGAGTTTGTCGCAACCCTAAGCCCGGAAGGGCAGGTACAACTGCGCGGGCGACTGCCCGACCGGCAGATGCGCTCTGTCACACACAGCTTTGCAAAGGCGAAATTTGGCAGCGAAAACGTGTATATGGCCGCCCGGACCGCTGGCGACCTGCCTGAAGACTGGGGCACGCGTGTGCTGGCAGGCATCGAAGCGCTGTCTTATCTCTCCAACGGGGCGCTCATCGTTAATTCTGATGAGATGAAGCTGTCTGGCCGGTCAAGCGATGAAGGAGCAAGCGACGCGATCTCCGGCCTGATCACAGAAAAGCTTGGGGCTGCTGCAAGTTTCGCCATCGACATCGCCTATGTGCCGCCACGCCCCCCCGCAGACGCGCCCCCCACGCCCGAAGAATGCGAAGCGGAACTGGGCGGCATTGTTTCCGTCGCAAAGATCAACTTTGAACCCGGTTCTGCGACCATTGATGCAGCAGCGGTGGCGATCATGGACGACATCGCCGCAGTGTTGTCAGAATGTGGCGATCTGAAGCTTGAAGTGCAGGGGCACACGGACAGTCAGGGGCGTGAAAGCATGAACCTTGCGTTGAGCCAGTCGCGCGCCGAATCAGTGCTGAATGAGCTGCGGGCCCGCAACGTTCTGACCGGAAACTTCGTCGCAAAAGGCTACGGTGAAGAAAAACCCATTGCCGATAACGCGACACAGGATGGCCGTGAGGCCAACCGACGGATCGAATTTCGCCTCATCCTGCCGGAACCTTCTGAGGCAGAAATAAAAACAACTCTGGAAACAATTTCTGAAAACGGCGATACAGAGATCACAGAGACCGCCGAACAACCGGTGGAAGCGGCCGAATAAGAGCCGAAGTGGGGACTAACTGGTGCTGACCAGCAGAACGGAATTTGTTTTGGCCATTACGGCAATTCTTTTTGTAGCCTTCTGTCTTGGATGGTTTACCCATTGGCTTGTCAACAGGATGTCCCGGGTTGCCGCAGAAGATGTGGCGCAGCTTGACCGGATGAGCCAGGAACTGCACGAGGCCGAAGAGACCCGCGATCAGGCGATCACGTACCTTCAGCAGCGCGAAGCGGAACTGACCAATCAGGTGACCCAAACCGAAGCAGAATTGCGCGCGGCAATGGATGGCCTGCGCGACGCGCGCCACGAGGCCGAGGAAATGCGGGCTGCCATGCGCAAGGAAGCCGCCAAAGTAGGCTAAGCCCCCCGCGCGCTTTTCTCGCTCAAGCGACAGTCAGATGGGCACACTGCGCGTGTTTGCTGACAGCCTGCGATGTGCTGCCCATCAGGGCGCCCGCCACCTGGCCCAACCCGCGTCTGCCCGTCACAATCAGGTCCGCACCTTCAGATTTTGCGCAGTCGACAAGGTCGCTCGCCGGATCCCCGTCGCCGATATGTGTGGCAGCCTCCACACCACAGGCGGCGGCAATTTCGCCAGCTGATGCGAGCACTTTCTCTGCGGCCTTCTGCACAGCTTCAAGATCGGGCATGGCTGTCGCCACGTGGTATCCCGAAACCGCTCCCAACGCGAAGGCGACTGTCTCAGCCTTGGGCGTGTGCACCATATGCAGCGTCGAGTTGTATTTCTTGGCTAGATCACACGCCAGTCGCAACGCATGTTCCGCAGGTTCAGAACCGTCAACGCCAACTACAATTTTGGAAAACATGGCCATCTCCTCCAAGTGAAACCTCACCTCATCGTGAAGGATAGACAGAATTCAAACTATGATCTGCATCAACACACTACCAACGGGCCAGTGCATCCTCGTCTTCCTCGCGCGCGTCCACCCATGAGGCCCCCGCAGCCGTGACTTCGCGCTTCCAGAACGGAGCGCGCGACTTCAGGTAGTCCATCAAAAATTCGGCGGCCTCGAAAGCATCCTTGCGATGGCGCGCGGCTGTGGCGACCATCATGATGGTTTCACCGGGATGCAAGGCGCCGTACCGATGAATGACAAGCGCATCGCCGAGATGCCACCGCGCGACCGCCTCTTTGGCGATGTCGGTCAAGGCACTTTCCGTCATGCCCGGGTAGTGCTCAATCTCCATCACTTGCAGGCTATCCTCACCGGTGTCGCGCACAATGCCGCTGAACGTCACCAACGCGCCTACGTCCAGACGCCCCTGCCCGAAGCCCGCAACTTCGGCGGCAAAGTCAAAGGGCTCCTGCTGCACCACAACGCGCATGGATCTACCCTCCGGTCATCGGCGGAAAGAACGCGACCTCGCGCACCCCTTCCAAGGGCGCGTCAAAATCCTTTAGTTCCTGATCCAACGCCACGCGCAGCGCGGACGTATCCGCAAAGGCTGCTTCATAGCGAGCCTCGCGCTCTTTAAGCTCATCCACCAGTTCCTGCACGGTGCCAGCCTGTGTCTCAACGGTTTCGCGCGGCAGTCCGATACGCTCACGAACCCATGCAAAATAAAGTACATTCATTTTGGATCATCCTTTAGATGCGGCAGTGACTTTTTGAAGTAGTCGATACCCGTGATCAAGGTCAGCGCAGCCGCCAGCCACAAAAGCCACAACCCCATAATGCCGGCCCACTCCATGGCAGCGTGTTTCCAACGCAAGCCCTGCAGGTCTTCAACCTCGCCTGCAAAGATCGAATTGACCAGATCCTGATCCATGCCATAGGCGGACATGCCGAGGTAGTGTTCAAAAACGCCGTGCGAGAACAACACACTGATCGCCACCATCTGGCAAGTCGTTTTCCATTTCGCCAGTTTGGTCACCTTCAAGGTGCCCGCAGCAGCCCCCAGATACTCACGCAGACCAGATACAAAAACTTCCCGAAACAGAATGACCGTCGCGGGCAGAACGAGCCATGGCGACCAACTGGAAAATCCTATAATCACCATCAGCGCGATCACGACCATCGCCTTATCCGCGATGGGATCAAGCATCGCACCAAGCTTGGTTTCCTGCTTCCACGCGCGCGCAAGATAGCCGTCAAACCAATCCGTGATGGCGGCTGCCAGAAACAGCACCAGCGCAAACCAGTCGGCATAGGGTCGGGTGAAATACAAAAACATCACCGCCACCATGGGTGCTGCGGCCAGACGGATAATCGTTAACAGGTTTGGCAGGGTGAGTGTCATGCGCACAGACTACACGTGGTCTTGAGCAGGGGAAAGCGGTTGTGGCGCGCGTTTGAAATTGAATGCGCAACCCTATGACGCTCACCCTTTCTCATGAAAGAAATCGTATATCTTTTCCGCAAGGGCGCCAGAAACACCGTCAACCGCTTTAAGATCGCTCAGATTGGCCCGCGCGACGGCCTTTGCGGACCCAAAATGCGCAAGCAAGGCACGTTTGCGGGCCGCACCAACGCCCGGCACATCATCCAGGGGTGTCGCCCCAACCGATTTGGCCCGTTTGGCGCGATGCGTGCCAATTGCAAAGCGGTGCGCCTCGTCCCGCAGGCGCTGCACGAAATAAAGCACCGGATCGTTGTGGCGCAACGCAAAGGGCCGGACGCCCGTGCGGTGGAATTCTTCCTTGCCCGCATCGCGGTCGACCCCTTTGGCCACACCAACCATCGGAATGTCGTCGACCCCGTATTTCGCCATGATCTCAGCCACCGCGCTGACCTGCCCCGCGCCGCCGTCGATCAATAGCAAATCCGGCCAATGCCCTTCGCGACGCTCTGGGTCTTCTTTGATCAGACGTTTGAAGCGGCGGGTGAGCACCTCTTTCATCATGCCAAAGTCATCTCCGGGCGTCAGGTCATCCCCTTTGATGTTAAATTTTCGATAGCTGTTTTTCATGAAGCCTTCCGGCCCGGCAACAATCATGGCGCCCACGGCATAGGCCCCCTGAATGTGCGAGTTGTCGTAGACCTCGATCCGTTCAGGGGCTTTGGGCAATTCAAACGCGTCCGCCAATCCGCGCAGCAGTTTTGCCTGCGTCGCGCTCTCTGCCATTTTGCGCGCAAGCTGTTCGCGCGCGTTGCGCAAAGCGCCGTCAATCAATTCAGCTTTTTCCCCGCGCTGAGGAACCAGCAATTCGACTTTACGCCCTAATTTGCCAGACAGCGCATCCGCCATCAGGTCAGGGTTTTCAATCTCGTTGCTCAGCAAAATTTGTGGCGGCGGCTCGCGGGTGTCGTAGAACTGGCCCAGAAACGCCTCCAGCACCTCGGCGGCGTCAACATGCTCGCCCACGCGCGGATAATAGTCGCGATTTCCCCAGTTCTGATTGCCCCGGATGAAGAATACCTGAACGCAGGCCTGCCCCCCTTCAAGATGCAACGCGACAATGTCCGCCTCGCGCACCCCTTGAGGATTGATGCCTTGAGCGGTTTGCACCATCGTCAGCGCCTTGATGCGGTCGCGCAGCGCGGCGGCGCGTTCAAATTCCATTTCTTCGGACGCTTTGGCCATTTCACCGGCCAGCCTTGCCTGAATGTCCGTGGTGCGCCCGGTCAGAAACTTTTCTGCATCTGCCAGCGTCACGGCGTAGTCTTCTTGGCTGATCCGGCCAACGCAGGGCGCAGAACACCGCTTGATCTGATACTGGAGGCAAGGTCGCGTCCGACTTTCGAACATCGAATCCGAGCAATCGCGCAGCAAGAAGACACGCTGCAATTGGTTCAGGGTCCGGTTGACGGCTCCGGCAGAGGCAAACGGGCCGTAGTAGCTGCCCCTTTCCTTTTTCGCGCCCCGGTGTTTCTTGATTTGCGGATAGCCGTGGTCCTTGGTGACCAGAATGTTTGGAAAGCTTTTATCGTCGCGCAGCAGCACGTTGAATTTGGGCTTCAGTTGCTTGATCAGGTTCTGCTCCAGCAATAACGCTTCGGTTTCCGTTTTTGTGGTTAGAAACATCATTGATGTGGTCAGCGAAATCATGCGGGCGATGCGCGGGCTGTGTCCGCTGGGGCGGGCGTAATTGGACACACGCGCCCGCAGGTTGCGCGCCTTTCCAACATAAAGGACGCGGCTTTCCGCATCAAGCATCCGGTACACACCGGGCGATGCATCCAGCGTCTTGAGGCACCCTTGGATGACCTCGTGCCCGCACAGTTCCTGCTGTGGTTGAGTGTCTAATTTTTCTGACATTTCACCTCAGAATTGATTCCTTTTTTGCCTGCCTTGCCCAGCGCTCAAGCACAACCCAAAAGCTGTCCACGAAACCTGTGGATAAACCTGCCCATAAGTTCTTTGTATCTGGAAATTTTCGTTGTGTCTTGGGCTCTTCGTTAACTTGCACAAAAATTAGGCGGCAACTCAAGGCATTGTTTTGCATGCATATTTTTATTGATACTCCTGCAAGCCATTGATGCAAAAGGCCTTTTAGTAACACTTTTGTAACAGGCGTTAAGGCAGTGCAAAACTTCTTCTGACAACCTGGGTTTACTCCACGCCCAGCACGTCCGGGGTTTCCCAGCCAAGATGCTGACCACCGTCCACACAGAGCAGTTGACCAGTCACTGCGGGCGCATCCAGAAAGTAGCCCAAAGCGGCGGTCATATCCTGCGGATTTGACCCACGAGACAGCACCGTCGCCGCGCGCTGTCGCGCAAAATGTTCCGACGATTGCCGACCGCCCTGCAACGTGGGGCCGGGGCCAATCGCATTCACACGGATCGCGGGCGCCAAGGCCTGCGCCGCTGTTTGCGTGAACGCCCACAACCCCATTTTGGCAAGCGTGTAGGTCATGAACTCCGGTGTCAGCTTTCGGACGCGCTGGTCCACCATATTGATCACGAGACCGGCGGCCTGCGGCTCCCCGGCGTCGTCTGTCAAAGCCTCAAGACCTTGGTTGGCCATCGCCTGAGTCAGGATAAAAGGCGCGTGCAGATTGCTCTGCATATGGCGGTCCCATGTCTCCCGCGTGGCAGACTGCACCGTGTCGTATTCAAAAATTGACGCGTTGTTCACAAGGCAAGTGATTGGCCCCACCGCCTCAACCGTGCGCGCAAAAAGCGTTTCCGTCTGCGCATCCTCCAACAGATCAGCCTGCAGGGCCACGGCACGCCCCCCTGCTTCTTCGATCAGCCTGACAGTCTCACGTGCGCCTTTCTCTGAGGCTGCATAGTGAACGGCAACATCAAAGCCACGGCCCGCAAGGTACAAAGCCAAAGATCGTCCGATGCGGTGCCCCGCGCCGGTTACAAGTGCTGCAGTCATCGGGGCGTCTCCTAAAGGTAGGCCAGCAAGAACGAAAGGTAGCCTATATACAGAGCCGTCAAGAGAATGCCCCACACCCGAGTTATGTTCATGCCCAAATAGACGAACGGCACCAGCAAAAGCGACGCGCCAAGCATCACCCACAGATCAACCCTCAGAAACTCCGGATCAACCGGGATCGGGCCCACAAGGCTGGCAATGCCGATGATGGCCAGAAGGTTAAACATATTCGACCCAATGACATTGCCCAAGGCGACGTCCGCCTGACGCCTGAGGGCCGCAACAACCGTCGTGGCCAGCTCGGGCAAGGACGTGCCAATGGCCACCAGCGTCAGCCCGATCACAACGTCAGAGATGCCATAGGCCTTGGCGATGATCGTCGCATTGTCCACCAGCAGACCCGCGCCCAAAGGCAGACCCACGAGGCCCAGAACCATGAAAATGCCGATACGCCATCCGGGCATGTCAGGGTCAGCGCCTTCAGGTTCTTCCTCATCATCTTTGCAGGCTTTTCGGTGCAGGTGCGCGTCTCGAAACGCGTCCCCCAACACAAAGGCAAGGGCTGCCAGCAACACAAGGCCCGCCATCCAGTCAAAGACCCCGCGGAAGGCCAGCGCGATAAACAACACACTGGCAAGCAGCATGAACACGTAAGTCTTGCGGGTCTCGCACTCTGAGGTGTGCATGACCGCCAGCATCGCAGGCACGCCAAGCACCAGCAGTATATTCGCCGTGTTCGACCCCACAACATTGCCCAGCGCAAGGCCCGGTGCGTCATCAAGGATCGCCTGCACAGAGATCAAAAGCTCAGGCGCGGACGTGCCAAACGCCACAATGGTCAGGCTGACAATCAACGCCGGCACACCCAGCCTGAGGCTCAGATTGACAGCACCTTTGACGAGGCTGTCCCCTGCAAGCAGCAAGATGACCAGCCCGAGCGCGGACAGCAGCCATGGCATCATCATCCGCTACGCCCCTTGCCACACGGGCATGGGCCACGTCCGATGCGGTACCGGCCACACGAACGGCATTTGGTGTTTGCCAGTCTCTTCCCACCCAGCCAGTGCAGTTTGCCGAACATGGCCAGCACAGCCATGAAGACCAGAAAGAGGATGACAATTTTAAAGATCATTCGTTACAGCCCGAACTGCGAGTAAGCGCTACGCTCTTCGACACCGAAAAGCGCGTCCTGCACAAGCTGCGCCCCAAGCCTGCTGAGCAACGGGCCTTTCTGGCTGTAGCGGCGGAATTTGACCTTGTCACCGAAACGCTCCTGCATCATCGGCTTAAGATGCCCGACCCCGTCGATCAGGCCAAGCTCTGTTGCTTTGCGCGCAAGCCAGACCTCACCAGTGAACAGATCAAGGTCTTCGGGCAGTTTACCAGAGCGGCGCGCGCTGACGTGGTCTTTGAAGTTGGTGTGGATATCCTCAAGCAGGCCTTTAAGGCGGTCTACATCCTCGGGGTTTTCGGGGCGGAAGGGGTCCAGCATGGATTTGGATTTGCCTGCCGTATAGACACGGCGCTCAACCCCTTGACGGGCAAGCAGTTCATGCGCCCCAAAACTGGCTGAAATAACCCCGATTGAGCCCACGACAGAGCTTTCGTCCGCGTAAATTTCATCCGCTGCCGCCGCCAGCCAATATCCGCCAGAGGCTGCTACGTCCTCGACAAAGGCGATCACCGGGATTTCTTTTTCCTCGGCCAGCCTGCGAATGCGCGCGCCGATCATAGAGCTTTGCACCGGGCTGCCCCCGGGTGAGTTCACTTCGAGCACGACAGCCTGCGGTTTTCCCCGGCTGAATGCTTTTTCAAGGATCGGGCCGACCGTGGCATCGTTGAGCCCACGAGAACCCGCGCTGATCATCCCCGACAGGCGCACGATGGCGACAGTGGGGTCGGATTTCATGAAGGGTATCCAGCGTTTCATAGATGCCCATGTAGATTGACCCCCTGCCGCATACAAGGCGCACACAAGAAGAGTTTTACGGTGCGGCCTTACTGACGCAATCTCCAGCCCGATTTAAAGATCCACCAGATGACGCCAAGACACAGCGTGGTGAAGCCCGCAATCGCGCAAAGTGAGGCCAGAATTGGCACATCTGCAGTGCCAAAGAATGCCCATCTGAAGCCAGAGATCAGATACACCACCGGATTGAAGTAGGAAATCACCTGCCAGACCGGCGGCAGCATGGAGATCGAATAGAATGCACCTCCCAGAAAAACGAGAGGTGTCACCACCAAAAGCGGCACCAGTTGCAATTGTTCAAAGTTGCCAGCCCAGATGCCGATGATAAAACCCAGAAGCGCGAAGCTGATGCACGTCAGCACCAGAAAGGCGATCATCGCAAACGGGTGCACAATTGTCAGATCAACAAATACAAAGGCCGTGAGCAGAATAATAACGCCGATAAACAAGGCCTTGACGGCTGCAGCCCCAACATACCCCGCCACAATCTCAAGGAAATTCACCGGCGCGGACAGCAGTTCATAAACTGTGCCAATGAACTTTGGAAAGTAGATGCCAAAAGACGCGTTGGAGATTGATTGCGTGATCACCGACAGCATGATCAGACCGGGCACGATGAACGCACCATAGCTGACCCCTTCAACCTCTTGAATCCGCGAACCGATGGCTGCGCCAAAGACCACGAAATACAGCGAAGTAGAGAGGACCGGAGAGATCAGGCTTTGCGCCAGCGTGCGGAAAAACCGCGCCATTTCAAAAAGAAAGATCGCCCGGATCGCAAGAAAGTTCATGATGGCTCCTGCTCGTTTTCATGCACCAGACCCACAAAGATGTCTTCAAGGCTGTTTTGGCGCGTGACCACATCGCGCAGCACCAGACCCGCCGCTGCCACGTCGCCCAGCAGCTTTGTAATGCCTGTACGCTGGCCCTTTCGGGTATCATAGCTGTAGGTCAGCGTTTGCCCGCCGTCACCCAGAACCAGATTATACGCAGCAAGGCTGTCGGGGACTCTGTCCACAGGTTCAGTCAGTTGCACATCAAGCTGCTTTTGCCCCATGCGTTCCATCAGCTTGTCTTTATCTTCGATCAGCAGCATTTCGCCCTTGGCGATCACGCCGATACGGTCTGCGATGGCTTCCGCCTCTTCGATGTAATGCGTGGTCAGCACGATTGTGACGCCGCTTTCTTTCAGGCCCGCCACGATCTCCCACATATCGCGGCGCAATTCCACATCGACACCTGCGGTAGGCTCATCAAGGAAAAGCAATCGGGGCTCATGGCTCAATGCCTTGGCGATCAACACCCGCCGCTTCATCCCGCCTGACAGCTGGCGAATTTGGCTGTCTTTTTTGTCCCACAGGGACAGGCGTTTAAGAATATCCTCGATGATCGCATCGTTCTTGGGCTTGCCAAACAACCCCCGCGAAAACCGCACGGTGTTTATAACGCGTTCAAAAGGCTCAAGGTTGATTTCCTGCGGCACCAGCCCGATCAGGCTGCGCGCTGCGCGAAAGCTCTTGATTGTGTCGTGCCCGCCGACGCTGATGGTGCCCGATGTGGCAGTCGTTATCCCGCATATAGTCGAAATCAGCGTGGTTTTGCCTGCGCCATTAGGGCCAAGCAAGGCTACGATCTCTCCTGCATCGATCTCAAGATTGACGTTGCTGAGCGCCTCAAACCCGCCCGCGTATGACTTTCGCAGGTTGCGCACATCCAAAATGACCGCCATTGCCTCTCTCCCAGCTTATGGTGCGGACCTAGTGCAGTTACCGCTCAATGAGAAGCGCCCAAACGCACAGTCATACCGGCCCCCTGTGCATTGCTGCGCGCGGTCCGAATTTTCAAAGGCCGCGCGCGCTCAGTCGCCGCGCAACCGTCCAAGCCAGCCTTTTTTCTTTTCCGCCACCGGTGCGTCAGGGTCCTCCCCCTCCAGTGCCGTTTGCAGGTTGTTAAAGAACTGATCAGCCATTTTCTTGGCAAAGCCATCGATGATCCGGCTGCCCAGTTGCGCAAGCTTGCCGCCGACTTTGGCCTCTACATCGTAAGAAAGCGCGGTGCCGCCATCCTTTTCCAGCATTGTCACAACCGCGCCGCCTTTTGCGAAACCTGCCGCACCGCCCTTGCCTTCTCCGGTGATCGTGAGTTTTTCGTTCTCGACCATATCCGACAAGGCCACCACGCCTTTGAACGTCGCTTTCACGGGGCCCACTTTCTGCATGACTGTTGCCTCAAACCCGTCAGCCGGGGAGCCTGTGACCTCTTGCGCGCCCGGCACACAGGCTTTCAACATCTCAGGATCGGTCAGCGCGGCATAAACCTCTGCCGGGGATGCCTTGATCTGACGCGTGTCGGACATCTTCATGTTAGGGCTCCTTGCAAGAATTGGATATCGCAGCGTGTAGCGCAACGTGGCCGCCCGCGCCAATCGGTTTTGCGACACGTCTCGTTGTCGCAAAAGAACGCGACAGACGTCTGACACCTGTTATGCCAGCGCTATGACCACCCTTCCACAAAATCAGGCAAACGTAGGCATTGCGTTCGTTGTCGCAGGTGTTCTGGCGATCTCCCTCAACGATATGCTGATCAAACGCTTGTCGGGCAGCTATCCGTTGCACGAGATTGTCTTTATCCGGTCGTTCATTGGCATTCTGATCTCTTTGGTGATCGTTCGATACGAAGGGGGCACGCGTATTTTGCGGACGCGCGACCCTATTGCGCATATCGTCAGAGGGCTGCTGATCGTGGTGGCGAATATGACCTATTTTGTCGCCCTCGCGGCTTTGCCTCTGGCAGAAGCCACGGCGCTGTTTTTCGCAGCCCCTTTGTTCATCACCTTGCTGTCGATCCCGATCCTCAAAGAAAAGGTCGGGCCCTTGCGCCTGACGGCCGTTGTTGTCGGGTTTGGCGGCGTGTTGCTGATGCAGCGTCCCTGGGCCAGCAGTGACAGTCTTGAGGTGTCCCGGCTTGTTTTGCTCCTGCCAGTGGTATCCGCCCTGACCTACGCGCTGACACAGTTGATGACGCGAAAGCTTGGCGTGGACAGCAAAGCCTCTGCCCTGTCTGTCTATATTCAGGCCATGTTCATTCTGGTCTCTGTCAGCTTTTTTCTGGTCGCGGGCGACGGGCGGTTTGCAGAAGGCGCAACCAACCAATCGGTCCTCTTTTTGCTGCGGGCATGGGTCTGGCCCACTGCCGCCGACTGGTGGGTGCTGGCTGGCCTTGGGGCCAATTCCGCGATCATCGGCTATTGCCTGAGCCAGGCCTACCGGATGGCGGATGCCGCGACAGTCGCGCCTTTCGAATACCTCGGCCTGCCCCTTGCCGTGTTCTGGGGCTTTGTGGTTTTTGCGGATCTGCCGCAGTGGGAGGTCTGGATCGGCATGGGCCTGATCCTCGGGTCTGGATTGTTCGTTTTTCTGCGCGAACGCCAGAAATCCCGGATCGTCGCCAGAGGACCGCTACGCCGTCGCTAAGATTTTTGTGCACGTTGCGCTTGCAAGAATTAGCACTTTAGGCAGTGTCCGGGGTATTTTAGTCTACTATTGAAAAAGCTTTGTGGCGCTTCCCTGACTTTTCATGCGCTGGTCTGCAGGCTGTCGCGAACAGAGCGATCTGGATCACAAACACGATCATGAAATCGTTGAAGGGGGCGACGACCGGGTGAAAGGCAACACGCTGCCAGAGGCGGATAACGCCCCCGCCGATGGGCGCTAACCGATGTCAATGACCACCTTGCCCGTGGCCTGACGCGTGCGCAAAAGCTCAAGTCCTTCATTTGCCTGCTCCAGTGGCAGCGTATTGCTGACATGCGGCTTTAGCTTGCCGTCAACGTACCATTCAAAGAGAGTCTCGAAACTGTCGGTCAGAACCTTCGGGTTTACCCGCATGTAGCCGCCCCAGTAAAAGCCCAGAACCGAAATGTTCTTGACCAGCAGGTGATTGGCCGGGATTTGCGGGACCTCGCCCGATGCAAAACCAAGGGGCAGAATGCGGGCCTCGGCCCGGCAGGCGCGCAGGGCGGCTTTGAACTGGTCACCGCCCACCGGGTCGTAGACGACATCGGCGCCTCCCAAGCCTTTGACGATTTCGCGTATGTCATCCGTCTCGGAATCGATGAGATGATCCGCGCCAGCCTGCCGCGCCACTTCCAGCTTGTCACGCCCACGGGCCGCCGCAATCACCTCTGCGCCCATCAGCTTGCCAAGCTCCACCGCCGTCAGCCCAACGCCCCCGGACGCGCCCAGCACCAAAAGCCGCTCCCCGGGCTGCATGCGCGCTTTGTAATCAAGCGCCACATGGCTCGTGCCGTAGGCAATCAGAAACGCCGCTGCGTGGGCGGGCGTCATTTCATCCGGCACAGGGACGCAGACATTGGCCGGAATGGACGCGTATTCAGCCAGCGCCCCAAACCCACAATAAGCCGCCACACGCTGACCAACCTGCAGCCCCGTGACGCCATCCCCCAGCGCCTCAATTGTACCGCAAAGCTCCATGCCAAGGGTTGCAGGCAAAGCTGGCTTTTCCTGATAGGTGCCTTTGATGATCAGCAAATCGCCAAAATTCAGCCCGCAGGTATGAACGCGCACCAATACCTCGCCCGGTGCCGGATCAGGACACGGCACCTCGCGCAGCTGCAAAGGCTGTCCGGTCTCCACAAGTTGCATGGCGCGCATGGGCTGCTCCTTCGAATAGATTTCCCCGGACAGAGCCAGACCACGCGCCGAAACGCAACCCTTTGACACAGAATTCGAAACAGGCCCACTGGCGCCTTGTGACCCGGACGTGCTAACGTTGTCACAAGGGCGGGATCACCCATGAAATTCAGACGCTATGCTGTTTACTTCACACCCGAAAATAGTAGTTTTGCAGATGCTGGGTCGACTTGGCTGGGCTGGGATATTACGTCCGCCGTACGGCATGAGAGCCCCGCACCAGACCTGACCAAAAGACCTAGAAAATATGGGTTTCATGCGACGATCAAGCCCCCGTTTTCGTTGGCCAAAGGGCAAGACGAAGGCCGTTTGCGCGACGCTTTAGCCGATCTGTGCGCGGCCGCAAAACCGGTTGCGTTGGAGGGTTTGCGGCTCAACCGGATCGGTTCGTTTTTTGCCTTCACCGCGATCGGAGAGACCCGGCAACTTGCGGCCCTTGCAAGCCGCGTGGTGCGCGACCTTGACCAATTCAGAGCGCCCCCGTCAGAGCAAGAGCTGGCGCGCCGCCGCAATGCGCCCCTGTCACCGCAAGAAGAAGAGAACCTGAAACAGTGGGGCTACCCCTATGTCATGGACAGTTTTCGCTTTCACATGACGCTGACGGGGCCTGTCGGTCGCTATGAGGGCGATCCGGTGCGAAGGCAACTGCAAGCCCATTTCGCGGACTGCGATCTGACGCCTTTTTCCATCAACACTCTGACGCTGGTGGGCGAGGACGAAGAAAAGCTGTTTCATCAAATTCACCGCTTTCACCTGAACCAGTAGGCACTCAGACGCTGACAAAGCGCTATAAATCAATTCTGATCACCGCCTCCGGGTCCAGCGCCCGCGACTGACACAAGATCATCGTGGATTCGCGCTGGGTTTTCGACAGAACAAAATCCCGGTGTTCGACCGCGCCCTCAAGAACGCCGCATTTGCAGACGCCACAAATGCCATCGCTGCACTTTACGTCTACGTTGACGCCTGCCTGCGCAAGGGCGTCTGTTGCGGATTGGTCCGCTGCAACCTCGATGATCCGCCCATCGTTGAGGTGCAGCGCAAAGGGATGATTGGTGTATTCTTCCGTCTGCGGCGCCGCGAAGTATTCAAAGCGGCAGTTTTCGTCGGACACACCTGCGTTTGCGGCGGCTGCCATTACCGCCGTCATGTAAGCGTCTGGACCACAGGTATACACGTGGTCTTGGGGACGGGCTTGCGCGAATATCGCGCGCAAATCCGCGCGCGCGCCTTCATCTGACACATGCAAATGCACAGCACTTGCCCAAGGCATCTGCGCCAAGTGTTCTGCGAAAGCCGCGCGCGCACGTGTCGGCACCGAATAGTGCAGCACGAAGTCGGCCCCTTTACGGTGCAGTTCATGCGCCATCGCAATCAGCGGCGTGACGCCGATCCCACCCCCCATCAAGTAGCTGCGCCGCGCCGGGATGGCCAAGGGGAAGTGATTGATCGACTTTGAAACGACCACGCGCCTGCCTGCCGTAAAAATCCGGTGCAGCAGCGCGGACCCGCCCCTCCCTTCCGCCTCCCGCAGGACCGCAATTTCGTAACGCGATGTCTCTGCCGGATCACCACAGAGCGAATAGGCCCGCAGCTTGTCCGGACTCACCACGATATCAAGGTGCGCGCCTGCGTCCCACGCGGGCAGGGTGCTGCCATCTTCTGCCTCAAAAACGTATCTTGTGATATCCTCTGTCAACCGCTCTGCCGCGGCCACTTTCAGCCACAGCACAGGGCTTTCGGTGGGCGCTGCATACTGATGATCCCACAGACCTGTTTCGCCCCGGGCCCGGCGCGTGCGATATTCGTCGGCGGTTATCATCGCCTGATAGGCCTCAATGCCCGCCTCACGGTCCATCGGCAAGGGGTATGGCCACGGCGGCGGGGCAAGGGGTGCCGGATAAACGGCAAGTGTCTGGTCCTTGTGATCCAGATGCAGACCGGTTTGCAGCCCTCTGGCGTTCACCGGCGCCTTTGTCGGATGGTAGCCGCCATCCTCGTTCAGTTCGATGTCCCACCACCATTTCTTGATAGGGTTCAGCCCGCCGCGGCCCAGACTGTCGTCCAGCCGCGCCAAAAAGGGCGCCGCGCGCGGCACTTTCATCGCAGCCCAGCGAAACGGAGCCTCCGCGAACAGCCCTTCAAGGTTCCACGGGCAGGTCTTCATGCATCGGCCGCACATAGCACCGCCTTCGGTGGTGATGCGGTAGGTGGCGCATTTCTGACTGTCGGATTTCCAGATTTCGTAGCCGTTGAACATGCGCTTGGGCCCGGCGGTGATTGCGCCCGACGGACACTCCCGCGCGCATTTGTTGCAGCTTTCGCAAAAGCTCTGCAGGCCAAAGCCGATGGGCTTGTCGTGCGCCATGGGCACGTCGGTTGTCACCACGCCAGATTTCAGGCGGGGCCCCAGAAACGGGTTCAGAATGACCTCACCAATGCGACTGACCTCGCCCAACCCCGACAACAGCAAAAGCGGCGGTTGCAGCACTTCACCATCCATCACCGTATGGGCGCGCGCGCTGTACCCGGCGTTGCGTATCTGGCGCGCAATCACACCGCCAAGCCATGAGAACCGAAGATAGGCCCGCATGGATTGCGCGACAGAAATCCAGTCATCGCCGCTGGCCCCTTCCATCGTCTCGAACCCCTGATCGACAATCATGCTCACCGCTTGGTCGTGTGGAGGCACGATGGGCGCGCCGGTTGCGTCGTGGCTGTACCATGTCCAGTCGGGACAGGCCGACAGGCCAACCGCATCGATGCCCAGAAAGTAGCTGGCGGCCTTCAACGCTTGCGCATTTTTCCGGGGGTCTGTCTCGGGCGGAGTATCAACGGGCGGGCCGTCTTGCAGCAACACCAACGCGCCCAAGAGCCGCCTCTGCGCCGATGAGGGCGCTGCCTTGCGGGCGTAGTGGCCGTCTGATGCAGCTTTCTGGTTGCGTTCCCCCATGTCGCCAAACTGCGCTCGGGCGAACATATCTGCGCGCTTTGGCACCCGCGCCACGCGTGGCGCATCGATGTATGTTGTGGGCTGTTCGACCCGTTTCAGCGTCTCAAAGGGATGCGGCCCCGCAACAAACGGGCGCGCCACAAAAGGATCACGCGCGCCCTTTCGCAAACTGCCCCGTGTGCCAAGAGCCTCTGCCAGCGCGCCCGGATGTTGGTCGATCATGGGCGCGAGGGGGGCGTCATATGCCAGCGGCATATCCGTTGATATGACCGCAACACCGAACCGCTCCCCGACAAAGGGATTGACCAGCGAGCCCGCCTCGACGCAGGCCAGACCCGCCGCCACTGCGGCCTTGTTCAGATCAATGTCTGAACTGGTAGAGGTATGCGCCTTGGCCTGCCAGCCCAGCAGCCGGATGTAATTGGCAATGACCACAGCGCTCTCAGTAGCGCGCAAACAGGCGCGATGGGCCTGCGCATCCTGCAACCAGTCGCATCCCGCCTCACCGGGGGTCGGATCACGCGGCATATCCTGCAAAAAGACCAGCACAGAGCGATGCGTTTCAATCGCGTCAGGCGGGGCGGCCATACTGTCGCGCAAATCGGCCATGATAAGGTCAATGCCCGACGCCAGTGTCTTGGTCTGACGGGTCTGGAAGTCCTGCGCCAACCGCTCTACATCCGGGTTGATCCGCGCTTTTTCCAGACGTGCTTCTGGCAACAGTGGCCCAATCCCAACCATTGAGACATCGCAGAAATACGCAAAGGACTTCAGATGTTGCGCACGTTCCACCGGGTTCTCAGGGATCGTGGCGCGCGTCTTGTTCACAGGCCCGGCCCGCAGGGCGTCGCCCATCGCCTGAAAGTCGCGCATGGCATTTACAATAGACAGCGGGTGCTCTGGCCTGTGAAACCTCAGCGGAACGTCAGGCGGAACCTCAGCCATGTCCGGCAACGCGCCCCGCGTCAGACGCTCCAGTGGGTACGGCCCAAGATGCGGTTCGCGTTTGGCAGATGAAAACAGCTTGAGCGGCAACCGGCATCCTTTCGTCGTCTGCACATCGCGCGTCCCAGTCTTTGGCAAGTAGCCGGGGGTTTCAATCCCCATGGCTCAATTTGCCGTCAGTGCGCGTCTTCCAGGATCAGATCAGATGCCTTTTCGCCGATCATGATGGCCGGCGCGTTTGTATTGCCAGACACGATTTCCGGCATGATCGAACAATCCGCAACGCGCAGCCCCGTGACGCCGTGCACCCTGAGACGTTCATCCACCACCGCATCTTTTCCCTGTCCCATCCTGCAGGTGCCAGTGGGGTGATAGATCGACGCGGTATTGCGCCGCGCCCAGTCCAGCGTGGCGTCATAATCGTCCATATCAAGGTCCGCATTCGGTCGGAATTCTTCGGATATTTTGGAAGACAGCGGCGCGTGGCGTGCGATTTTCCGCGCAATGTTTACCCCTGCCACGACAGTGCGGCAGTCTGTTTCCGTGGACAGGTAGTTTGGAATGATCTTTGGGTACTGACGCGGATTGGGCGAGGCCAGCCTGATCTCACCACGGCTTTCGGGCCGCAACTGGCAAATCGACATGGTAAAGGCGGAGAACTTATCAGCCCCCTTTCCCGGATTTTCAGCCGACAGCGGTTGCACGTGGAACTGAATATCAGGCGTCTCTACCCCTTCATGGGTTTTCATGAAACCCGTAGCGAGGCTCGCGGCCATGGTCATCGGCCCCGCACGGAACATCGCATATTTAAGCGCAATCCGCGCTTGCCCAACCAGACTGCTGACTTCGTCATTCAGCGTCGGTTCATTGCATTTGTAGACCAAGCGCGCCTGCAAGTGGTCCTGCATGTTCTGGCCCACACCACCGAGGTCCTGCACCACATTAATGTCATGCTCAGCCAAGGCCGCGCCCGCGCCCAACCCTGACAGCATCAACAATTGCGGCGAGTTTATCGCCCCCCCACACAACACGATTTCGCGGTTTGCCTTGACCTCGATCTGGCGCCCGCTGCGGTCCGTGTACTGAATACCCGCGGCGCGCTTGCCGTCAAACACGACACGATCAACCTGCGCATGGGTCACAATCTGCAGATTTGGGCGCTTTTTGACCGGGTTCAGGTAGGCCACCGCCGACGAACAGCGCCGACCGTTGCGGGACGTCAGTTGGAAAAAGCCCACCCCTTCCTGCGTTTTGCCGTTGTAGTCGGGGTTGAACGGATAGCCTGCCGCCTGCGCTGCTGCCACCCAGGCGTCGGTGATGGGCCGCTGAATACGCATGTTCGAGACAGACAGCGGGCCCTGATCGCCATGATAGTCGTCTGCACCCCGTTCGTTTTTCTCTGCCCGTTTGAACAAGGGCAACACATCATCCCAGCCCCAGCCGGTATTGCCCATCTGCCGCCAACGGTCGTAATCCTGCGGCTGTCCGCGCACGTAAAGCAGGCCGTTCAGCGACGAGGAACCGCCCAGAACCTTGCCGCGTGGCCACTCTATCGATCTGCCATTCAGGCCAGGATCGGGTTCAGTTTTGTAGCACCAGTCCACCGAAGGATTGTGAATTGTCTTGAAATATCCGACCGGAATATGAATCCACGGGTTAAGGTCGCGCCCGCCCGCTTCGAGCAGAATAACCTTGGTTTTGGGGTCCGCGCTCAGCCGGTTTGCGAGCACACATCCGGCGGACCCAGCCCCCACAACGATAAAATCCGCTTCCATTTTCGCCTCCCCACGGTAGCTTAAAAAAACTCTAGGCAAAAAAAGCTAATCAAGCTAGAGTTTTTGGGACATTTTGTCTCAATAATGATGTTCAGGGAGGAACACATGAAAGTTCAAAATAATATTAAGCATCTGTCACGGCGGGATCTTTTCCGCGTTGCAGGGCGTTACGGACTAAGCTCTACTTTGCTGGCAGCAGGAACCTTCGGTGGCGCAATGAGCCTGTCGAATCTCGCGCAAGCCGCAGAATCGACCTACGAAAAGCGGTTTGCCAACGAACCTAAAGTCACTTTGAAGATGGGTGCTGCGGGCTTTAACCCCCAAAACCTTCTGATCGAACGCGCTGGTGTTCTTGAGTTTGCACGCGATCTGGAAAGCCGGACCGATGGCGAAATTCGCATCGAATTCATCGGCAACAACCAGATCTGCAACCAGTTGTCCTGCGTCGAGAAAACACAACAGGGCATCGTGGATATGTATGCGGCGTCCACTCAGAACTCCGCCGGTGGTGCGCCCTATCTCAACGTGCTGGACTACGCGTATATGTTCCGCACCCGTGCAGACCAGTATTACTTCCTCTACAGCCCGGAATCGCAGCGCATCCTGCGCGAACCATTCGAACAACGCCACGGTCTGAAATTCCTCTTCTCCCACGCGGAACTTCGCGGCATCCAACTGGGTCTGTCTTGGGAAGACAAGGAAACCGTCACGAGCATCGAACAGCTCTTTGGCTCCAAAAACCGCGTAACAGGCACACAGCTTGGCCGGATCGCCATGAACGCGCTGAACTTGAACCCCGTTCCAATTGCCTGGGAAGAAACGCTCGATGGCTTGAAAACCGGCCTGATTGACGGTGCGGAAACATGGGCGTCCGCCGTGGCCTACGCCAACATGTCGCCTGTGGTCAGCCAGTGTGTTGACCTGCGCTTCTTCTGCGGCACAGAGCACACAGCAATGTCTGCGTCCGTCTTTGACGGTCTTGATGGCGCACATCAGGACGCGGTTATGGAATCTGCATATCTCGCGCAGGTCCACGTTCAAGCCGCAAACGAAGCAGCGCTTGTGAACACGGTTGGTTTCTCTGATCCACAACTGCCAGACACGATCTTTGCGCAAAACAACGTGCGCATGGCGACACTGTCCGATGCAGAGCGCAAGAAAGCCGAAGAAATGTGCTCGCCAGAGTTCCAACCACAGTTGTGGGAGCAATGGCGCGAGCGGATCAACGGTTGGGCCGGTGGCATCGACACCTACCAGGACATCTACAACGAAGTGCGCAACAACCCGCACACGCTGGCTGAAAATGTTGAGCCACGCCGTTGGTGGAAAGCCTGATCCACGACTTGAGCTAAAGTCCGTCGGCCCCTTTCGAGGGGCCGACATTTTTGCTGTCAACATGGTCTTGGATGTCCGGCAAGCGCCAGCGCCCGGACCGTGAACAACAGCGCAACCCTTTTGGGAGGAACGGGTTTGTCGACAATTTCTGATATGGGTACGATCCTCGCCGCTTTCGCGTCAGGCGACAGCTTCGAGATCACCAACGCCCTCAGGTCCGATGCCAAATGGTACTTGGGCCTCATACTTATGGTCGCCGGCGGGTATCTCATATCTATGATTTACCGCAAAGTGCCTCTCATTGACCGTCATCTGGAACGAACGGTCATGGTTGCGGCCTATCTGGCCATCGGCTTTATCATCTTCTGGGCGGTGATTGACCGATTTATTTTCAGCAGCCAGTGGCCCTGGTCTACAACAATTCCGCCGTTCCTGTTTATGGTCATGGCGTGGTTTGGAGCGGCCTACAATATTCGGCTGCGCACGCACCTGAGCTTTTCTGAATTTCGCACCAAGATGGGGCCAACGGGGCAAATTGCCTGCCTGTTTATGGACTTTGTGCTGTGGATGGGCTTCGCACTCATCCTGTTTGTCACAACGATGCGCGTCACCGCGAACTCGGCGGCAAACTTTCAGATCGTTTTGGGCACTGACAACACCATGCAGTGGTGGTTTCTGGCGACAGCCCCCATCGCCGCGATTCTGATCGCCGGGCGCGCCATTGAGAACTTTCAGGATGACATTCGCAAATACCGTGCCGGCGAGCCGCTGATCGAGCAAGCTGTGATCGGGGGAGACACATAATGGCCGATGGAACAATTATCACGCTGATTTCGCTTGGCGTCACCGGGCTGTTCATGCTCGGCGTACCTGTCCTTCTCGTAATTGCTTACTGGGTAATTGGATGTTCATTCGTTCTTGGGCTGACCCTCGATAATATGGGCGCAGAACTTCTTAACGTATTCAACAAAGGCTACGCGCTTCTGGCGATGCCGCTTTTCATTCTGACCGGCGACCTGATCAACAAATCGGGGATTGCCAAACGATTATCGGATTTTGCCTATGCCTGCTTGGGCTGGTTGCGCGGTGGCTTGGCTATGGCCTCTATCGGCGCATGCGGGCTTTTTGCTGCGATTTCCGGGTCCAACTCAGCGACCACCGCAACAATCGGTTCGATGCTGCACCCTGAAATGGTCAAGGGCGGATATGACGAGCGATTCTCGGCCGCCACGGCTGCTGCAGGTGGTACAGTCGGGATCATCATCCCGCCGTCGATTATCTTTATTGTCTATGGTTTTTTGCTTCAGCTTGAAGTGGGTGAGTTGTTCATCGCCGGGATTATTCCGGGCACGTTGATGGTACTTGCGATGATGGCGACCTGTTGGATCGTCTGCACCAAGAACGGATGGGGGCACCTGATTGCCATCAATCCGGCGCGTATTTCCAAAACAGCACTTGGGGGATGGCTCGGCTTTTTCGCGATCTTCCTTGTTTTGTGGGGCATCTACACGGGCAAGTTCTCCCCGACTGAGGCGGCTGGTGTGACAGTGGGCTTTGGCGTGATCGCTGGTCTGGTCAGCTGGGCGCTGAGCCGTCTGTTCCGGATCAAGGACAACAAGACATGGGATGAGAAAAGCTACGGCGAGATGTTGCTGGTGGATGGCTTCACCTTGCCTGAAATTCCAAGCATCGTTGTGCGTTCGGCGCAGATCACCGGCATTCTGGCACCGCTGATTGCGGTTTCCGTGGTGATGCAGCAGATCCTATCGCTTTTGGGGGCGCAGCAGGTCATCGGTGACTTTGTGACTTCCATGGGCGGATATTACGCTGTTCTCGCAACTGCGATGGTCATCGTTTTTGTGTCCGGGATGGTTCTCGAATCCCTGCCGGTTACGATCATTCTGGCGCCGATCCTTGCGCCGATTGCGGCCAGTGTGGGCGTCGATCCGATCCACTTTGCGGTGGTCTTTCTTGTTGGTGCATCCATCGGATTCATCACACCGCCATATGGCTTGAACCTCTACGTGGCGTCAGGGGTGACTGGGGTACCGTACTTCCGGTTGCTAAGATATTCTACAATGTATCTCTTTGCCTTGATGGCGACGTGGATTCTTGTGGCCTTGATACCGGATCTGGCGTTGTTCTTAGTGCCAGGTAGGTAAAGACAACGAATAAGGTATCCCATGCCAGAGGATTCTTCTCCACAGACGCAGGGCCAGATTCCGACCAAACTTCGGATACTGGTCCTGCTAGAAGAGGTCGCAAAGGTGGGCGTGCCTGTCACGCCCTCCGCGCTCAAAGACACACTGAACCTGCCAAAACCCACACTGCACCGGCTGTTCAATACCGCAGAGGCAGAGGGTTTTTTGCAGCGCGATATCGACGGGCGATCTTATAGCCCCGGACCGCGTTTGCGAAAAATCGCGCTCAACACGATGTCATCGCAGCGCGTCAGAACAGTGCGGCTGACCATCCTGCGCAATCTGGCAAATGACATCGGGGAGACGTGCAACATCGCAGCGCCTGAACGCGAGGGGATGATTTACCTCGACCGGGTGGAGACTCACTGGCCGTTGCGCATTCAACTGCCAATTGGAACACAGGTGCCGTTTTACTGCACCGCAAGCGGGAAGATGCACTTATCAGGGTTGCGCAATGCGCAGCTTGAGCGACTTTTGCATGCCACCCCGCTTAGACCCCATGGTCCAGGCATGCTGAGCACGCCCAAGGCGCTGATGGACGACATCGCAAAAATCCGCAAACGCGGCTATTCCACGGACAATCAGGAATTCATGGCGGACATGGTCGCGATTGCAGTGCCTATTCTTGACGACCAAAAGCGGCTTGTGTCGACGCTGTCGGTGCATGCGCCGATGCAGCGGCATACAATCGACAGCCTCGCTTTGCATGTGGACAGGATCAAAACTGCCGCGCGGGACCTCTCAAGACTGATCAACGAATAACGGAGCGCGCGTTCAACTGCCGTCGTTTGACATGATGGGGTAAGGCACATCCAATTACGGCTGCACCGGCCATCTAGGCCGCTGCAGACGCGTGCAATCTGGCCGCAAGGCTCAAGTTGGAAGAACCCTGCAGACCGATAGTTTCGTGGCTGCCCTCTGGCAGGGTATCGGCCTGCGTTGACGCGCTGGTTGTAAGATTGAGCGGGACATGATCAATCAAGAGATGTCGACCTGATGTTTAGATACGATGTGGCGGTATCATCGGGCGCAAGCCGCTCATATCGGATGGCGCGGACTTTCACGACGAGACAGGCCACACACGGCAGAGGGGAACATTTTGGACCTGACCACCTTATTGTTAGGCGCAGGGGGGGCATTTTTGTTTGCGGGTCTGGTCAAAGGCGTCGCGGGCATTGGCATGCCAACCGCCGCTATTGCCCTGATTACCTTGTTCGAGGGGCCGCGCGTCGCAATTGCCTTGGTTTTGCTCCCGATGCTGGCATCGAACGCTTGGCAAATGTGGCGCGGGGGCATGATCCGCAGAACTGTGCAGCGCTACTGGCTCTTCGCCGTGGTTCTGTTTGCGGGTGTCACAGCGACAGCTTTTGGCACAGCCGGCGCGGGCGACCGTTTCTTGCTGGCCGCATTAGGGATCGTGGTGCTGATCTTTGTTGCCGCCAGTGTCCGGCGTCTGATCCCGCCCTTGCCAGATCGGCTGGACAAGCCCGCGCAAGTGGGATTTGGGCTGTTCGCCGGTATCATCGGCGGCATGACCGCCGCATGGGGGGCGCCGCTCGCCATGTATCTGGCAACTCGCGAGGTTGATAAGGATGAGTTCATTCGTGCCACGGGTTTCTTGATCGTTGTGGGCAGCGTCCCTCTGTGTGTGTCCTATGCACAGCTTGGTTTTTTGAGCGGTCCATTGGCTGGTGTTTCAGCCGCGATGATCCTGCCGACCATACTGGGATTTTCACTGGGCGAACGATTGCGCCGCCATCTCTCCCCCGAGGGCTTTCGAAATGCACTGCTACTGGTTTTTGCGGTCTTAGGCGTCAACTTGCTGCGCCGTGCGATCTGGTACGCTTAGGATCTGCGCAGAATGCCAAGCATGTCAACGCCCCATGTCAAACCTGAAATGCGCGCGTCTGGCTGCAGGTTGCCTTCCCATGGATTGGACCCAATATCATGACATCGGGGAGGAATGGAACCATGAGCACTTTAGGTCACAGGCCAGCAAACGGACTTTCACATGTGAGGGGGGATGCCACTTCACCGCTTTGGCGGGTCACGATCCCTGACCTTCTCGCGCAGACTGCCCAGCGTTTTCCCGATCACGACGCCGCTGTTTTCTGCGACACGGGCGTCAGATGGACCTACGCCGACTTAAGCCATCAGGTCGACCGGCTTGCAGGCGGATTGCTGTCTCTCGGGCTACAGAAAGGGGACCGCGTCGGTATCTGGGCGCCCAACAGGCCAGAATGGCTGCTGACCCAACTGGCCACGGCGCGCATCGGTGCCATACTGGTCTGTATCAACCCTGCCTACCGACCGTCAGAGCTTAAGTATGCGCTTAACAAAGTTGAGTGCCGAACACTTATTGCGGCACCGCGTTTCAAAACCAGCGACTATTTCGCAATGATAAACACCTTGGCACCAGAACTGGCGGCCGCACGGCCCGGCGCGCTCGCGACCCCAAAGGTGCCGCACCTGAAAGAGGTTGTTTCCATGGGGCCGGATGTGCCGTCCGGCATGATCGGGTTTGATGATCTTATGGGCTCTGATGCAGCAGCCCCCAAAGCAGCCCTTGATGCAATCACAGCCACGCTACGGCCTGAGGATCCGATCAACATTCAGTTCACCTCTGGCACGACGGGCAGCCCCAAGGGAGCGTGTCTCACCCACCTGAACATCGTCAACAATGCACGCTTCGTGACACAGAAGATGGACCTTACGGATCAGGACCGTCTGTGCATCCCTGTCCCGTTTTACCATTGCTTTGGCATGGTGATGGGAACGCTGGGGTGCGTGACGAAAGGGGCCGCGATGGTAATCCCTGGCGAAGGGTTTGACCCCAAACAGACCCTTGAGGCCGTCGCAGACGAAAAATGCACTGCCCTCTATGGGGTTCCAACCATGTTTGTGGCGGCTTTGGCGCATCCCGATTTCAACCAATATGATTTGACGTCACTGCGCACCGGAATCATGGCAGGTGCGCCCTGCCCCGCCGAGATTATGCGCAAGGTGCAATCACAGATGCACATGACAGGCGTGACCATCGCCTATGGCATGACAGAAACCTCGCCTGTTTCCTTCCAAAGCGCACCAGATGACCCGCTGGAGGCGCGTGTCTCCACGGTCGGGCGCATTCATCCACATGTCGAAGTGAAAATCGTCGGTGAAACAGACGCCCCTGTCCCTGTCGGACAGCAAGGCGAGCTTTGGACCCGGGGCTATTCGGTCATGCAAGGCTACTGGAACGAGGATGAAAAAACAGCGCAAAGCATCGACAGCGATGGGTGGATGCGCACCGGTGACCTCGCCACGATGGACGATCAAGGTTATGTGGCCATAACGGGGCGGCTCAAAGACATGATCTTGCGCGGTGGAGAGAACATCTACCCCCGCGAGATCGAAGAATTCCTGTACACGCACCCTGATGTCGCAACAGCACAGGTCTTTGGCATACCGGACAAGACGTATGGGGAGGTCGTCTGCGCCTTCATCGTCCCTCAAAAAGACGCCCAACTGTCAGAGGAAGATATCAGAGCCTTCTGCAAAGACCAGATCTCCCACTTCAAAGTGCCGACGCATATCCGCCTCAGACCGGATGTGCCGATGACCGTGACAGGCAAACCGCAAAAATTCGTGATGCGCGATCTCTTGATAGGCGAGCTTGCCAAGACCTGAGGTGTGCTACGGGTTTGCGCAGGATCGCGCAAACCCGGACATGTCGTGCGGCCCCTTGGGGCCGCTCCTTTGGATCAAACGGCGCCGGTATACTCGCCGCGTGCCGGATAGTCATTGGCGATGGCGAAATCCAACGCCCCCACAAGTTCAGAAAAATGTGGCCGCACAAACGGCATGGTTTGCACAGACCCATAATAAAGCGTCTGTTGGGGGGTGACCATGAAAAGGCCCGGCTCGGAAAACAGTGCCGGCTCTTCGATCCCAATGGACGTTGTGCCGCGCGAGGTCGAGATATACAGCCCCCACTCCTTGGCCTTTGCAAGGCTCAGATCGTAGGCAAAACGCAAGGATTTCGCCCCGATTTTATCTGCCATCGCCTGTGCGCGCTCTTCACCATCAGAGCTAACAGCAATGGCTTTCACCCCGCGCTCGGCAAAATCCGCCGTTCGTTTTTCCAGTTCAGTAAGGTAATTGGCACAGATCGGGCAGTGCAGCCCACGATAAAAGCAGATGACCGTTCCCCTGTCAGACGAATCGCCCGAAAGGTCAAATGTACCCCCGGCCAACAGGGGCAGCGAAAGGTCGGGCGTTTTCTGGCGTGGCATCAACATAGTGGTTCTCCTGAACTGTGATGCCATTTCATTGTCATGCTGGCTGGCGCAAAGATAGGTTCGGGTGATCATATTTGAGTGATACCTCAAATGGCAATGTCGCACATGGACATGCATCTCGGCAGTGTCTCAGTTTGAAACTTAGCGGCGTTGGCATGAATTCCAAAGACTACCCAACTAGGCATACGTTATTGCCTAAAGTGCAGCACTAGACGCGCTGCCGCTTGCGCATCACAAAAACAGTGAACTCATATGGGCAAGCATGCGGTAGAGTAGCGGCAGGCGGGACGGAAGCACCCTACGACCAAGGGATAGGAGAAAACGCCAAACGGACCGCAAGGGCAGAAGCGCCCGGCGGAGGGTTTGGTCAATGCCGTGCATATTGCGCGGATTGCAACCGGCGAAGAGCAAAGTAACTCTCTGCGGCTTACTCGGCACCTCCGATAGCAGTTTTCGAAATTGCAAAGGAAAATGGCGTAGAAGTCGTGTTTGCGAACTTCAGCAGCAATGCCGAAAATGTCGCGGTGCTTTGCGGTTTTGCGAATGCGCGGATTTACGTCAACGAAGATAAAACTTCAGATCGGCGATCCCTCACAATTGCACATGAGCTAGGCCATTGGATACTGCATAGGCGATTTTTTGTCGATCATCCTGATCATTATCCAGTTTTGCCACCGTTTAACGAGCTGAACCGGAGCGATCCGCTTAAGACAGAGGCGAATAAGTTTGTAGCTTGCTTGCAGGTACCCATGCGCCTGCTTCGCGCGATCAAAAATGCTCCGGTTTCTGATCTCCCATCTGTTTTTGGGCTTTATCGATCAATGATGGAATTCAACTACTGCAGCGATGCTTTTCTTCAAAACAATCTACTTTACAGGGTGGGGGTGGAAACGTGGATGTTGTTAGCAGGGTGAACGTGGGTCACAAAACCATGGATCAGCGCCAAGACCATCCTTTATATGTTGCCATGCGCTGAACTCTGTCGCGCGGTCAAAAGTGATCGATTGAGGTGCGTGGACAGGCAGAGAAGACAAGCCGTCAACTAGGCCTTCCATATCGGGCTTAGACTGCCTGTATGGGTTCTTTAGAACAACGGCAAACCTGCTGACACGTTCGACCAATGAGGTAACGTTGGCTTTGCCAAATTCCTTGCGGAGCATGACCAGATCGCATTCCCAGTGGCTGAACTCGGTGCTATTCCCAACGGCTTCAGGGCGGTGTTTAATGGCCAATTCCTCAAGAAACTGGCTTCCATGATGTTTACGCATGTCGCGCGGCCTGCGGTTGCGCCGATGGCGCGGCAGATGCTGGCAGAACTTCTCAGCACGCCCATCCTTGGAGTACGCATATCGATAGATCGTTTCATGACTGACGCGCATGGGATGTCGCTCCAATCGTATCCGGCCAGCGATCTGTTCAGGCAACCATCCCGCGTCAAAACTACTGCGCATGGCGGCCATGAGATCGGGGTGTCGGATCAATTTGAGATGGATGGCGCGGCGGTCGTTATACAGGTTTTGGGCATTCAACGCATGATAGCCATTCAGCTCAGGCTGATCATCAAAGCGCACCGAGTTGCGCTTGATCTCGTGGTAGATCGTCGAGGGGTTGCGGCCCAGTTGATCAGCAATCTCAGACACTGGCGTCTTCGCATATCGCCAGTTGGCAATCTTGCGTCATTCATCCAAGTTCAGGTGAGGGTAGCAGTGGCCCGTAGTTTAACTCCATGCATTTCAATATCTTGTTACAGAATTTGCACTTCATTTGTGAATCCACCGGCAGGACCTTTCAATCCGCATGGATATGCGCAGCTTCACACGCCTGACCAAAGGGTTCATCAAGAGGTTGGACAACCACCTGCACCTGCTTTTGCTATGCTTTGTGCATTTTAGCTTTGTGCACGTACGCAGGACTATGAAATTCCCTCCGGCAATGGCGGCAGCCGTATCAGATCATCTGTATCAAATGGCTTGGATTGTTGGCTTGATCAACGCAGCGGCACCCGCACCCAATAAGCGCGAACCCTACAAAAAGCGGAAATCAGCCGATTGATAGCAACAAAACGCTTTGTTGAAGGCGCTGCCCCGAGCACCTCAGGTAGTATAAAAGAACAACTAGCCGTTGGTTGGCAGTTGCTATGATATCACCTTTTTCTCGTTTCATAAGGTGGGCTCACGATCAAACGATCAGTTAAAGGCCGTCCTGAAAAGGGGCTAAGATGGCTTCAGATGCCAGAACGCCGAGCTATCGGCTGACCTGCGAAGATGCAGTAGAAATCTGGATAAGACACTGGGCTGGAGAGTATCAAAAACGGATCGCGGCGCACTTTGATGTGAACCCCGGCCGTGTTAGTGCAGAGCTTCTAGGCTCATGTTTTCCGGGCAGTGAGAAAACTGCAGACCAGATATTTGGATATAGGTCGGGGCGGCCAACGTCGCCCATTTCACTAAGCAAAAAATGTCATTTCAAACTGAGACACTACCTGCATGTCTGTCTCTTTGACTGTCCTCTGATGGTGTTCGCGTCACATAGGTTGTCCCACGCTTGCCGCCCCTTCTCCCGCCTTTGACCGCGCCGCGCATTTCATCGACGCACCTTATGTCCCCGAAACCGCTCGGCGCATGGCGGCATCGCAGCTGATGGATACCATCCGCGTCGCGGCGGGCGCGCATGCTCTGGCCGCTCTCGTATTGCACGGGATTTTGCGGCTCGTTTCCATGGGGCCAGCGCAGCCTCTACTGCCGATCCGCTGTTCTTTGACAGACGCATGGTGCCCATACCCGGTGCGGCCTTTGCTGCCGCGACTCAGATCGACAGCCTCAACGCACACGCTGGCTTTAATCCGGTCAAAGAGCATACCGGATGTGCCATGGTGTCGGTCCCTGCAGCCTTTGCCACAGCACGCCCCGACCTGACAGGACGCACTAGAATTCTGGCCATGTCCTAACAAGTCGGCGCGCGCGCAGGCCTTGCCCTGCATGGGACGGTCACCGACGATCGCACATTGGGGGGTCGGAACGCGACCGGCCGCCAACCGCGGAAGGCTTTGGGCATCGCAGAATACCATGACCCGCGCAGCCAAATGATGCCTGAAATCGCCAATCCGACCATGCTGCAGGACGGCTCTGGTATGGGCGCATTGATCGGTGCAATGGCCGCCCTTCTGGCGTTGTGCGGATCTGACGGACGCCTGCCAAAAACGGTTGAACTGGATGAAGTCGCCCCGTTTTGGGCCGATCTGGGCACCCGTTGGACGATCCTTGAGAACTATATCAAACCCTACCCCGTCTGCCGCTGAGATCATGCGCCACCGGATGCGTTGCACTCACTGATGATAACACATGCCCTCCACCACACACAGATCGGCCACGTTTCTGTCGGGAAGTTCACATAACACGCTGCCCTCGCCCCGCATACGCCCGACACAACCGGACAGGCTCAATACTCACTGCGTTTTGCGCTGGCCACGCTGTGGCGGCATGGCAGCTTTGGCCCAGCGCATGTGGTGGGGGTCGCCCTATGTGATCCAGAGGTTGCCGCCCTGTTGCCGCGCATTTTCGTTGCTGTCAAAGACCACCACAACGCCTCTTTCCCGACCCACCGAATGGCGGATGTCACGCTCACACTAACGGACGGGCGTATCCTGACTTCGGGCGATGTGCATGCGCGCGGCGGCCTCGACGCGCCAATATCCGATACAAAGGTCGCCGCGAAACTCTATGATTTCGCATCCCCAACCCTTGGCACGGCACGTGCAGCAAAACTCTGGGCCATACGGGATCATTTGCTGAGACCTACTGCGCTGTTCAAGGATACGATGGAGCTTCTGATGGACCCCCCTTGAGCGACCCGGCACCTCCAGCTATAGCCCCCCTAGCAGCCACCATCAGAAAGCCCACGCAATGCGTTTTGACCGCTCTTTGAAGATCGCCCCCTCTATTCTAGCCGCTGACTTTGCAAACTTCGGCGCTGAATGCGAAGCCGTCGAGGCACAAGGCGCAGATTGGGTCCACGTCGATGTCATGGATGGCCATTTCGTCCCGAATATCACCTTCGGTCCTGCCATGTGTGCGGCTCTGCGCCCCCACATCAAAACGGTGATGGACGTGCATCTGATGATTGCACCGGTTGATCCCTATATTGACGCCTTTGCGGAGGCCGGCGCAGATGTGATCACCGCGCATGTAGAGGCAGGCCCCCACATCCACCGCACCATGCAAGCAATCCGGGGCGCAGGCGTTAAAGCGGGCGTGGCGCTTAACCCCGCAACACCCGCCGCCGCCATCAGTCACCTTATGGATATGGTCGACCTTGTTTGCGTCATGACCGTGAACCCCGGCTTTGGCGGTCAGAAATTTATTCACTCACAGATTGAGAAAATCCGCGAGCTGCGGCGCATGATTGGTGACCGGCCTATTCTTATTGAAATTGATGGCGGCGTTGATCCGGTGACGGCTCCTCTGGTCGCCACGGCTGGTGCAGATGTTCTCGTCGCGGGATCTGCCGTGTTCAAAGGCGGATCTGTCGCTGATCCTGCCCCCTATGGCGCCCAAATCCGTGCGATCCGGGAAGCCGCCGCAGGCACCTACACCTGACCGCTTTCTGGTTTTGTTGCGCGCGACAGCGCGCAGGCCGTGCCACCCGACCCCATACAGGTTTAGCCGCGCCGACGGCAGGCCGCGGGTGGGCGGGCCTCGATGGCCTGCCCACCCGCTCTATGCATTAAGATCATCAAAGCACGCACCGCGCACAACAAGATCACGCAACAAAGGGGCCACGTCCCAAAAGAACGCATCTTCTTTCGCGAAATCCTCAATCAACGCCAGCAGCTTTTCCAACCCCATCAGATCAGCCCACTTCATGGGACCACCCCGAAACCTTGGAAATCCGTAGCCCAATATCATCGCGATATCCAAATCCAGTGGCCGGCGCGCGATCCCTTCCTGTAGGATGCGGGCCCCTTCATTCACAATCGCCGCGACAAACCGCAGCTGGATGTCTTCTGTCGAAAACACACGCGGGGTTATGCCACGCTGCGCGCGCTCTGCATCTATCAACGAAAGCACTTGCCCGTTCGGCTCCCCCCGTCGCGCCCCCTCGAGATAGACGTAGTATCCACACCCGGTTTTCTGTCCAAAATGCCCTTGCTCACACAGCACATCCGCATAGCGCCCAACACGCGCTCGTGGATCAAGCGTGGGCGCACGGCGTTGGCGGGCGGCCCACCCGATATCCAACCCAGCCAGATCCGCCACGCGAAACGGCCCCATGGCAAAACCAAAAGCTTCAATTGCCGCATCAACCTCAAAAGGGCTGGCCCCGTCCAGCACCATGTGGTCTGCCGCCGTTCTGTAAGCGTTCATTAACCGGTTCCCGATGAACCCGTCGCAGACCCCTGCCCGAACCGCCGTCTTGCCCAGCTTTTTCGCCAGTGCAAAGCCTGTGGCTGCAGCCTCGGGTGCCGTCCCCTCAGCCACCACAACCTCAAGCAGCTTCATCACATGGGCCGGTGAAAAGAAATGCAGGCCCAAAACATCACCCGGACGCCCGGTCGCACCGGCAATCTCTGCGATGTCCAGATAGGACGTATTCGTTGCCAACACCGCCCCCGGTTTGCACACCGTATTCAAACGCGCAAAGACCGACTTTTTGGCTGCCATGTCTTCAAAAACGGCCTCTACAACCAAATCTGCATCCGCCAGTGCGGCGTCATCTACATCAGGCGCAAACAGGTCGGCCAAAGCCCCTTCGCGTGCAGATGCCGTCATTTTGCCCCTCGCCTCCGCCGCATGCAGGATATCTTCGACCTGTCTGCGAGCGGTCTGCAGTCGGTCTTGATCCTGTTCAATCAGCGTCACGCGCAATCCGGCCATCAATGCCGCTGCCGCAATACCTGATCCCATGGTCCCGCCACCGACCACCCCGATCGAATGCAGGGGGCGGGGCGATACTTCGCGCAGTTCAGGCAGTTTCGACGTCTGGCGTTCGGCAAAAAACGCATGGATCAACCCTTTACGCTGATCGGTGTCCATCAACTCGGAAAACAGTTGCCTTTCTGCGGTCAGGCCTTCGTCAAAAGACAACTCCGTGCTGGCCTGCACCGCGCGCACAGCCACCTCAGGGGACAACTGGCCCCGCGCCCGGCGTCGCACTTGTTCAAGGACTGCCTCCCACGCAAGCGGCTTGGGACGCGGCATTGCCCCAACGGGTCTTGGCCCGGCATCCTGCGCCAGTAATTCGCGTACAAAAGCCAGCCCGATGTCCAAAGGCGTACCTTGCGTCACGCGGTCCAAAATCCCTAAATTCAAAGCTTCTGCGGCACCGATATGACGCCCCGATGTAATGGCCTCAATCGCCACGTCCGCCCCTGTCAGTCGGGGCAACCTTTGGGTTCCACCCGCGCCCGGGATCAGCCCCAGATGCACTTCGGGCAAGCCGACCCGCGCATCAGGCACACCAATCCGGTAATGACACGACAGTGCCACCTCCAACCCGCCGCCCAAAGACACCCCATGCATTGCCGCCACAACCACCAGCCTTGAAGCCTCCAGCCGGTTGCACAGCGCGGGCAACGAAGGCTCCAGCAATGGTTTGCCAAACTCCTTGATATCAGCGCCCGCGACAAACGTACGACCTTCGCCAATCAGCAAAAGCGCTTGCACCTGCGGCATATCCTCTGCCTTGCACAGGGCATCATGGATGCCTTGGCGCACCGCCTGGCTTAGCGCGTTCACAGGCGCATTGTTGATCCTGAGGACCGCGATTGGCCCACACACTTCAAAAAGGACTGGTTGTGTCATGCCGCTCCCAACTGATCACGCTGGCCGTCACCCGCGCCGGGCAGGAGCGCGCGGTGGGCCTGTTCGTTTGTCCAAGGCGCACAGAATGGCAGGTATTCCACGACAGGAAAACCCGGCACCCGCGCCAAACTTACCGTGAGAGCCAGACAGGCCAATCTGCACGCGCACAGGTTAGAAATGCGGGCAGCGCTCGCACAACGATCCGGCCATCACGCCCTGTAAATGAAGCAGCGTTGCGGCACAGCCCCCAGCGGCAGAGGCATCTCAACGAGGGTGTCGAAGTACATTTTGTCGCTCGAGACCATCAAGCCCCCCGGGGCCATCAGGGGTTCGATCAACGGCGAAATTCTACGCGCAAAGTCATCGTTTTTGGCGGCGTTGTGCCCCCCAAGATCCGCATGCGCGAGCCGAACACCAGCCCCCCAACGGTCAAAGGCTTGCGGCAGGGTCTCAAAAACGTCGCCCAGAAAAACCTGTTCTTCGGGCGGCGTGCTGTCGGGATGCGAGGCAATCGCCCGCTCAAACACCCAGATGTCTTTGGGCGGCACGATTTCGCACATGTGATGATAGGTGCGCCCGTTGCCCAGACCAAGCTCAAAGACAGGACCGCTCAAATGGGCTGTCGCCGCTGCCGCATGATCGAGACAGGCACGTTGCGACACCATCCGATCGATAAAAAGATCTAGTCGGCTCATCGATTTTGGCAGCCTTTTCGTAAAAGTTTACAATTCTGTGGTGTGTCTTGCCTGTGTCGCAGGGATTTTTCAATGCAAGGCGGACCTCACAAACCTGTGTGCTGGACGTTAGCGCCAAAATCGCGTTCACTGCAACCAGCGGCATGCGCGCGCCGCTGTCAGAGTATGGAAAGGTAGCTGGTCCTTATGACCCCTCTGCTTGACGTTGAAAACCTCGCAATCGGGTTTGGCGCCGGTCCGGACGTTGTGCAGAATGTCAGCTTCCGTGTCATGCCCGGCGAAACGCTCGCCCTTGTGGGCGAAAGCGGGTCCGGCAAAACGATCACCTGCCGCTCTGTTTTGCGCATTTTGCCCGGTGCGGCCCAGTTGCGCCGTGGCGCCATACATTTCGCCCCAAAAGGTGAGGCACCCACTGACCTTCTAAAGCTGTCAGAGCGCGAGATGCGCAGGATTCGCGGCAACAAGATTTCCATGATCTTTCAGGAGCCGATGCGGTCGCTGTCCCCTTTGCACAAGCTGGGGGATCAGGTGTCAGAGGTGCTGCGTCTGCACCGCAACATGTCGATGAATGAGGCACGCAAGGCCGTGCTGGATACCTTTGAGCAGGTGGGCTTTCCCGATCCTGCGCGGGTGTGGCGGTCTTATCCCTTCGAATTATCCGGCGGGATGCAGCAACGCGCCATGATCGCCATGGCGATTGTTGCACGGCCAGAGCTGTTGATCGCGGATGAGCCGACCACTGCCCTTGATGTGACCACGCAAGCGCAAGTGCTTGGGCTCATTAAAGATGTCCAGCGGCAGATCGGCATGGCGGTGATCCTTGTCACACATGATCTGGGTGTGGTGGCCAATATGGCAGAGACTGTGGTGGTCATGAACAAGGGCCGGATCATGGAAAGCGGGCCCGCGCCTGCCGTTCTTGGCGCACCGGCACATGGCTACACCCAAAAGCTGTTTGCTGCGGCACCGATGATCCCGCATGTGGCGGAACCTGCGCGCAAAATGCCCGCAAGCGATCTGATCCTCGAACTGCGCCATGTGTCCAAGACCTTTACGATGCGGGCGGGCGGATGGCGCAAACCCATGACAGTGTCCGCCTGTCAGGACGTCAACCTTGCCTTGCCCCGGGGCAAAACGCTCGCTGTGGTGGGCGAAAGCGGGTCGGGTAAGACCACCTGCGCGCGGGTGGCTTTGGGGGCGGAAACCCCGGATGAGGGCGGCGAGGTTCTGTTTCGCGCAGCAAAAGGCGGGTTGCCGATTGCGGTGCATGACATGCGATCTGATCAACGCATGACCTTTCGCAGACAAGCTCAGATGGTGTTCCAAGACCCCTATTCGTCTCTTTCGCCCCGCATGCGGGTGCTGCAGGCAATGATCGAGCCGATGGAAATTCACGGGCTTGGCACGCGGGCTGAACGGCGCGACAAGGCGGCACAAATGCTCAAATGGGTGGGCCTTGATCCGTCCATGCTCAAACGCTACCCGCATGCCTTTTCGGGTGGGCAAAGGCAGCGCCTGTCGATTGCCCGCGCGCTCACCCTGGACCCGGTCTTGCTGGTCTGTGACGAACCCACATCCGCGCTTGATGTGTCCGTCCAGGAGCAGATACTTGCCCTTCTCGAAGAGATCCGCGACACCATCGGGCTGAGCTATCTGTTTATCAGCCACGACCTTGCGGTTGTGGCGCGCATTGCCGATGAGGTGGCCGTGATGCGTCAGGGCGTTGTGGTCGAGCAGGCCACCCCGGACACGCTGTTTTACAATCCCCAGCACCCTTACACCAAGGCGTTGATTGCCGCGCAACCGGAGCCGGACATCAACCGCCCGATCAATCTGGAATTGGTCGCCAAAGGGGCTGGTGCGCCAACCACATGGCCGGATATGTTCCGTTTTGAGGGACAGAATGCCCCGGCCCTGCGCGAAATCGAACCCGGTCACAAGGTAAGATGCCATGCTTAGACATTTGAAACTGACTGCTCTTTTGGCTTTCATGGCGGCGCCGCTGTGGGCGCTTAGTCCCGAAGATGTGGGCGAAAGCAGTTTCTGGGCAAGCGAGGTGTCAAACGGCAACCTGCCTGCCGTGGCAGACCGCGTACCGCAAGACCTGTCGGTCATCGACCTCGAAGCAAAGGGGCGGGCGTTTGGCGTGCAGGGCGGCACTCTGCGCACGCTGGTGTCCCGGTCAAAAGATGTGCGCCAGATGGTCGTTTACGGCTATGCACGCCTTGTGGGGTATGACGAAAACTACAACCTCGTTCCGGATATTCTGCGCGACATCGAGGTCGAAGAGGGGCGCAAATTCACGCTGCACCTGCGCCGTGGACACCGGTGGTCTGACGGGCATCCTTTCACCGCCGAGGACTTTCGCTACTACTGGAACCATGTGGCGAACAACGCGGAACTCAGCCCGTCGGGACCCTCTCAGAGCCTGCGGGTCGATGGCCATCTGGCGCGCGTCAGTTTCCCGGATGACCACACCGTTGTCTACGAATGGCCGAAACCCAACCCGCAGTTTTTGCAATTGCTGGCGCAGGCAAGCCCTCTGATCCTGTACCGCCCCGCGCATTATCTCAAACAGTTTCATGCGGATTTCACCGACGCCAAGACGTTGCGCCGCGAAATTAAGAAGGCCCGGCTTCGCACATGGGCCGCCCTGCACAACGATCGTGACAACCTCTATAAATTCGACAATCCGGAATTGCCGACGCTGCAACCATGGCTCAACGCAACGGCAAAACAATCCAGCCGTAACCTCTTTGTACGCAACCCTTATTTCCACAGGGTTGACGCGCAAGGCACGCAACTGCCCTATATCGACATCGTTGAAATGACCGTGGTCGCGGGAGGCCTGATCGCCGCGAAAGCCAACGCAGGCGAGATTGATCTGCAAGCGCGCGGGCTCGACTTTCCCGATATCTCCATCCTCAAGAAGGGTGAGGCAGATGGCGCGGGCTATGAGACATATCTGTGGGCCAATGGTGCGGCCAGCCAGATTGCGATTTACCCGAACCTCAATTTTGCTGACCCGGTCTGGCGCGACATCCTGCGCGACGTGCGCTTCCGTCGCGCTTTGTCCATGGGCATCGATCGCCGCATGATCAACCGCGCGCTCTATTTCGGCCTTGCCAAAGAGGGCGGCATGACAGCCCTTGAGGCCAGCCCGCTGCACGACACCGCGAACCTCTTCAAGTGGTCGGTCTACTATCCGGCCAAGGCCAACGCGCTTCTGGACGAAATGGGCCTGACCGAACGTGCGGCAGATGGCATCCGGCTTTTGCCCGATGGTCGCTCGATGGAGTTTGTGATTGAGACCGCAGGCGAGCGGCAGGAAGTGGAAAACGCGCTGGCGATTGTCACGGACACCTGGCGCGAGTTGGGGATCAAGCTGATCATGCGACCGCTTGACCGCGATATCCTGCGCAACCGTGTCTACTCCGGCCTGTCGATGGCCGCCGTCTGGTACGGTTGGGACAACGGTTTACCGCAGGCCTACACGCCGCCTGAGTACCTCGCCCCTACCCATCAGGAGTTTTTTGCCTGGCCCAAATGGGGGCAATACTATCAAACCGGCGGCGAAGTTGGAGAACGGCCAGACATCGAACCCGCCACACGGCTGATGGCTCTGAACCACGAATGGAGCGATTCCCGTGACCCGTCCCGGCGCGAAGCCATATGGCGGGAAATGCTGGCCATCCATGCAGAACAGCAATTCGCGATCGGCATTCTGGCAGAGGCGCCGCAGCCGGTAGTCGTGTCCAAAAGACTGCGCAACGTTCCGAAAAGCGGGAAATGGGCGTGGGAGCCAGGCGCACATTTCGGGGTGCACCGGATAGACGAGTTTTACTTCGAAGACGCCTTTCAGCAACTCACCCAATGATATTTCTGCGCTACGCCATTTACCGTTTCATCACGATGCTGCTCACTCTGTGGGTTGTGTCGATCATGATCTTCGTAATCATCAACCTGCCGCCCGGTGACTATCTGTCCAACCAGATTGCAGAATTACGGGCCACTGGTCAGGCCGAAGGTGTCGCCAAGGCCGAGTTTTTGCGCACCGAATATGCGCTCGACCGGCCAATCTGGGAACAATATCTGATATGGGTCGGCTTCGCGCCCGGTCCGCAAGGCTGGTACGGACTTGTTCAGGGCAATTTCGGCTGGTCTTTTGAATTTGACCGCCCCGTGGCAGAAATTGTGGGCGATGCACTGTGGCTGACGGTGCTTGTCAATCTGGCGGCTGTGCTTTTTGTCTATCTGGTCGCCCTGCCTCTGGGCGTGATTGCCGCTGCAAAATCAGAGACATGGGTTGATTATACGGCAGCGTTTGTCGGCTATCTGGGACTGGCCACGCCAAACTTCCTGCTGGCGCTGATGCTGTTTTACTACGGCAACAAGTATTTCGACATTCCCATAGGCGGCCTGATGGACCCGCAATTCGAAGGGGAGCCCATGTCGTGGGACAAGGTCAAATCGGTGCTGCTGCATCTGATCGTGCCGACCTTCGTGATCGGCACCTCCGGGGCTGCCGCCATGATGCAGCGCCTGCGCGCCAATATGCTGGACGAGTTGAGCAAACCCTACGTTGAGACCGCGAAGGCCAAAGGGCTGGGGCCCTCAAAGCTGTTGGCAAAATACCCGTTGCGCATGGCTTTCAACCCCTTCGTTGCGGATATCGGCAACCTGTTGCCCGCCATGGTCTCGGGGTCTGTTCTGGTCTCTGTCGTGCTGGGCCTGCAAACCATCGGCCCTTCGCTTTTGACCGCGCTGAAAAGTCAGGACCAGTTTCTTGCCGGATTTATCCTGATGTTCGTGGCGCTTTTGACGCTGATTGGCACCATGGTGTCGGACCTTTTGCTGGTCTTGCTTGATCCCCGCATCCGGTACGGAGCGCGCAACTGATGGCACAGCTTCCCGATGGCCGCTATGTGGATGACGCCCCCTACACCGGAGAGGTAGACCTGTCGGCGCTCGAACGCTCGGAAATGGATGCGCCCACGTGGATACTGGTCTGGCGCAAGTTCAAACGCCACAGGCTGGGTCTGATTTCGGGCATCTTTCTGCTCATGTCGTACCTGATGCTGCCTGTGGCGGGTTTCATCGCGCCCTATACGCCGAATGAACGCAGCGCGGACTACCTTTATGCGCCGCCGCAAAGCATCAACCTGTGGCATGACGGGCAGTTTGTCGGCCCCTATGTCTACCCGATCACCGCCACCGCCGATCTGGAGAGTTTCCGCTGGACATACGAGACCGACACCACCACGCCCATGCGGCTGCAATGGTTCTGCGAGGGCAGCCAGTACAACCTTTTTGGCTTTATTGCCTCTGACACGCATCTGTTCTGCGCGCCCGAAGGGGCCACGGTCTTTCTGTGGGGATCTGACAGGCTGGGCCGCGATGTTTTCTCCCGTATTCTTTATGGCGCACAACTTTCTTTGACCGTGGGACTGATCGGGATCACGGTCAGTTTTGTTCTGGGCATCTTTTTTGGCGCCATCGCCGGGTATTTTGGTGGCGTGACGGACTGGGTGATCAACCGCGCCATCGAAATCCTCAGGTCATTGCCAGAGTTGCCCTTGTGGCTGGCGCTGTCTGCTGCGGTGCCTTCCAACTGGGGGCCGGTCGCGGTCTTCTTCATCATCTCCATCATTCTCGGCATTCTCGACTGGCCCGGCTTAGCGCGGGCAGTCCGAAGTAAATTCCTCAGCCTGCGCGAAGAGGAATACGTGCGTGCGGCTGAAATGATGGGGGCAAAACCGGGCCGCGTCATACGACGCCACCTGCTGCCGAATTTCATGAGCCACCTGATTGCCTCCGCCACCTTGTCGATCCCCGCAATGATCCTTGGGGAGACAGCGCTGAGCTTTCTGGGTCTGGGTCTGCGCGCGCCTGCGGTCAGTTGGGGGGTTATGCTCAATGATGCGCAAAACCTCGCCTCCATCGAGATATACCCGTGGACGGCCATCCCAATGCTGCCGATCATCGTTGTCGTGCTTGCCTTCAACTTTTTAGGCGACGGATTACGGGCGTCGCTGGACCCCTACAAGGACTAAGCCAAAGCACGTATGCGCTGCGACTTGTCCCCTTGCTACCCCATGCGCCCCGGGCCGACGGTCTGACTGGACACAACACCGGGCACAAAAAGGAGACTTTGGGTGGAGACCACATCAGCAACCACCGTCTACGAACAACTGACCCTGCCGGTTGTCCCCCTGAGCCTTTTGATCATCGCGCTCTGTGTGGCGCTTCCCATAGCGTCGCTCTGGGGGTATTTTTCGGGGCGTGCAAGCTACCAACGTCACCGCGCCAGCGGTCGTGACATCGACCCGCGCATCGGCGAGACAACGGTCACTGCCTTTTTCGGCATTGTTGGTCTGCTACTGGCTTTTTCCTTCGGCAACGGTTTGGCCAAGAATGCCGCAACAACAACAGCACTGGTCGAAGAAGCCGCAGCACTCAGCACTGTTTTTGCCCGCGCAGACTACTTGCCGGAACCTGGCAAGACTGAGATCAAGCAAGCCATCCTCGCCTATGCAAACACGCGGCATTTGCCTGATGGCGTTGTACTACGGACGGTTTCAGACGGACGCGCTTTCATTGACCGCTCGCTTGAGGCGCAGACCCTGCTCTGGCCGCTGACCGTCGAACACACAGCAGACCCTGTGCCGCCCGCGATCAAGGCGTTTTTTGCCAGTGCCATGAATGATGCTTTGGACGCGCATCTGCACCGCATGCGCACGATCACCGAGCCGATTTCCGTCTATTCTCAGGCGATGGTTTTGGGCACGACACTGGCGGCGCTGTTTCTGGCGGGCAACCGCGCGGGTCTGATGGGGCGGCAGCTCACATGGCGCACCTTCGTGTTGTCGGCATCCTTTGCGGGCTTGATGGTTACCATCGTTGATATGGGCCGCTCCTTCGAAGGATTTATCCAGATAGATGAGGGGACCTTACGTGCCACCATTCTTGAAATGGAAACCGCCCTGCGACAGTAGATCAGCCCCTGCGCCCGCGTCATGCGCCCATCTTTGGTTAACTGATGAACCAGCTTAAATCCAAGGATGATGCGCAGGCCAAAAACACTCGCATTGCGGGTATCTTATTCCTTAATTAGGGAAAAACACTGTTTCCGCTCCAAGAAAGGCTTGTTCTGAGCGTTACAACTGTGCTGTACGCAAGGCCGTAACGAGTAAAGGTAGTTTTGTATATGTACCGCAAGAGTTTTTGCGCGGCGGTGGCCGCATGTGTGATCGGCACAATGGGGCACGCCGCCCCGCTGTTTAATGTCAACGTGCTGGACTACGATACGTGGGCGGAAAAGGCGAGCAACGCTTTGGCCTACGAGACATTCGAACAGACCAAAGATGTGAACGACAGCGTGGTGTTCGAGGGTGCAACAGCCAGCGACCCCTCTGGCCGCTCAATCTCCGGTGGCGCCTTTGATGGATTCCGGTTCGGAGAGCTGGGATCAGCGGGCTACAATTCGCACGTCGGTCAATTCACCACACTCCCCGGCGTTGTGGGCAGCGGTTCGACATGCCGCGCGTTTGATCTTGGCGCACCGGGTTGTACAGGGATTGCCCTACAGTTTGACCCGGCAGTCAACGGTCAGGGAAACACAGCACCCGATCTGGTGGTAGGCGGTCAGTTCGATGGCGACCCGGAATTTGACCAGCAGGGCATCTGGGCTCTGAACTCAAACGACACGAATGGCATCGCATGGAGCGCCGGTTTCGGCGGCCAAACGTTCAATTCGCTTTTTTTCATCCTGCGCGATGCCGCGGATGCCGGAAAAAAATCGCTTGAGATTGACACCACGATCTCGATCGATGGTGTCCAGCTTGATGGGTCCTTTACTGATCAACGCCTGAGAAACGACAACCGCTTGCTGGTCATGATCAACTTTTCCGAAGGCGTGACCGCCGCAGATGTTGCGATCAGAACGTCGCAAAATGATGGCTTCACATTTGACGGCGCAGGCGGCCTGAACGTCGTGCCCCTGCCCGCATCGATCCTGTTTTTGCTGGGTGGCTTGGGTTTCTTCGGCGTGATGCGCCGTCGCGCCAGAGCCTAAACCGGGAAAAACTACAATACGACACACCTGCGAAGCAATTTCGCAGGTGTTTTGCGTTTTTAGGGTCCGTTCCCCGCAGACAGCCCGATCAGTTTAAACAAGGCTGGTGGGCCACAGGCCCGGGCTGTCCAGCCGACCTAACGGTCATCGCCCTTCTGCGGTGCACTTCCCCCTGGCTGGTCATCATCCATGGCGGCCTGTGCAGCAGCTGTCACAGCTTTCTTGTCTTGTTCCGTCAACTCGTCCGGCGACTTGTCCCCGGCCAGTCGTACCGTCACTTCGCGGTGGGCAAAATTGATGCCTTCCTGTTCAAAGAGGGCGCGTATTTCCTCATAGACTTTCTTGCGCACCAGCCACTGGTCGCCCGGTTTTGTCATGAATTTCACCCGGATGATCATCGCACTGTCCTGCATCTCGATCACGCCCTGCGACTTCAGCGGTTGAATGAAGTTCTCCCCGATCACCGGGTCATCCAGCAGGGTCACACCAAGGTTCTTGATGAGCTTTCGCACCTTTTCCACGTCCGTGTCATAGGTCACGCGCAAGGGCAGCTTCATGATCACCCAGTCACGCGAATAGTTGGTCATCACCTGAATTTCCCCAAAGGGGATCGTGTGCAGCGCGCCCAAGTGGTGGCGCAACTGAAAGGACCGCACTGATATTTTTTCAACCGTGCCTTTCACCCCGCCCACATCCAAATACTCTCCTTTGCGGAAAGCGTCGTCAAAAAGGAAAAAGCCCCCCGAGAAGATGTCGCGCACCAGCGCCTGACTGCCAAAGCCCACGGCCACACCGACAACGCCCGCCCCGGCAAAGAGCGGGCCTACGTTCACGCCAGCTTCCATCAGCACAATCAGCGCAATCGTCACCACCAGAATAACAAGAATGAAATTCCGAAACAGCGGCAGCAGCGTGGCAAGACGACTGGCGCTTGTGCCGCCGCCTTCGTCGCCCAGTTCGCCTTCTTCCATCTCGCCTTGTTCTTCGCTGATCTTGTGATCTATCCAGATGCGAAAGGCGTGAAAGGCGATGTACCCAAGAAAGAGAATGGCGAGAATATCAAGAAACTGGCTGGCCGTACTCTCGACCATTTTAGCGCCGTCATTGTCCCAAATGTAGAAAAACGCGTTGATGCCCGCGACCAGCGCCAAGATACCCGCGATCCGGCGGGCCAGCGCCTCGTATGTGCCCATCTGGTTTCTGGAGTTGAACAACACCCGTGCACGCGAAACGGCACCGCCGCCCTCATCGTCGCCGTCGTCACCATAGTCACCATCGTCCGGGCCAAAAGCATCAAAGCTGCCGGACGCTGCCGCAGACATGCGGGCTTCGTTCATCTCGCGCATGGCGCGCGCCCGCGCAAAGCTTCGTTCAATGACAAAGTTGATGACGCCGTACACGACCAGAATGGACATCAAAATAATGTAGGCGCCCGCAATCAGCGGTACTACCGGCGGCGTGCCCAAAACCAGTTCATACGTCAGCGTGCCCCAGGCAAAAAACAGATACAAAATCACGACAGGTGCCCAGACGTTGGACAGCGTTCTGAGAGACCAGCTGACCGTATCAACGGGTTTTCCAAGGCGGATCGCACTGCTGATCGCGCGACCGTTTGCCAGGATCATCGCCACGTTCAACAGCACCAGCATCGCAGACAGCATTGACGCCAAAAACGCATAGACATCGTAGTTGAGGCCAAGCTCGGCAATCCACGTCACGAAAAGCGATGAACACACGTCGAATGTGGCCAAAACAACCAGCCAGACGTAGAGCCGGACCGCGTCCCGGGTCTCCAGATAAGGCACGCGGTATTGCGGCAGATAAGGCGACAGGATCATGCGCCAAAGCTGAGACACAACCCGGCTCAGGAAATACGCCGCATTGATAGACGTCACCGTGAACTGCATGCCGGGGTCGTCGAGCGGGCCAAAAATGATCCCCCCGATGATGTAGGCCGTCGCCATTGCCACCAAAATGCCGATCACGCCCATGAAGAAACGAAACACCAGAAACGGCATTTTCTGCGAATAGCCCTTGGGGCTGTCCTTGCTGCGGGCGACGACAATAGGCCGGGCGATGAACCGGCCGTAGATAAATTTTTCGACGAGCATCCCGACGCCGAACAGCAGTAATGAAATGTAAAGCGCCCGAAAGAACGCCCAGATCGTGCCGTCCGGGCTTGTCGCGCGGAGAATATAGACCACCTCGTTGATCGCGTTGGGCAAATCCAGCAGACGTTCAACAAGCGCATCCCGAAAGCGGACGACACGGTCCTGCGCGGCCATCAAGCCAGAACCTTCGACAGTCGGCGCGGTGCTTGCGGTCGCTGCAGCCTCAGACCCTTGCGAGGCCATAATGGTGCCATCCGGACCAATCACAATGACGCCAACCCCGTTTTCGGCGGCCTCCCGCATAATATCGCTGATGCGGTCCTCCTCGGCGTCGGTGCCTTCGTTTCCGCCGGGAAACAGGGAGTTCAGGCTCTGCGCCTGAGCATTATTCGGGCTGAAAGTCACAACAATGGCTAAAACGACTGCCATCAGGGCAAAAACTGTTGCGCGGATCACGGCATATTCCCGAAAAGTACTCATAGGCTTTTGACGGTAGGCGAGCAGGCATTGCATTGCAATCGCGCGCTTGGCACTAAGCGCACGCAATCCGTGTTTTGCGCCGCACGTTTTTTTATGCCAGACAGGGCAAGGGTAGGTGGGGCGCTGCTCTGCCGCGAACGATCAAGGACGAACCATGCGTCATTTTGTGATCCGGAATGAGCGGCACCTGAGATGTGCAGATAAAACGATGCAAGTGCCGGTGTAGTGCATGAATACCTTTTACCGACAGCCGCTTCTTGAGGGCATGCCAACCGAGACACGGCCCCGGCGTGTAATGTTCTATTCTCATGATACGTTTGGTCTGGGGCATTTGCGCCGCTCACGCGCGCTCGCCTCTGCTTTGACGGCGGTAGACGAAAACGCCTCGGCCATCATTCTGACCGGCTCCCCGATCGCAGGCAGGTTCACCTTTCCTGAACGGGTCGATCATGTGCGACTTCCGGGGGTCAGCAAATTGCCAGATGGCAGCTACGTCAGTCAATCCCTCGGGCTCGACATTGATGATACCACCTCGTTGCGCGCAGGCATTATTGAGAGTGCGATCGAACAGTATAACCCTGACCTTCTGATCGTCGACAAGGAACCAACCGGGTTTCGGGGCGAACTTCTGCCGACGCTCAAACGGCTGGCAGAGAAAGGCGAGACCCGCGTTGTTCTGGGATTACGTGATGTTCTGGATGAACCAAACGTGCTTGCGGCTGAATGGGCACGCAAAAGCGCGGTAGAGGCCATGGAAACCTTTTATGATGAAATCTGGGTGTATGGGCCCAAATCCGTCTATGATCCGACAAAAGGCCTCGACATCAGCAAAGAGACACGGGACCGCCTGCATTGGACAGGGTATTTGCGCCGCGAGAACACCCACCCCCCCGAACCGGACACGGGGTCCTTTGTTCTGATCACACCGGGCGGGGGCGGCGATGGTCAGGCGCTCGTCAATCTGGTTCTGGAAGCCTACGAAAAAGACCCGACCCTGAAACCCGACGCACGCCTTGTCTACGGCCCGTTCCTGTCGGGCGACGTGCGCGATGCGTTCAATGCGCGGGTCGAGGCGCTTGACGGGCGCGTCACCGCCGTTGGTTTTGAAGCGCAGATCGAAGGGCTGTTTGCGCAGGCCGAAGGTGTTATCTGCATGGGCGGATACAACACGTTCTGTGAGGTGCTTTCCTTTGACAAGCGCGCCGTGATCGTCCCCCGCACGGTGCCCCGGCTGGAGCAATGGATCAGGGCCGCGCGCGCCGAAGAACTGGGACTTGTGCGCATGCTGGACGAGAGGCGCGACGGCATGACCGCCGACAGTATGATCAAGGCCATCCGCGATCTGCCCGCCCAGAACAAGCCGTCCGAGGCAGGCGCGCAGGACCTGCTGGATGGTCTGGATATTGTTGTTGCACGCGCAAACCGGTTGATGGCCCAGCGATGACAACGGCCAACAGGCCGCCGCTGGCCATTGTTGTCAAAGGCTGGCCAAGGCTTTCCGAGACGTTTATCGCCCAAGAGCTTGTGGCCCTTGAAGAGGCGGGCATCGCCTTTGAAATCTGGTCGCTCCGTCATCCGACCGATCACAAAACGCACCCTTTGCATGACCGTCTTGCAGCACCGGTCAATTACCTGCCGGAATACCTCAAGGACGATCCCCTGCGCGTTGTGCGGGGGGTGGCCTCTGCCCTGATACACCGGGGGTTCTTTCGGTTGGCCCGGATCGCTGTGCAAGACATCTGGCGGGACAGGACCCCAAACCGGATGCGCCGGATCGGTCAGGCCTGTGTTCTTGCGCGGGAAATGCCCGCTGGCACCGCCGGTCTTTATGCGCATTTCTTGCACACACCATCGTCTGTTGCGCGGTATGCGGCGATCCTGCGCGGGCTGCCCTGGTCGTTTTCCGCCCATGCAAAAGACATCTGGACCTCGCCAGAGTGGGAGTTGCGTGAAAAACTGTCTGCGGCGTCATATGGCGCGCATTTCGGGGCCACCTGCACAGCGATTGGCGCGCGGCATCTTCGGCATCTGTCAGACAAGGAGGATCGTGTGGATCTTGTCTACCATGGGCTTGATCTGAACCGGTTTCCGGCACCTCCCGACCGCACGCGGCGCACAAAGGGGGCAACACTCACGTTACTCTCTGTCGGGCGTTTGGTTGAAAAGAAAGGCTTTGACCGGTTGATTGACGCCCTGTCGCTGCTTCCCGACAGCCTTGACTGGCGCTGGCATCACATCGGCGGCGGCACAATGGCGCAGGAACTGGCCCTGCGCGCTGACCGCAAAGGGGTCGCGGACCGGATCACATGGCATGGTCCTGCCGATCAACCTGACGTGATTGATGCGATGCGCTGCGCCGATCTTTTCGTGCTGCCCAGCCGCATTGCATCAGACGGGGATCGCGACGGGCTGCCAAACGTTCTGATGGAAGCGGCGAGCCAGAAGCTGCCCATCCTCAGCACGCCGGTTTCCGCCATTCCGGAGTTTATCGACAGCGGCGTTCACGGGCTTTTGACCGACGACGCACCAGACAGCATCGCCGCTGCCATCACGCGCTTTGCACAGGACCCTGACATGGGTCCGGCACTGGCAGAGGCGGCCTACACCCGCCTGCTCGATCATTTCCAGATGGTGCCCGGCATCCAACATCTGGCCCGACGGCTGACCACGCTGATGGAACAACCGGGGGCATGATGCGTCTTGCATTCTATGCGCCGATGAAGCCCCCCGATGATCCCAGACCATCAGGGGACAGAACGATCGCGCGTAACCTGATTGATGCGTTAAAAAGTACGGGTGCTGCGGTCACGCTGACGTCCCGCTTCCGATCCCGCGACGGGGACGGAGATGCCACGTCGCAAGCCCGGCTGATGCAGGCGGCAGAGGATGAGATTGCAGCGACCATCCCGCAAGGCCGCGCAGGCGGGTGGCAGGCGTGGATCACCTATCACAACTACTACAAAGCCCCTGATCTTGTGGGGCCTGCGGTATCAAAGAGCCTTGGTATTCCCTACATCCTGATCGAAGCCACCCGCGCGAAAAAACGCCTTGTCGGTCCTTGGGCCGATTTTGCCCAAAGGGCCGAAGCGGCCTGTGACGCGGCGGATGCGATCTTTTTCTTGTCCCAGCGCGATGGGCAAACCCTGCAGCGGGACGCTCCGGAGGGGCAAAAACTGATCCATCTGCGCCCCTTTCTGCCGATGGACGAGTTGCCAGCGCAGGCACAGGGCGACGGTGGCATCCTGAGCGTGGGTATGATGCGGGCGGGCGACAAACTGGCCTCTTACCGGGTGCTGGCAGAGACCTTGCGTCACCTACAGACGCCGGACTGGCAGATCACCGTCGCGGGGGATGGCCCCGCGCGCGACGAGGTGCACCGCATGATGTCCCCGTTCGGGAAGGCCGTGCGGTTCACCGGCGCGCTTTGTGAAGCAGCGCTGGCCGCGCAGTACCATCAGGCGCGTGTCTTTATCTGGCCCGGCGTGAACGAAGCGCTGGGGATGGTTTACCTTGAAGCGCAAGCGCATGGGGTGCCTGTGCTTGCCCAGAACAGGCCGGGGTTGCGCGAATTGTTCGCCCCTGATGCGGCTCTGCCAGAGGTCGAGGCAGGGCCCAAAGCGCTGGCCGCAGCACTGGACCATCTGCTGAGCACGCCAGAGGCGCGTCACACCTTGGGATGCCACGCCCGCGAACATGTCGCCCGCCACCACTTGCGGCCTGTTGCGGCGCGGACCTTGATGACAACGCTGGAAGGACTTTGCGCATGATACACCTTGCGCTTTTGCGCCACGGTCACACCGAATGGAACCGCGCAGGACGCATTCAGGGCCGCACGGATATTCCCATTGATGCCGAAGCCCGCGCGCAGCTTTCTGATTTGCGGCTGCCAGTCGATTGGCAAGACGCGCAGGTTGTCTCAAGCCCCTTGAGCCGCGCGCGCCAGACCGCCGAACTGGTCAGTGGACGCCCCCCTCGGGTAGAACCTGCGCTCATGGAAATGAACTGGGGCGACTGGGAAGGGGCCAAAGGTGCCGCGCTGCACGCTGATCCGCACAGCGGCTTTCGGGATATTGAAGATTGGGGGTGGGACTACTGCCCACCCGGCGGTGAGCGACCCGGAGACCTCAGGGATCGGCTGGTGCCATGGGCCAAAAGCCTCACAGAGCCAACAGTTGCGGTGACGCATATCGGGGTGATGCGGGTTCTTTTGGCGCATGCCACAGGCTGGGGTTTTGATGGCCCCGCCCCGTTCGCTGTCAAACGCAATCGCCTCTATGTGATCGACATTGACGCGGGCGGCTGGCAAATGAGCCCCTCACCTGTCCGTCTGGAGGCCGTTTCATCATGAAAATCATGATCGTTGTGACACACCTGCTGGGCACCGGACATCTGAGCCGCGCGGTTGCTCTGGCTCGTGGGGCCATGCAGGCAGGACATCAGGTTGTGATCGTGTCAGGCGGCATGCCGGTGGCGCACCTTGAGACTGCGGACCTGCACGTCGAACAGTTACCGCCACTCAAGTCAGACGGGGTGAATTTTACCCGCTTGCTGGACCAGACGGGCAGCCCCGTATCCCCCGAGATGATGCAATTGCGCCAGACGCAACTGATCCGGTGCTTTAAAGAGATGGCTCCTGATGTCCTCGTGACGGAGCTTTTCCCCTTTGGACGGCGCGGCCTGCGCACGGAATTTCTGGCCCTACTAGATCTTGCCCGCGCCACCTCGACCTGTATTGCAGCTTCTGTCCGGGATATCCTCAACCCGCCCTCCAAGCGGGCGAAGGTGGATTGGGCGGATGAGATCATATCGCACTACTATGATGCGGTCCTTGTGCATGCAGACCCAAACGTCATTACGCTGGATACCAGTTGGCCCGTGACACCCTTGTTGTCAGACCGGTTGCGCTACACGGGATTTGTGGCACCACAGAGCGCAAAGCCACATCCCCAAGGCATCGGAAAAGGCGAAGTATTGGTCAGCGCTGGCGGAGGACCCGTGGGTGCCACCCTCTTCAAAGCGGCCAGTGCCACAGCGGCGCTTGATCCCGGCCGTATGTGGCGGCTGTTCATCGGCGGCAGCGATGCGCCCCAATTGATCGACGACTTGCAGAGCGCTGCGCCGCCAAATCTTATTGTCGGCCCAACCCGCCCAGACTTTCGCCAGATGGTGCGGCATGCTTCCGCTTCTGTCTCCATGTGTGGCTACAACACAGCGCTTGATGTCCTGCAAAGCAGCGTGCCCGCTGTATTCATCCCGTTTGACGCAGGCGGTGAAGTTGAACAAACGTTGCGCGCAACCGCATTGTCGACCCTGCCCGGCATCGAGATGCTGCACAGTGAAGAGGTCACGCCCGACGGATTATTGGCGGCGGTCCAGCGCGCCACCGCCGCCCCGCAAAGAAACGCGATGCAACAAGGTCTTGACGGTGCCGCACGCAGCGCAAACATCCTGTCGCGCCTTTTTGAAGAGAAGCAATGCAAATAAGTTGGCAGCCCCTTCGCAATGAACTGGCCCTTTGGCGGCGCGACAATCGCAGCGTGGCATTTTGGTGGCGCGACGATGATGCGATCAAGCCTACGCCCGCGCTCGAACGGTTGAGCAATGCGTCGGTGACAGCCGGGATGCCGGTGCATATTGCGGTGATCCCTGCCGCAGCCACGCAGGCCCTTGCCGATCACGTGGCAGAGCAGGCGCATCTCGTGCCAATGGTGCACGGCTGGGCGCACGCCAATCACGCCCCGGACACAGCCAAGAAAGCAGAATTTGGCTCCCCCAGAGAGGCGGCAGCATCAGAGCTTCAGCGCGGTATGGACAGGCTATCCCAGCTTTTCACAGACCAGCTGGTGCCGGTCTTTGTGCCGCCGTGGAACCGAATGGACCGTGGCTTCCTGCCTCTGCTGGCCGCTACAGGGTTTTGTGCCGTGTCCACTTTTGGCCGCGCCCCCAAGGATCAGATTTTGCCTTTCATCAACAGCCATTTGGACCCTGTTGATTGGCGTGGCACGCGTGGTCTGCACGATCCTGATCTGCTGATCTCGCGTGCGGTCACCGAATTGCAGGCGCGCCGCACGGACCCAACTCCCGACGATGAGCCATTCGGGTTTTTGACGCACCACCTCGTACATGACGATCAGATTTGGGACTTTTGCGCGGGTTTCATTGCTGAAATGCTGGATGGTGCTGCAAAACCGTTGCAGCTGGACCACCACTTGGAGACCACACATGAGCCGACTTGAATCCATGCGCAGACGCCTGACAGCCCAGATTGACGGGTTGAACTGGGCGGCAACGCAGATTGAGGATGTGCCGGGCGATGTGCTGGAGCTGGGTCTGGGCAACGGGCGCACATACGACCATTTGCGCGAAACTCTGCCGTCGCGGCGCATCTGGGTCATCGACCGTGTGCTTAATCCGCACCCCTCCTGCCTCCCGCCTGCGGACAATTTCCTGCTGGGCGAAGCCGAGGAAATGCTGAACCACCTTGCTGCACGCGGCACCAGAATGGCGCTGGCGCATTACGATTTTGGGTATGGCGTTAAGGAAAAAGATGTGGCCGAGGGGGCAAGACTGTCGCCCCTGATTGCACCGTTGATGGTGCCGGGCGGTCTGATTGTCAGTCAGCAACCACTTGTCGGCTTCGAGAAACTTCGCGGGCCACAAACCGTGCACCCCGACAGATACCTCTTTTATCGCGCCTGATCCCGGTGCCCTGCCTTCGACAGGTCAGCAGAATTGCACACACACGGGCTTTTCGGCTGTAATGTGGCCTGCAAGCACGATAAACTTGGCTAAGAGCAGATAAACAGGAGACCCGTTATGAAGTTATTCGCATTTGCGTTTGTCGCAGTCTTTGCCTTGGCGGCCTGTGAAACCACCAAAGGCATTGGACGCGATGTCCAGAACGCCGGTGAGGCGCTGGACGAAGCGTTCTAGTCCAGCCTGCTACCCTTTTGCGCTGGCGCACCCGCGGCACAGCGCCGTGTCGGGCAAAACAGCAAGTCTGCCGTCTGAAATGGTATTGCCGCACTCCAGACAGGTGCCGTAGTGGCCATCCTTGATCCGTGCGAGGGCAGCGTCAATCCGCCTGACCTCTGCTTGTTCTACATGGCCAAGCGCTTCGAGCACCTCATCGCCCTGACGTTCCGACGAATAGTCTTCGAAGTCGCGGGGGGCGGGGGCGTCCAATTCATGTTCGACGACCTGCAAATGTTTCACCAGTTCGCCGCGCCGTGCGGTCAGAATTTCATGCTGCCTTCCAAGATTCATATGAGCCTCCTTTAGGTTGGAGACGAATATACGTTTGGTGCTGATCCGGTGCATTGATATGTGTCAAACCCACCCGTATGGCGCGCTAACTGCTTTTTCGCATTTGGATCATGACTAAGCGGTTACAGCGAGAAATAACCTCAAACCATTGATTTTAAATTCGAATTCAAGTGTCATCCACCGCTGAGGCGGCGCATCAGGAAAACCTCTGCGCCCTCGGGGATTTCCTGAGACCAGTCGTTTCGGAAGACAACACCGTCAATCACGACCGCCACCTGATTTTTGAAAGGGGGTCCAAGCGCCGGGTATCGGTCCTCCAGCGCGCGCAAAAGCTCACGAATCGTCCGGGCTTTGACCGACAGGGTTTTATGCCCACCGGCCAAAGGAATTAAACCAGCCCACAGCGTGACCTCGACCATTAGCCCGCTTTGTCAGCTTTCAGCACCGCAAGAATCCGAGGGGGCGACATCGGGATATGTGACATCCGGACACCGGCCGCATTGGAGACCGCGTTGGCAATCGCCGCAAGCGGCGGCACGATTGACGTCTCCCCCACACCGCGCACACCATAGGGGTGATTGGGGTTCGGGATTTCTAAAATCTGCGTGTCGATCATCGGCAAATCCGAACAGACCGGGATGCGGTAGTCGAGGAAACCGGGGTTTTGCAGTCGCCCATCCTCGCCATAGATATACTCTTCGTTCAGCGCCCAGCCGATGCCCTGCGCCGCGCCGCCTTGATACTGTCCTTCCACATAAGACGGATGCACTGCCTTGCCTGCGTCCTGAATGACCGTGTAGCGGACGATGCTGGTTGAGCCTGTCTCAGGGTCGACTTCAACGTCGCAGATATGCGTGGCAAAGGACACGCCCGCGCCGTCGGCCACAAGCTCACTATGCCCCGCGATTGGCCCGCCCGTGTTGCCGGCCTCCGCCGCGATCTCCTTGACCGAGAGCGGTGAGAGGTTTCCGTATTTCGACCCAGCGGCCTTGGCCTGCCCGTCTTCCCAGTAGACATCCCCCAAAGGGATGTCCCATGTGACCGCCGCGCGTTCGCGCATGATCTGGATCGCATTGCGCGCCGCCGAAATGGTTGCCATCGAGGATGAAAACGTCCCCCGGCTGCCATCCGTCATGTCGTTGTAGCCCAGCGTCGCAGTATCGGAGACGACCGCTTTGACGTGGTTATAGTCGATGCCAAGTTCTTCAGCCGCGATCAACGACAAGGACGCGCGCGACCCGCCCACGTCTACCGTGCCCACAGCCAAAGTGACAGTGCCATCCGCGTTGACGTTCAGGTCGGTGCAGGTCTGCCCCCCGAAGTTGAACCAGAAACCACAGGCCATGCCGCGTCCCTGATTTTTGCCAAGCGGCGCTTTCATATGCGGATGGTTTTTCGCGGCCTCCAGCGTGGGGCCAATGCCGATAGGGCCATAAACCGGCCCATAGGAAGACGTGGTGCCTTCCTTGGCCGCGTTCATGATCCGGAACTTGACCGCATCAAGGCCCAGTTTTCCAGCCAACTCATCAATCGTGCTTTCTACAGCAAAAGCGGCCATCGGCGCGGAGGGCGCACGGTAGGCGGCCACTTTTGGCCTGTTCACGACCACCTCGAACCCTTCGGTTTTGACGTTATCCAGATCATAGCAGGCAAAAGAGGTCATCGCGCCCAACTCGGCCCATGTGTCCGGGTAAGGCCCGCTTGTGTACCGCAGGCGGGCAGTCGCCGCCGTGATCCGCCCGTCCTTGCGGGCACCGATCTTCACGTCAATCGAGGTCGCACTGGTTGGCCCCGAGGCGCGGAAGACTTCATCGCGCGCCATGATCAGCTTGACCGGACGCCCCGCCTTGCGCGACAGCGCCAGTGCCACCGGCTCTGTCCAGACGTGGGTCTTTCCGCCAAACCCGCCCCCGATTTCAGAGGACGTCACCCGCAGCTTGGACACTTCCAGTCCCAACAAATCGGCACAGTTCTGACGGTAGACAAAATGCCCTTGCGTGCAGACCCAAAGCTCTGCGGTGCCATCAGGGTTGCAACTGGCCACACAGGCGTGCGGTTCAATGTAGCCCTGGTGCGTTTGCTCGGTCTTGTAGCTGCGTTCAACGATCACGTCAGCAGCCGCAAAGCCGGCGTCTACATCCCCGTGCCCAAACTCAGACCGGGCCGCCACATTGGACGGTTTGGTCGGTGCGGGCTCTACGCCCGTCGTAAAGATGCTGTCGTTCAAAACGGGCGCATCGTCCTGCATGGCCGCATCCACGTCGACCACATGGGGCAGAATTTCATATTCAACGTCGATCAGCTTGAGCGCTGCGCGGGCGACCTTTTCGTCAATCGCCGCGACGGCCGCGACCGCATGGCCGTCATACATGACCTTCTCGCGCGCCATGCAATTATCAAGCACCGCAAACAGCGACGCGTCGCCATTCGTCAGGTCAGGCATGTCCTCAGCCGTGACGACCGCTTTCACCCCTTTCAACGCCTCGGCGGCGCGCGTGTCGATCCGCACAATGCGGGCGTGGGCGTGCGGGCTGCGCAACACACGGGCCACAAGTTGCCCCGGCATGTTGAAATCAGCGCCATAGCGTGCGCGTCCGGTCACTTTGTCCACACCATCGGGGCGCAAAGGCCGCGTACCGACAGATTTGAATCTCTGGCTCTGGTAGGCTGCGTCGAAACTCATGCGGTTTCTCCTCTCATTTCCAAGGCGGCGTCCTGCACGGCACGCACGATCTTGTCGTATCCTGTGCAGCGGCACAGATTGCCCGCCAGCCAGTACCGGATTTCCGTCTCGGACGGGTCAGGGTTCACGTCCAGCAACGCCTTGGCTGCGATCAGAAAACCGGGGGTGCAAATGCCACACTGCAAAGCGGCATGCTCTATGAACTTGCGCTGAAGCGGGTGTAGCTCGCCGCCCTGCGCCATTCCTTCGATGGTTTCGATAGTGCGCCCAGAGGCCTCAGCCCCCAACACCAGACAAGAGCAGACAACGCGGCCGTCGATGATCGTGCTGCAGGCGCCGCAATCACCCGTGCCGCAGCCTTCTTTGGACCCCATCAACCCAAGTCGGTTGCGCAAGACGTCCAGAAGCGTCTCGTCGGGTTGGCACAGATACTCTACGTCGTCGCCGTTAATGGTGGTGGATACCGCAATCGCTGCCATTAGTTCGCTCCTGCCCGGTCATAAGCTGCACGGGCCGCGCGCTTTGCCAGCACCCCTGCCACGTCTTTCCTGAATTCGATTGTACCGCGTTTGTCGTCGATGGGCTGGCTGGCTGCCGAACAGGCGGCAGACAAGGCCTCCAGCGCGTCGTCTTCAAGCTTTGAGCCGATCAAGGCCTCTGCCGCAGCATCCGCGATCACCACTTTGGGACCTACAGCGCCCAGCGCCACGCGCGCGCGCTGCACAATGCCCGCATCATCAAGCGTGAGGCTGATCGCGACGCCCACAACCGCGATGTCCATCTCGGTGCGGGGCGTGAAGCGCAAATACGCGTCGCCTGTGCGGGGCGCGGGTTTGTCGAGGATCAGCGCATCAATGAACTCGCCTTCCGCCAAAGAGGTCTTGCCCGGACGCACGGGCACATCCTCTACCGGGAGTGTCCTGACCCCATCCGGCCCGGCGATGCGCGCCATTGCCCCCGCAGCCACCAACGCCGGCACGCTGTCCGCCGCAGGCGACGCATTGCACAGGTTGCCTGACATCGTGCAGCGACCTTGTATCTGCGTGGAGCCAATGAGGTTTGCCGCCTCCACCACGCCGGGCCATGCCGCCGCAAAAGCCGCGTGTTCGCTCAGTGCAGCACAGGGAACGCCCGCCCCGACAATAAAGCTGCTGTCTGTCTCGACAATGTCGCCCATGCCATGGATCGCTTTGATATCGACCACAATATCTGCTGCGAAATCATCACTTTGCATCCGAACCAAAAGGTCCGTACCTCCGGCAAGAACATACGATTTGCCGGGGGCTTGCGCCAGCAAGGCCGCAGCCTCGGTGCTGGATTGAGGGCGTTCATAGCGCACGGGTGGGCTCTCCTGTCACAACGGATTGGGTGGGTGCTGGCACCTCAGATCAGCCTCAGCGATCTGGACGCGACATGCCCCTTTGAAACCGACCGAAGAATGCAGCCATTCGACATCGAGGCGCAAGGAAAATCGCACAAAGGGCTTGGATAACCACACGGCACCGCGCAGCCATCAGCGCAGTTCAGGAGGTCAGAATATCCGCTGTGGCGAAATCAATCTGCACGGCAGATTACCGACGTACCGCCTCGCGGCTTTCGAGCGCCATGACCAACGCCAGCCCTGCACTTGTCGCGTCTGTCAATTCAATCGCACCGTGCATACAGACGTCTGCGCAAAGACCACACGACAGGCAGGTCGCGGTCTCATCCAGAACAGGATACCCGGTCTGATCGGCAAGAATGGCGTTTTGGGGGCAGACCGCCATACAATCACTGCATTGGGTCCAGGTTTCTTCAAACCTGTTTGCGCCCAAGGCCCCTGGAGGACGCTGGGTGGATGTTTGCGTTCTTGAGGACCGCACTGAAAGAGTTCCGGGCGAGTAGCACATGTATGACGCTCCTGACACAAATACATGATCCGTTTTCGCCAGCACACCGCATTCGGTGCCAAAGACGGGGCTTGGCGCACAATAAAAGATTTGCAACGACACTACCCAGACACGAAGGGCCTACATTGACTCAAGTCAAGGCAAAGCCCCCAAGACGCCTGACCGCGCGCCCTGCATTTGCCTAAGTTGATATATGTCAATTTAACTAGACACTATCTGTGTCAAAAACATTTTACAATTATTGGAGGTCAGCCATGCGTATTCTATTTGTTCATCCGAATTACAGATCAGGCGGAGCAGAGATTGCAGGCACCTGGCCGCCTGCATGGGTCGCCTACCTCACTGGGCATCTGCGCACCGCTGGATTTGACGAAGTGCACTTTATTGATGCGATGACGGACAATGTCTCGGACGCGGATCTGGCAAAGCGCATGGAAGAAATACAACCCGATGTGGTGGGCGTCACGGCGATCACCCCGTCGATCTACCGGGCCGAAGATGTGTTGAAAGTAGCGCATGCCGTTGTCCCCAACGCTGTGCGGGTCATGGGCGGCGTGCACGCAACCTTCATGTACAAACAAGTCCTGTCCGAAGCGCCCTGGATCGACGTAATCGTGCGCGGCGAAGGCGAAGAGATTTGCACCGAACTGATGCTGGCCATTGAAGACGGGCGCTGGCCTGCTGATCGCAAGCGCATTCAGGGGCTCGCTTTTCTGGACGGCGATGAGATCGTCGCGACCCCTGCGGCCAGCACGGTCAAGGACCTGTCAAAGATCAAACCCGACTGGTCCGTTCTGGAATGGAGCAAATACATCTACCTGCCGCTCAACACGCGCGTGGCGATTCCCAACCTTGCACGCGGATGCCCCTTTACTTGCTCTTTCTGTTCGCAATGGAAATTCTGGCGGGATTACCGGGTCCGCGACCCCAAAGATGTGGTGGACGAGATCGAAGACCTCGTGACCAACCACAAGGTCGGCTTTTTCATCCTCGCCGACGAAGAGCCCACGATCAACAAGAAGAAATTCGTGGCCTTCTGCGAAGAGCTTATTGCGCGCGACCTGCCGCGCCGGGTGAAGTGGGGCATCAATACCCGTGTCACGGACATCTACAGAGACCGCGACCTGCTGAAATTCTATCGCAAAGCCGGGCTTGTGCATGTCTCTCTCGGGACCGAGGCCGCAGCCCAGATGAAGCTGGATGTGTTCAACAAGGAAACCAAAGTCGAAGAGAACAAGGAAGCGATCCGCCTGCTGCGGGAAGCCGATATTCTGGTTGAGGCACAGTTCATCGTCGGTCTGGACAATGAAACACCCGAAACGCTGGAAGAGACCTACCGCATGGCGTGGGACTGGCAGCCTGATCTGGCGAACTGGTCAATGTATACGCCGTGGCCCTTCACGCCGCTGTTTCAGGAGTTGAAAGATCAGGTCGAAGTGTTCGATTTCAGCCGGTACAATTTTGTGACCCCCATCATGAAGCCTGCCGCGATGGAACGCGGAGAGCTTTTGGACGGCGTGATGAACAATTACCGCCGCTTTTACATGAAAAAGGCGCTGTTCAACTACCCGTGGCGCGGCACCGGCTTCCGCAGGCGCTACCTGCTGGGCTGTCTCTATGCCTTCCTGAAAGCCGGGGTCGGACGTACGTTTTACGATTTGGGCAAGGTGGGCTACACTGGCCCGCAGTCCAAGAACAAACTTGATTTCCACTTTGACGACACGCGCACAATTGCCGAAGCGCAGATGGACGACTGGGAAGCCTCTGCCGACAAGGCCGCACGTGCTGCCGAACGCCGCGCGGCGGTCAAGGCGCAGATGGCGGACCGTGCCACAGAACGCGCCCAAGACTTCAAGATGCCAAATGGCGCGCAGGTGAAGGCCTGCGGCGGCGGCGATCTACAAATGGAGGACGCCTGAAGATGGCGGACACGCCCCCGGCCTGATCGGCCCCAACGCCATTTTGCAGATGCTCCCGGTGATCGAGCGCCTTGGCGGGCAAAAGCGGGTGTTGCAAATGCTGGCCCGTGCGGGCATTTTTCAAATCCCTGACGGGACCGAGATGATCCCTGAACAGGATGCCGCACGCCTGCACCGGCAGCTGCGGTTTGAAGAACCCGAACTGGCCCCCTGTCTGGCCGCTGAGGCCGGGCGGTTAACGGCTGACTACATTCTGGCCAACCGCATTCCCAAACCGGTGCAAATGCTTTTGCGTGTCCTACCTGCCCGCCCGTCCGCAAAGCTGCTGTCCACGGCGATCGCGCGCCATGCCTGGACCTTTGCCGGATCCGGCAGGTTTGAGGTGCAGACACCGTGGTCGTTCGAGATTATCGACAATCCGATTGTGTGTAATGACCACTGTCCGCATTGTATATGTCATTGGCACGCCGCTGTTTTTGCTCAACTTTACCGCGTGCTTGTGCATCCCAAATGCACCTGCCACGAGACGGACTGCCTTGCGATGGGCGCAGGCCACAGTTGCAAATTCGAGCTTAGGATTGCCTAGCAAACAAGCCGCGCGACGGGGATCGCACAGCCTGCACATCCCAGACAGCGCAAAGCTGCGCGCAGGCCGTTGCAATGGCCGCACGTCTGCGCATACCTTTGGGTATGTTTCTTCCGCTGAACGCAAACACGGCCCCGTCTGATCTGCCCCGCAACTGCAGCTTTGCGCCTCAGGACTGGCTGATCCTGTCACGCTTCTGGCACCCGATCGCCTTTTGTCACGAAATATCGGAAAAGCCGGTCGCCGCGCGATTGCTGGACGTTGATCTGGTCATCTGGCGCACGCCTGCGGGGCTGTCGGTCGCGCGCGACCTCTGCCCGCACCGTGGCACTCAGATCAGCGCGGGCCGCGTGGACAACGGGCAGTTGATCTGCCCCATGCATGGGCTCCATTTTGACCCTGAGGGGCGATGCACCAAGATACCCTCCAATCCGGATCAAACCGCCCGTGTCTCGCCCCGCCTGCGGCTGCAAACTATTCAGTGTCAGGAAAAATATGGCATCCTGTGGGCCTGCCTTGCGCAAGACCCGATCTGGCCTGTTCCGGACTGGCCGGGCATAGGCGACACTACACTGAAAAAGGTCTTTGTCCCGCCGAACACATGGCACGCCGCCGCCAGTCGTCACGTGGAAAACTTCAACGACGTTGCCCATTTTCCGTGGGTGCACAAAGAAACCTTTGGCGGCAACGAAGACGACCGCTTTCCCGCCTATGACGTCAAGACAACGGACTATGGTCTGACATTTGACCTTGGCTACGACGAAGGCGGTAACCGGTTTCCCGATGATGTACCGGGCGACAGCAGGCATGTGGTCTACACCTATCAACTGACCTACCCGTTTTCGACGATCATCATCATTCAGCCCAATGACAGCTGGTATGTGCAGTATTTTGCGGACACCGTCTGCCCCGTCTCTGCCTATGAAACCAAGATTTTTCAGGTGGCAACTGACACTACAGGCACCCCGGACGAAGAATTCCTGATCCGCGAAAGCCTGATGATCAACGATGAGGACAAACCGCTGGTTGAGGCACAACGGCCAGAGGATTTACCGCTGAACCTGCGCGATGAGGTGCATATCCCCGCCGATGCCATGTCTGTCGCCTACCGGCGCGGTCTGGTGGAAAAGTTTGGGCTGGGTGGTCCTAACGTGCGCTGACCTTGCGGCCCGCCACCCACGTGGTTTTGATGTTCTCAGGTGTCGCGCCCAAAACGATTTTCTGCAGCGCGTCTTCTGTGGGGCTGCGCAGGCCTTCGAAATCCACAAGCACCGCATCGAACTGGCGCCCGACCTCGAAAGACCCAACCGGCAGGTCCAGCACCTTTGCCCCGCCTTTTGTCGCGAGATAGAACGCATCGCGAAAGTCGACACGCGCGTCCGGACTGCCGCGTTCGCCGGGCGGTTTTGTCGGATCAACACCACTTTCCAGCATCCGGCTGTGGGTGACGGCTGCGCGCGCATTGTCCAGCAGAAAGGCGCTGTAACCGCCCGAGATATCCGTGCCCAAACCAACCCGCAGCGCCTTGGCCAACGCCCGCCTGAGCGGAAAGACCGCATCACCGAAGTAAGCGTTGGACAGCGGGCAATGCGCGATGCCTGCGCCACGATCCGCAATCAGGGCCATGTCGGCCTCTGTGATGTGGCCTGCATGGGCCAGCACGCAACGACGGGTCAGCAGGCCAAAATCATCCAAGGCGGCGGTATCGGTCTTGCCCATGCGTTCCAGCACAAAACCGTGTTCCCAATCGCTTTCAGAGCAATGGGTCTGCACCGGCGCACCAGTGGTTGCGGCCAAATCCCCAAGCCCTTTAAGCGCCGCATCGCTGCACGCCGGAATGAACCGCGGGGTGATGACAGGCTCCACGAGGCTGTTGCCCGGCAAGGCGCGCACAGCATCAATAAAGCTGGCTGTGTCAGCCACCGCCGTTTGCGCATCTTTATCGCGGTAGTATTCCGGGCAGCCGCCCGCAAGGTCCATCGCCACACGCCCCACCCACGCGCGCTGACCAAGGCTGAGGCAGGTTTCAGCAAGCTTCAAACTGGCAGGTCCGTGGAGCGTGGCAAAATAGACAGCCGTGGTGGTGCCGCACGACAGCAACCGCCGCACAAGGCGCTGGTAGACTTCCGTGGCGAAGGCAAGATCGGCATACCGCGCCTCAAGGGGGAAGGTGTATTTGAGCAGCCATTCCTCCAGCGGGACGTCCAGCGCCGCGCCCAGTTGCGGGAACTGCGGGGCGTGGATGTGCAGGTCCACAAAGCCTGGCAACAACAGACCAAACCCGCGCAGATCAACGGCATCCACGGCATCCTGACCCGCGCCAATATCAAGGATTTCACCAGCGTCTGACACGGAAACGAGCGCATCCTCGACGCGCTCGATCTGCCCCCGGTGAGGGCTGTGTAAAAGATGCGTGCGAAACGCCTGCATTATTCTGGTATGCGTGTCTCGACACCCTGAACAAGCCAGTTGATCCCCAGCAAGTCCTGATCTGCAATCGCCTCTCCGGCCGCAAGGCGTTCGGTGCCGTCCTGATCCATGATTGGCCCGGTCAACGGGTGAAACTCACCTGACTTTATCCCTTCAGCGGCGGCTGTGATCTTGGCCATCGCTTCGTCCGAAATACTGTCAGACCAGCTTTTCACATCCACGGTGCCATCAGCCATGCCGCCCCAGTAAGGGGTGCCTTCGAAAGTGCCCGCGATCGTGGCCTCAACACTGGCGATGAAGTAAGACGACCAGTCCGCGATCTGGGAGGCCAGCAACCAGTTGGGCGCATAGGCTTTCATGTCCGACGAGGTGTTGATGACCCAGACCTCTTCCTCTTCGGCGACCGTCACCACCGAAGGCGTATCCTGATACAGCGAATAGATTACGTCAGCCTGCTGTGCCATCAAGGCGCGCGCGCTGTCCTGTGCTTTGGGCGGGTCAAACCATGAGTTCAGCCAGACGACCTTGATCTCGACATCCGGTTTCACGGCCTGCACCCCCAGCGCGAAAGCGTTGATCATGCCAACCACTTCGGGAATGGCGTAGGCTGCGACAATGCCCACAACATTGTTTTCGGTCACATCCCCTGCGGCCATGCCCACAAGGTAGCTGCTTTCGTAATTGCGGCTCTGGAAGTTGCCCAGATTCGGCGCAAGCTTGTAGCCGGAGGCGTGAATAAAGGTCATTTCCGGGCGCTGCTGCGCCAGCTTGAGCCCGTCATTCATATAGCCAAAAGAGCCAAGCATGATCATCTCGGCCCCTTGTGCGGCCATCTGGTTCATGATGCGCGCGGCGTCCGGCCCTTCAGGCACGTTTTCAACAAAAACGGTTTCCACCTTGTCGCCAAAGTGTTCCTCAATCGCGACGCGGCCTGCATTCAACTCAGCCGACCATCCGACATCCGCAATGGGTGATGGATAGAGAAAACCGATCTTCAGCTTGTCCTCCGCCAAAGCCGGGAGGGCGGATACAGCGACAGCCGTCGTGATCGCCAGTGTTTTGAGCAATTTCATTATGTAATATCCCCTTTCGTTTTTCATGCAGACTAGATTTTCAAAGTTGCCCCAAGGCTCGCCGGGCTGTTGAGGCGGATGAACAGCGTGTTTCGCGAGATCAACGCCAGCATTACAATGGTAACGAGGTACGGCATGGCCGACATCAATTGACTGGGCAAATTGACGCCAAACGCCTGAATGGACAACTCCAGCAGCGAAATAGAGCCAAAAAGGTAGGCACCAAAGGCCACGCGCGGCACCATCCAGGTACCAAAAACGGTCAGCGCCACGACGATCCAGCCACGACCAGCCACCATTCCATCCGCCCAAAGCGGGGTATAGGCGGTCGACAGATACGCCCCCCCGATCCCCGCCATCGCCCCACCAAAGGCCACACAGCCTGCTCGGATCCACACGACCTTGAGGCCCAAGGCATGTGCATTTTCCGGGCTTTCCCCCACCGCGCGAATGATCAGGCCAAGCTTGGTGCGGTTCAGCACATACCACGTGAAAATCGCCAGAACGATCGACAGATAAACCATCACATCCAGCTGGAAAAACATCGGGCCGATAACCGGTATATCCGCCAGAAAACCCAGCGGCAGATCAGGCACGCCGGGAAGGGTCCTGCTTTCGAAATTCTTGCCAATGGCAGAGGACAGGCCGAGGCCCAGAATACCAATGGCGAGGCCCGAGGCGGTCTGGTTGGCGCGAAAGACCAGTGTCAGCACCGCAAAGACCAGCGACAGCAACGACCCCAGAACAGCCGCCGCAAGAAACCCCACGGTGTAGGACCCTGACAGGGTGGCGGCGACAAACCCCATGGCAGCCCCCGTGGCCATCATCCCTTCGATGCCTAGGTTCAGCATGCCTGACTTTTCAGCGACCAATTCTCCCATGGCCGCAAAGATCAGTGCGGTTGCCGCAGCCAGTGTACCACTGACCATGAAAATCAAAACATCCATCAGGCCGGTGCCTCGCGGACGATGCGCAACCGCATGGTCAAAAGCAGCGAACAGGCCAGATACGAGATCAGCAAAATGCCCTGCAGAATGCCCGTAACGGCATCCGGCACTCCAACCGAAAGCAAGGCAAAATCCCCACCCACATAAACAAGCGCCATGATGGCTGCGGCAAAGAGAATCCCAATGGGGTTAAGCCCGCCCAGAACCGCAACAATTATGCCCGCATATCCGTAGCCGGGCGACAGGTTGCGCTGCAAAAGGCCAAGCGGTCCCGCGACCTCGCCCACGCCTGCAAGCCCAGCCGCCCCGCCGGACACCAACAAAGCCACCCAGACCGCGCGTTTTGACGAAAACCCTGCGTAGAACGCCGCTGACGGCGCAAGGCCACCGACCGACAATTTGTAGCTCGCAAAGCTGTAGCGCACAAATATCCACGCAGCGACTGTCGCCGCCAGCCCAAGGAACAGCGACGCATTTGCGCGGGTGCCTTCCAGGATCAGGGGGAAGGTGGCGCTGGCACCAAAGCTGATGGATTGCGGAAAATTGAACCCCATCGGGTCTTTCATCGGTCCGGTCACCAGATAATACAGCAACTGGAGCGCGACACTGGTCAGCATGAAGGTCACGAGGATTTCGTTCGCGTTGAACTGGGTGCGCAGAAAGGCCGCGATGCCCGCCCATGCCATGCCCGCCAGCATGCCCGCAAGGATCATCGCGGGCAGCAGCAGTACAGACGTCGTCCCATCAAACTGAATGGCCAGCGCAGACGCCGCAATCGCCCCCAGGATAAGCTGCCCTTCCGCCCCGATGTTCCAGACCTGCGCCCTGAAACCAATCGCCAGCCCCTGCGCGATCAACAAGAGTGGTGCCATTTTCAGCAGAACCTCACCAACTCCGTATTGCGTTTGCAAGGGCTCAACGAAGACCGCATGCAGGCCTTTCAAGGGTGACACGCCGTAGATGAGGAACAGCACAGCGCCGCCAAGGCAAGTGAAAAGCAAAGCCAGCGCCGCGACTTGGATTGGTGCCAGTATCGACGCCTCTGTGCGCTGTTCCAGCACCAGTCTAGGCATGCCCAAGCTCCAACTCTTCAAAATCGCCCGCCATGGCCAAACCGATGTGGTCGATGTCCGTCTGCCCGACAGCCACAGACGGCGACAGTCTGCCCCTGAACATGACCTGAATGCGGTCACAAATCTGCATCAACTCTTCCAGTTCCTCAGAGACAATCAGCACCGCAACACCCGTGTCGCGCATATCCAGCAATTTCTGCCGGATGACCGCAGCGGCCCCCACATCGACCCCCCATGTGGGCTGCTCCGCGATCAGGACACGCGGCTTCAACGACAGCTCACGACTGACGATGAATTTTTGCAAGTTGCCACCAGAGAGCGATTGGGCGGCGGCCTCTGTTCCACTGCAGCGCACATCCATCGCCTCGATAAGATCGCTCGCACGTTTGCGCCGCCGCCCCAAGCGCAGAAACCCACGCGACATCAACCCGTCATGAAAAGTGGTCAAACCGGCGTTTTCGGCCAATGAATGGCCCGGCACCGCACCGCGCCCCAACCGTTCTTCGGGGATAAAATGAACGCCGCGGGCGCGGCGTTCTTCAGGGCCAAGATGCCCAATTGGTACGTCATCCAGCAAAATCGTCTCGGGCGGGCCAGTAATCTCCCCGGCCAAAAGCCGTGTCAGCATGTCCTGACCGTTGCCCGACACGCCCGCGATGCCCAGAATATCGCCAGATCGCAAGCTCAGGGTAAGACCAGACAGGGCGGGTGCGTATGGATTCTCCGGCGTGTGATCAAGGTTCACGGTCTGCAAAACGGCTTGCCCCGCAGCGCCTGCTTTGCGCGCCTTGATCTCGGCGATGTCCTGACCGATCATCATCTGCGTCAGGCTTTTGGACGTCTCTGTCTGCGGGTCAACAACACCAACAACCCGGCCCCCGCGCATGATGGTGGCACGGTCACAGAGCGCGCGGATCTCATCCAGTTTATGCGAGATGAAGATGACCGCGATCCCCTCGGCTGCCAGCGCCTTGAGCGTTTCAAACAGCTTGGCGATGCCCTGAGGCGGCAGCACAGAGGTAGGTTCATCCAGAATAATCAACCGTGGCTCTTGCAGTATGCACCGCAGGATTTCGATGCGCTGCCGTTCGCCCACACCGAGAGAATGCACGCGGGCATCCGGCTCTACATCCAGCCCGAACCGGGCGGAGGCTGCGCGGATACGCTCTGTCAATTCAGCGATGGACCCCTCCACCGCCAGCGAGATATTCTCAGTAACTGTCAGCGTCTCAAACAGCGAAAAATGCTGGAAAACCATACCGATGCCCAGCTTTCGCGCATAGGCGGGGGAGGTGATATCGACCTCCTTGCCGTTCCACAGAACGGTGCCGCTGTCTGGCTTGACCACCCCGTAAATGACCTTCATCAAGGTCGACTTACCGGCACCATTCTCGCCCAGAACCGCGTGAATGCCGCCCGCTTCAGCCTGAAAATCCACCGCATCATTGGCGACGGTTCGCCCGTAAACCTTGGTCACACCGCGTATTTCAAGAACCTTTTCAGCCATCCGGCGTCTCGGTCAGATCATGCAGATAGTGAATGCCCGGCATCGCGGTGAACCCCGGCAGGGCTCTGACCGCATAAAGCCAGTTGCGGATCGCAGGATAGGGGTCATGTTCAAGGCCCGCATCCGGGCTCAGCGCGATGTACGGGAAACAAGCGATATCTGCGACCGTCGGGTGATCCCCTGCAATCCATGTGCCACCCTCAAGAACCCGGTCGGTCAAATGCAACTCGAACGCCTGCAGGTCTTCAACCGAAGCCTGCAAGGCGGCGTCAATATCGGCGGGCCAATCGACCATCGAATGCAGGCGCGCCACCCCGATGCTGCGCGTCAGACGCCCGGAAAACCCCAACCACTCCATGACCGATGCGAGCATCACCGGGTCCTCTTTGGGAAACCAGCGACCTGCCGGGTCAAATCTACAGGCCAGCCACACCAGCATCGCTTGCGTCTCGGTCAAGATCAGATCGCCTGCTTGCAGGATGGGCAGTGTGCCAGAGGGATTCAATTCGAGCATTAGCTCTGACCGGTGCTCAAAGCCCGGATAGAAATCAACCGCCACAGTGTCATACGGCACCTTCAGCAAGGACGCCATGAGCCTGATTTTGTAGCAATTTCCCGAAAGAACGTAGTTATAAAGTTTGAAAGTCATGCAGCGGACGTATGCGCTCCGTAGGTGGCACCTTTGCGTTTCAGCCAGCGACGATAAACAACAGAAGTCAGGTCAGAACGGGTGGGAATTTCCATTTGCGGGTCCAGCGGCAGCAAGGTCGGTTTTTGGTTTTCAAGAATGGACCGGTCCTGCAGAAAAATCTCCTGCTGAAACTGCACCAGATCAGCGTAAGCCGACACATCATCATAAAGCGCCATCCACGGCCAGACGTCGCACCGCCCTTCTTCGACGGGCTGCACAAAAATCGCAATCACATCCCAGGATTCGGGTTTCGGTGGGCAGGTTTTGTACAGGATCGCCGTTGTGGGCGCGGGCACACGGTATTCGTATCGGGTCTCGATCGCCTCTGTGGCACTTTTGGCCGCTTGTGGCTGGTGAAAGCCAATTTGCGTGGCCCACACCTCGTCCACGTCTTCGCGGATTTCGACCTTATAGGGTTTGACCTCTGTGTGCGGCTCTTCGCCAAGGATGCCGGTATGCACGTAGGGAAAATGGGCAATATCAAGGAAGTTCTCAACCGCGCGCAGCGGTGAGCATCGTACCGTCACCATACCGCAGGGCACAAACCTGCGGTCCGTTTCGGCGGCTTCTGAAATCTCAAAAAGCGCGCGCGGCGTGTCGCTCAGCGTTGTCCAAAGGTGGTCATAGCGCAACTGCACTGGCAGGCTCTTGCCAGAGCCATCGGTGACCCGTGGTGCATCTGCGCTGCCGGACACAACGATCTCTTCGCCCAAAAGCCGTGTCTTGCGCTGGTGACCGTCGCGCAGCTGCGCGGTCATTGCCACCGCGTACCAATCGTCGCGCGCATAGCTCATGCTCATGCCATCACCTTGTCTGGCGTCAGCGCCTTGCGTCGTGCCGCCTCCAACCAGCGGGAAAGCTGCCTGCGCTGTGCCGTATCTGCGTCTGACGCACACAGCAGGTGGACCATTGTTTCCGCAGCACCTACCGGGTTGATCCGCCACCGCACCAGACGGCCACCCAGATCGCAGGACCCATCAGCAAGTACTTTGGGCAGGCTTTGCGCAAACGGCGTCGATTTGAGAGACCGTTCTGTCGCCGCTACATCGCTTGCAAAAGTCATGCTCCGCACGGGCGCAGTGATCTTTACCTCACCGCATGTCTGTGCGTTCTCTTGCAAAGACGCCCAGATCACGCCGCAGCCCTCCCATGCACTGTAGACTTGCGTATGAATTGTCTGGGGCGGCTCAAGTTCAGGGTGCGCAGGAATGTAGGCGCAGCCGCCATCCTTGCCGAATTGCCAGCCGTGGTACAGGCAGGCCAGACGGTCGCCGCGCACAAACCCATGGCTCAGGCGCATGCCCCGGTGCGGGCAACGGTTGTGCCATGCATGCAAGCCGCCTTGCAGATCGCGCCAGACAGCGACGTCAGCATCACCAACGTCGGCCCGCATAACGCGCCCTTTCCCCAAATCGCGGGATAAGCCTACTGGATATACTGTCACGCTACGCTCCCGCCTTTCAATTTGGTTACGTTAACGAAGCCCGCCGCATTCAACAAAGTAATTTTACACCACACAGGCGCCCAGCGCGCCGCCGCACAAATAATAGTCAGGCATCCTGCGACGACAGAACATGGAACCCTTTGTGATCACGGTTGATTTTGCACGTTTCGCGGGAAACTGCATCAACAAGAACATCGCCCGGCCCAAGGCTGCAGGCCACCTCCATCGCGTCGATCAACGCCAATGGCCCGGACAGAGCGATGGTGATCTGATGCGCACTGTCCCTGCGCACCCAACCGCGAAGGTCAAGCAAACGCGCCCGGTGTTCAATCCAGGGCAGAGCCGTGTCAGATGCCAGGGACCCCGAGAGCAAAATCAAGTGACCGTTCACAAGGTCGTCGACCAAAAGGCCGCGTGTTGCGCCGCAATCTCGGCTTCAAGTTCCGGGTAGGGGCCGCGGACAGCCACAGGCCGCTGCCCGGAGGCAAAGATCACGCGACAGGCCAAATCCTGCGTCTGATTTTCCGGGTCATCGCCCGTCAACTCCCCCAATCGCCTTTCAGTCATGCCAAAGACAACCGCACCAATCTCAGCCCAATAGATCGTTCCTGAACACATCGAACACGGCTCAACCGAAGTATAGAGCGTGGCCTCGCGCAATGTCTCTATATCAAAGCGGCGCGCGGCATCCCGGGCCAGATTTGTCTCTGCGTGGCCCGGCCCTCTGTCGACCGAAAAGGAGTTCTTGCCTTCTGCCAGAACCGCGCCCTCTTTGGACACGAGCACCGCGCCGAAGGGGTGATTGCCCTCGGACACGGCCTCATCCGCGAGGACGATTGTGCGACGCAAATACTCAAGATCGGCGGCTTTTTCAGTCATGGATATCTTTCCCTTTGTTCTGCGACACAAAAAAGAGCAGAGCCCCGTGGAACGCAAGATATCTTTTGGGCGAACCTCTGCACAGCGCCCCGACCCTAAGGGATCAGTTGATTTCGGGTTCCGGGACAGGCGCGCCAAAGCCAGTGCGCAGAAAGTCAAAATCGCAACCCTTGTCCGCCTGCTCAATATGCTTGAGAAACATCCACCCATAGCCGCGCGCGTACTTTGGCTCCGGCGCTGTCCATTTGGCCCGACGCGCGGCAAGCTCTGCGTCGGACAGGTCGACCTCGAGGCGGCGGTTCGGCACGTCCAGCGCGATCATATCGCCTGTCTCGATCAGGGCCAGAGGTCCACCGATGAACGCCTCGGGCGCGACATGCAAAATGCACGCGCCGTAGCTTGTGCCGCTCATACGCGCATCGGACAGGCGCACCATGTCCCGGTGCCCTTCATTCAGCAGCTTTTGCGGCATCGGGATCATCCCCCATTCCGGCATGCCCGGCCCGCCCTGAGGCCCCGCATTGCGCAGGATAAGCACATGATCAACCGTTATCGCGGCCTCCGGGTCGTCAACGATGGTCTTCAACTCGGCATAGGAGTTTGCAACAATCGCAGGTCCCCGGTGCTGCATGAACTTTGCGTCCATTGCCGCAGGTTTGATGACCGCCCCGTCAGGGGCAAGGTTCCCTTTCAACACCGCAAGCGATCCTTCAGCGTAGACAGGATTGCTCAACGGGCGGATCACATCGGTGTTGAAATTCTGCGCCTCCGCAAGGTTCGTCTCAAGCGTCTGACCCGACACTGTCATGACGCCCAAATCCAGTTTGTCACCCAACTCCTGCATCAAGGCGGGCAGGCCACCGGCATAGAAGAAATCCTCCATCAGGTAGTCTTTGCCAGAGGGGCGAATGTTGGCAATCACCGGTGTTGTCCGGCCAACCGCATCCAGATCATCCAGCGTCAGCGGCACCCCTGCCCGGCGCGCCATGGCGATCAGGTGAATGATCGCATTGGTCGAACATCCGGTCGCCATGGCTACGGTCACGGCGTTTTTGACGCTGGCCGCTGTGATGATCTGCTCGGGCATCAGGTCCTGCCACACCATGTCAACAATGCGCCTGCCGCAGGCCGCACTCATGCGCTGGTGGTTCACATCGGGTGCGGGAATGGAGGACGCACCGGGCAGGCACAGCCCCAATCCTTCGGCTATAGCGGTCATCGTGCTGGCCGTGCCCATCGTCATGCAGTGCCCATAGGACCGTGCGATCCCGCCCTCAACACCCTGCCATTCTTCTTTTGAGATGTCGCCCGCGCGCCGGTCATCCCAGTATTTCCACGCATCCGCGCCCGACCCAAGCACCTTGCCCGCATAATTGCCGCGCAGCATCGGGCCTGCGGGCAGGTAGATGAACGGCAAGCCCATAGATACAGCACCCATCACCAGCGCGGGTGTTGACTTGTCGCATCCGCCCATCAGCACCGCCCCGTCCACAGGGTTGGCGCGCAGCACTTCCTCCACCTCCATCGCGACCATATTGCGGTAAAGCATCGCGGTCGGTTTCAGCAGTTGCTCACCAAGGGAATGCACCGGGATCTCAACCGGCATGCCACCCGCTTGCAGCACGCCCTTTTTGACAAACTCAACCCGGTCCTTGAAATGCATGTGGCAGGGTTGCAATTCTGACCATGTGTTCAGGATCGCGATCACCGGTTTGCCATCCCAGTCGTCTGCCGACAGGCCCATCTGCATCGCCCGCGACCGATGCCCAAAGGAACGCAGATCATCAGGCGCAAACCAGCGCGCAGAGCGGAGTTGGTCATAGGATTTAGGGGCCATCTGCAAACTTTCCTTGGTCTTTCAGGCTAGACTCGCCACCCGACCTCATTCCTTTGGCGAATGCAACAGGATCAGCCGTCGCAACAACCCTCAGGCTTTGCGGCGACCGTTTTGTTTGGCAAGGGCATCCTCAAAGGTTTCCAGGCTCCACCGGGCCGACAGCGCCTCTTTCATCAAAGCCGCCTGACTTTTGGGGGCCAACCCGTTTTGGGGTGGGTCACTGTCGAGGTTTGTGGGGAAGGGATAGCCCTCTGCCGTTGCGGCGATGACGGCATCAATGGCCGGTTCAGAGAGTGTCCCATCGTCCAAAAGCCGTGTCATTGCGTCAAAAATCAACGCGCACATTTTGGTGCGATCAACGCTTTCCATCGCCCGCCCAAATGCCGAGGAAATTTGCAGCAAGTTCACCATGCGCTGCGTATCGGCGCTGGTGTTCGCCCCTGCTGCATGGAATAGCGCAGGGTTAAAAAACAGCGCATCACCTTTGTCGAGCGGTAGCTGAACACTATGCAGATCAAAGAATTCTCGGAAATCATCCCGCCGCCACGCCGCATATCCCGGTCGGTAAAGCTGGGAATAGGGCAGCAGTTTCGTGGGGCCACTTTCAATGGGCGTGTCCCCGTGCACAATGCCGCCTTGCAGCGTCATCAGCGGCGACAGGTCGTGCACATGCGCGGGGTATTCCGCGCTGGTGTCTGCCGTCTGAAAGCCCAGATGATAGTCACGGTGCGCCTGCTGGGCTGCACCGCCCGGTCGGACCAGATTGATCTGCGCCGTCATTTGATAATTCGGGCCAAGCCAGGCTTCGCAGGCGGCATCAATCGCGGGGTTTGCAAAATACCGCACATAGGTGTCTGCATCCGCTTCGCACAGCTTTTGCAGCGCATTCCAGATGCGGTCGTTGCTGCCTGCAGCGGCAAAGTGGTCCGCCCCCCCGCCTGAGGTTGCTTTTTCGCGTTCGATGACCTCTTGATAAAGGCGCGTTGCCGCGTCGATCACCGAGGTGTCCTGATAGGCGGCTTTCAGCACAAAAACCCCCGCACCTGCCCCAAGCACCTGCGCCCACTCCGCCATAAGCCCGCGGCGGCTTTCCTGACTGTCCAGTATCGCGCCCAGAGTTGCCATGTCGTAGAGGGGGATGCGCTTTTCGACCTGCGCCGCATGGGGCACTGCGATGCTATCCGGGTCTTGCAAGACAAGGGCGGCAAAGTCGTTCAGGTCACAAGCACCTGCATCATAGTAGCCGCTGTCAAAGGTATCTTGTGCGTCACGCATCGTTTTGTCCTTTCTTTACATGTCCTCAGAACGCCCAAAGAGAGAAGAACGAAAAGATCGTGGCAGGCACCTACCACAATACCCCGCTCAAAGCGCATCCCGTTGCGCGATCCAGTCGTGTGCCGGGTCATTCTCGAACCGCCACTTGCGCAGCGGTCCTGCCATCACATTCAGATAGTACATCTCATAGCCATAGGGTGCACCACACGGATGATGGCCGCGCGGCACACAGACCACATCGCCATCACTGACGGCCATCGTTTCGTCCAAAGACCCGTCTTCGGTATAGACGCGCTGAACACCAAACCCCTGCGCGGGATTGAGCCGGTGATAATAAGTCTCTTCCAGATAGGTCATGCGCGGAAAGTCATCCTCGTCATGGCGATGGCTGGGATAGGACGACCAGTTGCCCGGCGGCGTGAAGACTTCAGTGACCAGCAGGCTGGACGCCACGTCCCGGCCTTCCATGGCGATGTTATTGATGAAACGCTGGTTCTGGCCCTTGCCGCGCGGTGTCAGGTCGATGCCATCCGGGCCAAGCCGTTGCGCCGGATAAGAGGCAATCGCCGGTGCCGTGCAAACGGCCAGAACACAATCCGTGGTCGCAGTAGCATCCCACTCGGCATCACCGGGTACATAAAGGCAATGCGGCGACGTGCGTTCAAACGGGGACATGCGGTCGCCCATTTCGCCAAAGTCCTGACCGGAGACGCGCAAGGATGCCTTGCCCTCAACCAGAACAAGGATCGCTTCACGATCCTCTGTGGCCTCCGAGACGCTCTCGCCCTTGGACAGCGCATAGAGCCCAAAGCCCACAAAGCGCCATCCGGCCACGGCAGGGCTGATGTCATGCACCTTGCCAGATGTGCCGGTAGGTTTGTGCAACAGATGGCTCATACGGTGCCGCCGAGCGATCCTTCCAACGAGGCCAATTCCTGCCCGCCCGCCATCAGGTCTTGCAGTTCATCGGGCGTGATCTGGCCGCGTTGCGCCGTGCCAAGGGTTTTTCCTCGGTTCAACACCGTAAAGCGATCACCAACAGCCATCGCATGGCGCACGTTGTGTGTAATAAACACGACACCAATGCCGTCCTTGCGCACCCGGTCAATGGTCGCCAATACGTTGGATGTCTGTCGCACCCCAAGCGCCGATGTCGGCTCATCCAAGATCAGTACCTTCGCACCGAAATAGACCGCCCGCGCGATGGCAACCGTTTGCCGTTCCCCGCCGGACAGCGTGCCGACCGCCTGATCAGGGGCACGCAGGTTGATGCCCATCTTCTTCATTTCGGCCATGGTGATCTCGTTAGCCGTATCGGTGTCAAACCGCTTGAACGGGCCAGACCCTATGGTAGGCTCCCTGCCCATGAAGAAATTCCGCGTCACGGACATGAGTGGGATCATTGCAAGGTCCTGATAGACCGTTGCGATGCCCGCCTCCATCGAATCACGGGGGCTGTTAAAGCTCATCTCGGACCCTTCAAACATGATCCTGCCCTTGGTGGGTTTATGCACCCCGGACATGGTCTTGATGAACGTGGACTTGCCAGCACCGTTATCCCCCAGCAAGCAGTGACACTCCCCCGGGGTTATATCAAACGATACGCCAGCAAGTGCGATCACATTGCCAAAGTGCTTCTCGATGTCCTGCATGTGGACGATGGGCGCGTGTTCTGTACGACTGTTCATATCAACGCTCCCCCGTGACGCGTTTGCGGATCATGTTGTTGAACAGAACCGCCACCAGCAGCATGCCGCCCAGGAACACCAGATACCAATCCTGATCGATGTCCGTATAGGTCAGCCCAATCAGCACCATGCCAAAGATGATGGCCCCGAAGAACGCACCGATGGCAGAGCCGTATCCACCTGTCAGCAGGCACCCTCCGATAACGGCGGCAATGATCGCCTCAAATTCCTTCTGAAACCCGCGCCGTGCATCGGTAGACCCGCTGTCGAGCACGGTAATGATTGCGACAAGGGCCGCACAGGTCGCCGTGATCATGAACAGGATCAGCTTGACCCGCTTCACCGGAACGCCCGAGTTAGAGGCAGCGTTTGCATCCCCGCCCGAGGCGAATATCCAATTTCCAAAGGGGGTCTTTTGCAACACGTATGTGGCCAGCAACGCAATCACGACAAACCACAAAATCTCAACCGGGATGCCGGTGACTTTCGGCGTGCCGTTGCGGAACGTGTCGATCATGCCCATTTCCGCCAGCTTAGTGAAAAAGGCAGGAAAAGCATCACCGGAAAAGATCGGCGTCAGCCAGTCGTTTTCCGTGGCATCACGCACACCGCGCAACTGTGTCGAGCCATCCGTGGCCCACTTCAACCCGACAAGGGACAACCCCCGGAAGATGAATAGAAACGCCAGCGTGACGATGAACGAGGGCAGGCCCGTCGCCAGAACGATCTGACCGTTGGCCGCGCCCACGCAAGCTGCGAAAACCAGCGTTGCCGGAATGGCAATGATCAGCGGCAATCCAAACGTGACGACGCATGCCCCAAAAAATAACCCCGTAAAGGCCACCATCGACCCTAAGGACAGATCAAATTCGCCGCCGACCATCAACAAGGCTGCCCCAATCGCGAGGATACCCAGCTGCGAGGCAGGCGACATGAAATTCATAAAGCCCGACAGCGTGAACATCGCCGGGTCTGCAGTGATCATGAAAAAGATGGTGACCAGTATGACCCCGGCAATCGCACCTAGCTCGGGTCGTTTCATCACGCGCGAAAAGAAGGATTCCTCTTTGATGCGCTCGTCGATCGCGGCGTCTGCTGGCATTTTTCCCTCCCAAGAAAACAGTTTAGGCAAAGGCGAGGCACCAGGCCCCGCCTCGTTCTGTGTTTAGCGGATGCCCTTAGCGGAAAGCTCCACCACCTGCCCTGCTTTGTCAGCTGTGATCAGGTTCGGGCCCGATGGGACGTTGCCGCCCGGGATCAGACCGTACTGTGCATGCAGCGCAAGGAACGCGACCGGCAGATAGCCCTGCAGATACTGTTGCTGATCGATGGCGAAGGCTGCTTTGCCATTTTCAACCGCTTCGAGATATCCGGCCGACAGGTCAAACGATCCGATGTTGATCGACCCTTCACCGCCAACCGCTGCCACAGCTGTGACCGCAGGCTCCCCGGCCAAAGACGCGCCCAGCGCCATCACGGTGTCGATGCTTTCGTCGGAATCAAGAGACGCTTTGACCTTTGCTTCGATCTCTGAAGGGTCGTTGGTTGTGGGCAGAACGATGACTTCGCCCCCAAAACCCTCTTCGAAACCGGCGCAACGAGCGTCAAGCGACACGTTACCAACCTCGTGGTTGATGCAAATCGCTTTGGACCCACCCATGGAGGCCATCATTTCGCCCGCTGCCACGCCTGCATCGAATTCTTCCTGCCCCACGTGCAACAGCGCACCAAGCGATTTCGACACGTCCGAGCCTGAGTTCATCGAGATCACCGGAATGCCCGCGGCAACCGCTTTCTGGATCGATGGCCCAAGCGCATCCGCGTCCGGAATAGACACCACCAACCCATCGGGCTCTTGGTTTACAGCCGCATCAATCAGCTGGCTCATCGCGACCATGTCGAAGGTTTCAGGCGCGCGATATTCGACATTCGCACCCGTATCCTGAGCCGCTTTTTCAACGCCGTTTTTGACAACCGACCAAAAGGGGTCGCTGGCCTGTCCGTGGCTCACCACGATGATATCCATCGCAAGAGCCGGTGTCGCAATGGCAAGCGCTGCCGCCGCCAGAGTTGATTTAATCAAGTGTTTCATTTTTCCTCCCAGAATTGGCTTTATCGAGCCTTTGCTAAGGTCGTTGTTACGTCCTCGGCCAAAGAAAAGCATAGCTTGAGAGTCGTTGCAACCGGTTGCAAGCATCGTATGCCTATGCTGAAATGATCTATGTTAAGAATTTTGAGGGTCATTGATTGAAAGTTACGCTCAAAGACGTGGCGATAAGGGCCGGCGTTTCGCGTTCTGCGGTCTCACGAACGTTCACGCCCGGGGCGTCGGTCTCTGCGGACACGCGCAAGAAGGTAGAAACCGCAGCCGACGCGCTGGGGTATAGCCCTAACGCTTTGGCCTCCTCTTTGACGACCGGACGCACAAAGCTGATTGGGCTGATCTCAAACAACTTTCACAACCCCTTTTTCCTAAAGGTCTTTGATCTGTTCACCCGAGGCCTGCAGGACCGTGGCTTGAGGCCGCTGCTTGTGAACCTGACCGATGAGACGGACCCGGCAAACTCGATCCGATTGCTGCGGCAATACTCCGTTGATGGGGTCGTGGTCGCCTCTTCTACCCTGTCGCCTGAATTTTCCTACGCTTTTCAACGCGCGGGCATCCCCGTCGTGAATTCTTTCGGGCGGTTTTCACAGGCACCACGGGTGCATGTTGTGGGCATCAACAACGTCGAATGCGGCAGAATGGCAGCGCGCACGCTGCTGGCCCGAGGCTACAGGCACATCGCTTTTCTGGGGGGGCCGCGCGATGCGACATCCACCATCGACCGGCGCGCGGGCTTTCTGGAGGTTCTACAGGCCACACCCGGCATCTGCGTTACCGAAAGCTATGCCAGCGCCTATTCGTTTGACGCCGGACGCGCGGAAATGTTGCGGCTTTTGCTGTTCAACCCGGCAGAGGCCTATTTCTGCGGCGATGATGTGCTGTCCGTGGGCGCGCTCAGCGCGTTGCTGGAAAAGGGCTTTTCGGTCCCGGAGGACATTGGGATCATTGGGTTGAACGACATGGAAATCGCCGCATGGCAAAACATCAATCTCACAACGATCCGCCAGCCCATCGAGGAAATCGTCGAAAGCTCGATCGAACTTGTGGTTGATATGCTGGACGCGCCCGATCAAAGCCCTCGCGCGCGTTTGTTTGAGTGTCAGGTGGTAGAACGCGGCACTTTGCGACGTTTGCCGTGACTAGCGGAACATGTCAGGGCGTGCGTCGGTCCACGCGCCCTCAGCCTTGGCCGACGCGACCGCTGCGCGCACGGCAGCCATCGACCGCACACCATCCTCCGCATTGGGCAGGCCACTGCGTGTCTCGCCCTTGATGGCGGCGGCAAGGTCCACGTAGATATTCGCTACAGCCAAGGGAAAGCCCTCCGGATGCGCAATCGATACCCGGCTCAGGCGTTCCGCCTCGTTTGACAGGCCCGCCTCGCCTTTCTCGATGATCTGCGTGCGCCCGCCGACCGGCGTGTAGAACACCTGGTTCGGCTGCTCGGATGCCCAGCGCAGCCCCCCCGTTTCCCCAAAGACCTGAATATCGAAACCGTGCTGTCGCCCGATGGCCACCGACGACGACCACAGCCGGCCAACGATGCCGCCCTCCGTTCTGAAATTGACCATCGCGTCGTCTTCCAACAACCTGCTGGGGATGGTCGAGGCAAAATCAGCCGACAGGCTGCGCACCTGATCGCCTGCGATAAAGCTTGCCATGTGCAGCGCGTGAATGCCGCAGTCTGCAAACTGGCCCGACACCCCCGCCATGGCCGGGTCATAGCGCCAGCGCACACGCGGGTTATCGGCATCTGTGGCGTCGCCATGATGTCCGTGGCTGAAGTTGGTGACGATCAGACGCACCCTACCGATCTCACCCTCACCCACCATGTGCCGCATTTGGCGGACAAGCGGATAAGCGGAATAGCAGTAATTCACGGCGCAGATTTTGCCCGAGGCCTGCGCCACGCGCACGATCTCTTCGCCCTCTTCGACCGTCATGGTCATGGGTTTTTCGCACAGCACATTAAAGCCCGCCTCAAGAAAGGCTTTGGTGATCTCAAAATGTGTGGCGTTCGGCGTGGCAACAGTGACCAGATCAATCCGGTCCGCCCGGTTTTTTTCGCCGCTCAGCATGTCCTGCCAGTTTGCATAGGCGCGGTCTGGCGCAACCCCAAGCGACTGCGCATAGGCGCGGCCCTTTTCTGCATCCACATCCAGCGCTCCTGCGGCCATCACAAAATTGCCGTCTGCCTGCGCGCCCAGCCGGTGGGCGGGGCCGATCTGGCTCCCTTCGCCACCGCCGATCATTCCCCAGTTCAGTTTTGCCATATTGCGGCCCGCCTTGCTTAATTGAAACCAATCGAACTCAGATACGTCCGGTTCGTTTTCGCATCCCCAACCGGGTCAGTGTCCGGCAACGTCGGATCGCAATCCTGCTCGACCGTGCACCACCCTTTGAAACCGTTTTCCGTCAGGATGTCGCGCACCCGGGCAAAGTCCACGTCGCCGTCCCCAAGGTTGCAGAAAATGCCTTGACCGCAAGCGTCGTAAAACCCTGTGTTTTTGGCAATCACGTCTGCTTTGACGATGGGGTCGATGTCCTTGAAATGCATGTAGCTGATGCGACCGATATGCCGTTCCATAAAGCCTATAGGGTCAAAACCGGCGTAGGAATGGTGGCCCGTGTCAAAGCAGATTTTGAGACTGCTCTCATCCACCTCATCCAGCAACCGTTCCAGTTCCGGTTCAAAATCCATGAACCCCGCCGCATGCGCATGAATGCCAACGGTCAGACCGTGGTCCGCGCCCATTTGCGCCACATGCACGATCCGGTCCCGAAACGCCGCCCATTCACCGGCGTCCATCTGTTCGGCGTCTGCCGCACGCCCCGCCGTGCCTGCACGTCGCGGGGAGATCGAATCGATCAGCACAAGATGCTCCGCCCCATGGGTGACCAAGGCGCGGCAGGTTCTTTCCGAGGCATCCAGCACATCATCCCATCGGGCGGGATCATGAAAGGGCCTAAAGACGACGCCGCCGATCAACTCCAGATCATATTCCGCCAAAGCATCCGACAGAATGGCAGGGTCTTCCGGCATGAAGCCCACCGGCCCCAGTTCAATCCCCTTGTACCCGGCTTCAGCGTTCTCGCGCAGCACATCGCGCCAGCTTGGGTTGCGCGGGTCATCCGCAAATTCCACACCCCAGGAGCAGGGCGCATTGCCAATTCTAATCGTCACGTCTTACATCCCATTTCCAGTTTCGGGCGTCACATCCGCCCAGCTTCGTGTGGTGTGTGACTGCCGCGCCACTTCAACGATCCGGCTGACCTCAAGGCCGTCGCGGAACTTGGGCCAGAGCGGTTTCCCCGCGGCAATGGCGCGCAGAAAGTCGCGCGCCTCAATGATGATCTGATCCTGATAGCCTGTGCCGTGGCCCGGCCCCAGACAAAAAGGCTCGTAATCAGGGTGTTCAGGGCCAATCAGAATTTGGGTAAAACCGCGCTGCGCCTCGGGGCCTTCGCATTTGTAAAGCCACAGAGAATTCTGGTCTTCCTGATTGAAACGGATCGCCCCTTTGGTGCCCGTCACCTCGTAAATGTACCCCATTTTGCGCCCGGTCGCGGTACGGCTGAAGAACAGATGCCCCATCGCCCCGCTTTCAAAACGGCACATGATCTGGCCCTGATCGTCGTTGGTGACAGGATCGCCACCCCGTGTTTTGTGCACCGTCTCAATCTCTGCCATCACAGAAGATATTGGGCCCGCAAGTGCGAGGCACGCGTTGATCATATGCGGCGCAAGATCGCCCATACAGCCATTTGCATCGCCCGCAGCGCGCCATGTCGCAGGCGCATCGGGGTCCGCATAAAAATCTTCGGTATGTTCACCCCGAAACCATGTGATGTCCCCGATCGCACCCTCTGCGATGAGGTGCCGGGCAAACTGCGTGGCGGGTGTTCGGACGTAATTGAACCCGATCATGTTCACGATACCCGCAGCCTCCGCCACGTTTGTCATAGCGGTTGCCTCCTCGAACGAGGCCCCAAGCGGCTTTTCGCAAAAGACCGGTTTTCCCGCAGCAGCGGCAGCTTTGGTAATCGCCAGATGTGTCTCGGGCGGGGAGGCGATGATGATCGCTTCGACCCTGGGATCATCCACCAACACCCGCCAGTCGCCGGTAGAGCGTGCAAACCCGAACAGGTCCGCATAGCGCGCGGCAGAGGCCTCTGACGAGGCGGCAACCATCTCAAGACGCGGGCGCAGGGGCGTGTCGAACACAGCCCCTACCGCAGACATTGCGACGGCATGCGCCTTGCCCATATAGCCGCCGCCAATGATCCCGATCCCAATCTCGGCCATGGACGCTCTCCCAAAAAACGTATTGCAACCGGTTGCAACACGGGTATCTATAAAAGGCAGACCACGTCAAGCGCCCTTTGACGCGGACTTAAATGATTTCGCCAGGTTGGGGAGGCCGAGCGATGACCGACCAGACGATCAGACTGACAACCGCACAAGCCATCGTGCGCTACCTGAACGCGCAGTTCATCGAAATAGATGGAAAACGGCAACGCTTGTGCGGCGGCGGCTTTGGCATTTTCGGCCACGGCAATGTCACATGCCTTGGTGAAGCGCTTTATGATATGCGCGAAACTCTGCCGCTTTATCGCGGCCAGAACGAGCAAAGCATGGGCTTCGCCGCCGCTGCCTATGCAAAATACCATTTACGCCGAAAACTCATGTTTTGCACCGCCTCTGCAGGCCCGGGCACAGCCAACCTGCTCACGGCTTCGGCGCTGGCGCATGCGAACCGCCTGCCCATGCTCATGCTGTGCGGTGATACCTTCCTGACCCGGTTGCCCGACCCCGTGCTGCAACAGATCGAGCATTTCGGGAACCCGGCCTACGGGCTGAATGATGCGTTTCGGGCGGTGACAAGATACTGGGACCGCATCACCCACCCCGCCCAAGTGATCCAGTCGCTGCCCGCAGCCCTTGCCACGATGCTGGACCCGGCGGACTGTGGCCCTGCCTTTTTGGGCCTGCCGCAAGATGTGCAAGGCTGGGCCTACGACTATCCGGTTGCGTTCTTTGAAGAGAAAACGCACCGCATTCGCAGACAATCCCCCGACATCAATGAGGTCGCACAAGCCGTCGCCCTGCTCAAAACAGCCGCGCGCCCGGTCATTATCGCGGGGGGTGGCGTGCAATACTCCGGGGCTGTGGCTGAACTGACAGCCTTTGCGGAAACGCACCAGATCCCCGTGATCGAAACCATTGCAGGGCGCGCGAACCTGATCGACACACACCCGCTGAATATCGGGCCAGTGGGGGTGACCGGCTCCGACAGTGCCAATGCGGTGGCAGAGGCCGCTGATGTGATCCTGTCCATCGGCTGCCGCTTGCAGGATTTCACCACTGGGTCATGGACCGCCTTCGCCAAAGAGGCGCAAATCATATCGCTCAATGCGGCACGTCACGACGCGGGCAAACATATGTCATTGCCCGTGGTCGGAGACGCCAAGCAGGGCATCGCGGCACTGGACGCGGCGTTGGAGGGGTACAAAGCCCCATCTACATGGACCTCATACGCGCAGGACGAACGCGCAAAATGGCAGGCCTACGTCGCAGAGAACGTCAAACCGGGCAACCGGCCCAACTCCTACGCGCAGGCCATCGGTGTGGTCAACGCGCTCTGCCACCCGCGCGACCGGGTGGTGGCGGCAGCAGGCGGCCTGCCTGCGGAAGTTACCGCCAACTGGCGCACCCTCGACATCGGCACGGTGGACGTTGAATTCGGGTTTTCCTGCATGGGCTACGAGATCGCCGGAGGCTGGGGTGCGCGGATCGCACAATCCGAAAACGAGCCAGACCGGGACACAATCGTTTTTTGTGGCGACGGCTCTTACCTGTTGATGAATTCGGACATCTATTCTTCCGTGCTTACACAGAAAAAGCTGATCATTCTGGTGCTCGACAACGGGGGCTTCGCCGTGATCAACAAGCTGCAAAACAACACGGGCAACGAAAGCTTCAACAACCTGATCGCAGACAGCCCAACCGTCCCGGAAGCCTTTGGCGTCGACTTCACAGCGCATGCCGCCTCTATGGGGGCGCAGGCGGTCAAAGTGGACACGCCCGATCAATTCGCAGAAGCCTTCAAAACCGCGAAAGCCGCAGACAGAACATCTGTGATCGTGATGAACGTCGATGCCTTTGAGGGCTGGACCACCCAAGGGCACACATGGTGGGAAGTGGGCACGCCCGAGGTTTCAGACAGGGAAAGCGTCCGCACCGCCCACACAGACTGGGAAGCCAGCCGCGCCAAGCAGCGCAGGGGCATCTGATGGCCGGGACCAGTATCAAAGACCTGCTGGCAGGCATCGCCCGGAAAGACTTTGTGATCCTTGGGCGCGCGGGCATGGATATGTTTGCGCATCCGCCCGGTGTGAAAAGCGAAGAGGCAGAGGTGTTTCACGCAGACCTTGGCGGGTCGTCCGCAAACATCGCGGCTGGTCTGTGCAAGCTGGGGTGTCAGGCGTCATTGGTCACGTCTGTCTCGGACGACGCGGTGGGGCGGTTTTGCATCAACAAGCTTAAACACTACGGTGTCGACACTCGTTATGTCCGCTCGGTTGGTGGCGAATTCCGCAACTCGCTGGCCGTCTATGAAAGCTGCATCGAGGACTTTCAGAACGTGATCTATCGCAATGGCGCGGCGGATTTCGAGGTGACCAAAGAAGACATGGCAGCGGTCGACTTTGCCCCTTTTGGCGCGCTGGTTACCGCAGGCACCGTCTTTGCCGCCGACCCCTCGCGCGGGGCCACGTTTGACGCGTTTGACAGGGCCGGGGCCATGGGACTGCCTGTGATCTTCGATATCGACTACCGCCCCTATTCATGGCCCTCCGCGGAGGTCGCGGCAGATGTTTTGTCACGCGCCGGGGCGGCCAGCGACATGATTGTGGGCAACGACGAAGAGTTCGGCTTCATGGCAGGCGACATGGCCAAAGGTTTGGAAAAAGCACAGGCGCTGGCAGAGGCGGGCGTCGCCATCGTCATCTACAAGATGGGCGAAAAGGGCGCTGTGACCTTTGCAGGCGGTCAGGAAATTCACACCGGCATCTACCCGGTGGAGGCGGTGAAACCCAACGGCGCGGGCGACAGCTTCATGGCGGGTCTGCTCTCTGGTCTCGCAGAAGGGCTTGATTTGCGCGCGGCGGTGCTGCGCGGATCGGCCTGCGCCTCTATCGTGGTCTCAAAACCCGGCTGCGCGCCCGCGATGCCAACTCACGCACAGCTTGCCGACTTTCTTGAAAACCACCCCGGCCCAACGGAGGCTTGACCGATGCACATCGCACCCTTTGACAACCAGAACCAACCGATTGTGGATGCAGGCGACAGCCTTGTCCCGCTCAATTACTTCAACATCGTGAAGCTGAAAAAAGGCGAGACGTTCGGCTATTCGGTCCCCGGCTTTGAGACCTGCATCGTGCCCGCCACGGGACTGATCGACGTGACGACAGGCGGCTTTACCGCGAGCAATCTGGGCGGGCGCGGCGTGGATGTCTGGGACGGTGACCCTGAAGGCGTCTATGTGCCCAGCGGGATGGAGGCGCGATTTACCTGCCTGTCCGATACCGCCGAAGTCTTCGTGGCGGGTGCAAAATACGATGAAGTGCTAGAGCCTTTCGCCGTGCGCGCGGACGAGATCGACCTTGTGCAATATGGATCAGATGACACGAAAACACATCGCAAGATCAAACACATCCTTGGGGCCAACCAGCATGACCGCGTAGGCCGCCTGCTGGTGTCCGAGTTGTTCACCGTTGGCGCGGGGGGATGGTCGGGCTTTCCCAGCCACAAGCACGACACGGACCGCCTGCCCGATGAAACGCGGCACGATGAAACCTACAACTTCCGCTTCAAACCCAACCACGGGTCGGGCTTGCAGATGCTGCAACGCGAAGACAATGAACCCGGCGATGCCTACCACATCGTTGATGGCTCCACGATCTGCATCGACAAGGGCTACCACCCCTGTTGTGTGCTGCCGGGCTATGAGATGTATTATTTCACCATCCTTGGCGGCCTGAGCCAGCGCAGCCTCAAGCAGTATTTCCAGCCAACCCATGCGGATCAGTTGCATACGATCCCCGGCATCATGGACATGGTGGCCAAGTTCAAATGACCCTCGCGACGCTCAAAGATGTGCTGCAACCGGCGCTGCGGGATGGCTATGCCGTGGCCGGGCTGGTGACCCTTGGCTGGGAAGACATGCGCGCCTATGCAGCGGCCGCCGAGGCCGAAGGGCTGCCGGTCATTCTGCAAGCCGGGCCATCGTGTCGCAAACACACGCCCTTGCCGGTCCTTGGCAAGATGTTTCGCCACCTTGCCGACAGTGTCTCGGTGCCCGTGGTGGCGCACCTTGATCATGGCTACACCTTTGAGGAATGCCGCGAAGCGCTGGACAGCGGCTTTACATCCCTGATGTTTGACGGCTCGCGCCTGCCGCTGGCCGAAAACATCGATAAGACAGCGCAGATCGCGGAAATGGCGCATGCCGCTGGCATCTCCTGCGAAGGCGAGATCGGGTTTGTCGGCTACTCCGACGGGGAACACTCCGAAGGCACCGACCCAGCAGAAGCCCGCCAGTTCGCCGCAGAAACAGGCGTTGACGCCATGGCGATCTCTGTGGGCAACGTGCATCTGCAACAAGACCACAGCGGCGGGTTGGACGAGGCCCGCATCCGCGCCATTGAGGCTGTAACGGACGTGCCGCTGGTGATCCACGGCGGCTCCGGCGTGCCGCTGGCGCAACGTCAAAGCCTCGCGCGCACCTCGCGAATCTGCAAGTACAACATTGGAACGGAACTGCGCATGGTCTTTGGCGCGGCCCTGCGCGAGGCCGTTGCCCGTGATGATACACGCTTTGACCGCGTTCAAATCCTGAGCGATGTAGAAGCGCCCGTCGCCACTGCCGCACGCGAGATTTTACGCAACATCGGCCCTGCAAGAACCTGACCGAAGGAGACTGACGTGATTTCTATTGGCCTTTTGGGATGCGGGCGCATCGGGCAAGTCCATGCGGGCAGCATCGCACGGCTTCACAATGCACGTTTGACCGCCGTCTCTGATTTCGTACCCGACGCGGCGCAGGCCCTTGCTGCGCAGTCAGGCGCGGAAGTGCGCACCACCGACGCGATCATCACTGCATCCGACATCGACGCGGTCATCGTCGCCACGCCAACCACGTTGCACTACGATCAGATCCACGCGTTGGCCGCTGCGGGCAAAGCCATCTTTTGCGAAAAGCCGATTGATCTGTCGTCCGCCCGCGCAGCTGACTGCATGGCGGCGGTCGAGACTGCGGGCGTGCCCTTCATGACCGCCTTCAACCGGCGCTTTGATCCGCAATTCGCGTTGTTGCAGTCTCGTCTGGCTGCCGGTGCCATTGGCGCGCCAGAGCTCATCATCATCACCTCCCGCGATCCCAGCCCGCCGCCTGTGTCCTACATCGAACAATCCGGCGGGATTTTCCGGGATATGATGATCCACGATTTCGACATGGCCCGGTTTACTCTGGGCGAAGACATTGTTGAGGTTTTTGCCACAGGCTCGTGCCTCGTTGACCCGGCAATCGGCGCGGCAGGCGACATTGACACGGCGGCTGTGACGCTGCGCACGGCGTCTGGCAAAATCTGCCAGATTAACAATTCGCGGCGCGCCACGTATGGCTACGATCAACGTGTCGAAGTCCACGGCGCGGCAGGCATGTTGCAAGCAGCGAACCAAACAGAAAACCTTGTGACCGAGGCCGGACCCACGGGCTTTACAAGCGCGCCCAACAAGCATTTCTTTCTGGAACGCTATGAGGCGGCCTATCTGGCCGAAATGGCGCATTTTGTAGAGGCGCTTGTGACAGGGGCCGCGCCACACCCGACGATTGCGGACGGGGTTGAGGCGCAAAAGCTGGCAGATGCGGCAGCGCGTTCGTTTACAAGCAAAAAGCCGGAACGACCCTAGGATCGACCCGGCTTTTCAAGGGAGGTTTGGCTTGTTCAGACGGCGCGGGCGAATTGACGCGACATCTCAGAGATTTTGGCACGGCTGAGGTTCAGATCATTCAGTTCCGCGTCCGAAATCTGGGAAAGCTCAGAGTATATTTCACGCTCCAGCGCCCGACGCGCTGCATACTGACGGATTGTTTTAAAAACTGACATGATGCGCTCCTCTTGGGTTCTGGCTTGATCGCCACTGCATTCGAGGTGCGATATAAACCTATGCTGCATCTGCACAATGGCCCAGTGTGCAAGGCCGTCATGCAGTTTTGGAATGGGTGCGCATCAGTCACCGAACAGCGCTTTGAAACGGTCGATACACAACCGAAACCCTGCCTCAAAATCGCCGTTGCCGGGGTGAAAAACACTCTCGAACGAGATCACACCATCGTAGCCATCGCGCCGCAACGCCTGCCCCAAGGGGGCAAGCTGCGCGCCCAGCTGACCCTCGCCCAGACGCCGCACTTCCAAAGTGGCACGCGGGGTATCCACCTGCACGTCCTTAATGTGGATGTGGCCCAGGTACCCGTCCCGCACTGTCTCATACCCGTCAGGATAGGCCTGCTCATGACACCAGCAGTTGTTCGCCGGGTCCCACAGAACCCTGAGCACATCTTTCGCTCCAAGATCATCAATCAAACGTCGCGCGGTATAGTTCGAATTCACCATCGTGCCGTTGCCCGTCTCAACGCATAAGGTGACGCCCGCGTCCCGTGCTACTGCAATCGCCGGGGCGATCAACTCAAGCGTTTTGTCCCACGCGCCATGCGCCACGTTCCATTTCTCGGCTCCGCCTGTGCCCCACAGGATTTGCTCTTTCTTGTTGGTCATGATCCGCACCAGAGGGCATCCCAGATGGTGCGCCATGTCAATCACCCGCCGCAATGCCTCCATATGCTGTGAATGCAGCGCATCACCCGGGGCGTTTGCGGTCGTCAGCCCCGCAAAGATATGCTGCGACAGACAGGAAACCGGTTTGCCGCGATCTGTAAGCAGGGTTTTCATGGCTGCAATCTCTTGCGGGGTATGGTCGCCGACCTCCGTATCGCCCACGAACTGAAGCTCTGCATACTCAAGGTCAAACGCGTCCATCACATCAACTGCATGGCCAAGGTCGCGGCTGATGCCGTCGCAAATGACGCCCAGCTTCACGCCTTGCCGTCCCGGTGCAACTCGGCGCCGACGATCTCTTCAATAACCTTTGTGCAGACCCAGTTGTCCCCGTCCGGGTATTTCGTCCGCCCGGCATGGAAAATCTGCATGGCCGCCGCCGCCGTATGCAGCGGGACGCCCAACTGTTCACCAAGGTTCATTGAGATCGTCAGATCCTTGTGCATCGTGTTGATATGCGATCCAGTGCCTTCGAATTGCCGGTCGATGATTTTCTCCAGCGCGTTGTTCACAACACCGCATCCGGCAGATGACGTCGAAAACACGTCCAAAAGAACCTGCCCCGGCACGCCCGCCTGGGCCGCCAGCACCGCGGCCTCAAAGGTTGCAGCAAATTGCGCCCCGATCAGTGATTGCAGGCAAGCTTTTACCGTTTGCCCGTCGCCCGGCTTTTGGCCCACACGATGAATGTTGGCGCTGACGGCCTCCATCACCGGCTTCACGCGGTCAAGCACCTCATCAGGGGCAGCGGCCATCATTGTCAGCGTCCCCGCCTGTGCGCCGGGATAGCCGCCTGACACGGGCGTATCGACCAAATCAATGCCAGAGCCTGCCATCGCCGCACCAATCTCGCGCGCCTCATGGGGTTTTACGGTTGCGCTCAGCACTACAGTGCCGCCGGGTGCCATGTTTTCCACCAGCCCCTCCGGCCCCAGAATAACCTGCCGGGCCTCTTCGCCTTTCATCACCATGACAAAAACCGTGTCAGCGTTCTGGGCCACTTGGGCCACGCTTTTTGCAAGCTGTCCGCCAAGGCCCACAAAAGCGCTGTTGCGCGCCTCGATCAGGTCAATTCCCCAACACTCAAATCCGTTTTTGATCAGGTTTTTCGCCAGCCCGGACCCCATATCGCCCAGACCCACCACGCCAGTTTTGTGCATTGGATACGCTCCCATTCTTCGCCGTTGCTTGTCTTGTCCTCGCTGTCTCAGCTTCTAGGCAAGAACGGCGCGGGTCCAGTGCCTCATGGGCAAAACACGCGAAAAGGCTGCTCCAGAAGGTGTTGGAGCAGCGCAACAAGGATGTTCTGATGAGCGCAGTATCGTCAGGCGTCTGCTGGCTTGGGTCGCACATCCGTAAAGGGGATCAGCCGTTTGGCATCCTCATCCCAAAGGTTCAGGCGCACAGTCTTAAAGCTCTCGGCGATCGTGAGACGGTTTTGTTCAGCAAGCACAGGATGATCCCGGATCACTTCGGGCAGTCGATAAAACGGGATACGACTGTAGAGGTGATGCACGTGATGCACGCCAATATTGGCGGTCAACCACTGCAAAACCGGCGGCAGCACATAGTTGGAACTGCCCTCCAATGCGGCCTCATGCACCTGCCAGTCGGGCGCGGATGACCAATGCGTGGTCTCGAACTGGTGCTGCACGTAAAACAGCCAAACCCCTGCCGTCGCGGCCAGAAGCGTCGTGGGCAAAAAAATCAGCAGGATCGGTAGCAGGCCGCCAAAGTAGAAAACGACCGCCACAAAGCAAACAATCCCGAGGTTGGTGCACATGGCACTGACCCAATATTTGGCCTTGTTGGTGAACCCCAGCGGCAACCGGTTTTGCAAGATGAACAAATACCCCGGCCCCAGACCAAACAGCACAATCGGATTGCGGTAAAGCCGGTAGAGCCAGCGATTGAACGGCGTCAGCGCGCGGTATTCTGCAACCGTCAGCGTATGGACATCGCCAATCCCGCGCCGGTCAAGGTCGCCCGAAGCGCTGTGGTGCATCGAATGTGATTGACGCCAAACGTCATAGGGCGTGAGGGTCAAAATGCCGATGACACGCCCCAGCCAGTCGTTGACCGTTCGGTTTGCAAAAAACGCACCATGACCGCAATCATGCTGGATGGTGAACAACCGCAACAAAAACGCGCCATTGACCAGAGCAATCGCGAAGGTCAGCCAATAGCTGATGGAAAGCGAATGCCACGCCAGAGCCCAGAGCAGAACGAAGGGCCCGAAGGTCACGGCAAGTTCAAACATGCTGCGCCAAGGGTCCGGGTTTCTGTATTTCGCGAGTACCCTCACCCACTCTTTCGCGTGTGGCGCACTGGTATGCTGCCGATTTTGCTCGGTATGGTCGATCACTTGCCTGCCTCTGCCTAGTTGAGCTCTTCATTCTTTTGGCTAGGGGAGTGTTCTCGACCTTTGCGAGGGACAACGCTTTGGCGTCAAACGTCCGTGTCGGATTTCCCCCTAAACACCCAGACCTGATAGCAGCCTCGCGGGTCAATAGCCATGTGAATTGTGCAAGGTATCGGTGACGTGATTTTGCCGCCCTGAACGATATGTCCGTCCGTGTGTTCAGCGTCGCGCCATGCGCCCCAGCGGATATGGCGTATACCAGCCCCCGGCCTCAAATGAAGGAACCGAGAGCGCTCAAATCACAGGCGCCTGAACCGGGTACACAGTTGAGAGAACCACCCTCCGCGATGCGGGAAATCACACTTTACATCGAATGTTTCTAACCTGTAAGTGACGTACAGTGGTCCCGTAGCTCAACTGGATAGAGCACCTGACTTCTAATCAGGATGTTGGGGGTTCGAGTCCTCCCGGGATCGCCACTGCATTAGCCTGACATAAACCGCCAGAACGACCCGCTCTGACGCGGTGCCATGCCAGCAGGGTGAGCCAGATGCCCTGTCAGGAATACGCCGCGTCTACGATGAACTCCACTTTAAGCTCAGGGCGCGCCAGTTTTGCCTCGCCGCAGGCGCGCGCCGGGGCGTGGCCTGCAGGCACCCACGCGTTCCAGACTTCATTGAGCCCGGCAAAGTCTTTCATGTCCGCAAGCCAGATCGTCACCCGCAGCATGTTTTCACGCGACGACCCGGCCTTTACCAAAAGATCATCAATTTTCGCCAGACAGATTGTGACCTGTTCTTGAATAGTGTCCCCTTCAGCGACTTGGCCAGTCAGGTAGGCCACGCCGTTGTGCTTCACAATCTTTGACGAGCGTTCGCCGGTTTCGATGCGTTCAATCATATCTGGAGCCTCATAGAAAATCCCGGCTTTGACCGTCAAAGCCAGCGCGCGCTCCTTATGGGCACAGGGCAACGCCCAAGGCAAACCGGATTTGTTTGAATACGCGTGGCCGCACATGTGTGAAGGTCTGGTTTAACAGGCGAGCGGCGGTGCTTTGGGTGGATTGAGACATAATGCGCGACCCGCCGCCGTCTCAAGGTCCAGCAAACTTTTCTGGGTCAGTGCGTGGAAAGACTTGTCACCGCACCAAAGCTGATCAAAGTAAGTCACGCGCTGGAAGGTAATCGCAAATGAGGTGGGTTGTTTTGGCACAACGACTGAACGAAACTAGGGTCTTTGCCGATTTGGGCGATGAAACGACCCTGAAAGCGCCTCACATCTCTGGGGGCGGATCGACATGATGCGCATCGACAACCTGCAATACGCCAACTGGTCTGAAAAGATCTTTCGCCAGATGCGCGAAGGGGGCGTTGATGCCGTGCATGTCACCATCGCCTATCACGAGACTTTTCGCGAAACCGTGCTGAACTTTGAACAGTGGAACCGCTGGTTCGAACAGTACCCCGATCTGATCATGAAGGGGCAATGGGTGTCCGATGTGGACCTCGCGCGCGAAACCGGGCGGACGGCGATCTTTTTCGGGTTCCAGAACCCCAGCCCGATGGAAGACGATATCGGGCTGATCGAAATCCTGCACACCCTTGGCGCACGTTTCATGCAGCTGACCTACAACAACCAATCCTTGCTGGCGACCGGCTGCTATGAAGCCCATGATGCCGGGATCACCCGCATGGGCAAACAGGTGATCAACGAAATGAACCGCGTAGGCCTTGTGATCGATATGAGCCATTCTGCGGACCGCTCCACCATCGAAGCTGCCGATCTGTCAGAGCGTCCCATCGCGATCACGCACGCCAACCCCTATGAATGGTCCCCCGCCCTGCGCAACAAAAAGGACGACGTGATCCGTGCCGTGACGGAAAACGGCGGCATGTTGGGCTTTTCAGTCTACCCCCATCATCTGAAAAACAAATCCGACTGCACGCTGGAGAGTTTTTGCGAGATGATTGCCCGCACAGCCGAGAAATTTGGCGCAGAGCACTTGGGACTTGGAACAGACCTGTGTCAGGATCAACCCGACAAAATTGTGGAATGGATGCGCGTCGGACGTTGGAGCAAGGAAATCGACTACGGTGAAGGCTCTGCTGCGGCCCCCGGTTTCCCGCCCATGCCGAGGTGGTTTCAGGATAATCGCGATTTTGGTAACATCGAAATGGGGCTACGCGCCACGGGCCTGAACAAGGACGAAGTGGCAGGGATCATGGGGGGCAACTGGCACAGGTTTTACGCCACCAGCTTCACCCCCGCGACATAAGAGGAAAGCAGATGGAAGCGCAGGTCAACACCGACACACACGTCAAACGCCGTGATCCCGCGGACGTCATGCGCCTGTCGCGGCTTGGCTCGTTTCACCCGTCGCGCCTGTCATTCATGCGCATCCTGACCCGACGCATGAAGCACGACGCCTGGACCTTTTCCCGCCCGGCGTTCGAGATTAACGCACAAGGGGTCGGTCATGCGGTCTATTGCGCCCATACCCCCGACCGCACCTATTCTCTGGTTGCCTTTGCCCATGATCTGCCCGCCGAAAAACGATCAGACCGCGTTATTGCAGACGCATGGGACAGCACTTTCACGCTGTTTGACGGGGTGCCCACAGCGGAGGATGTCGAAAGGTTGCGCGCCAATATTCCGTTGCAGGAGGCAGGCCGCGTCACCGAAAAAGAACTGTCCGTGTCGCGCGCCAACCGCTCTGTCAGGCTCTGGGAGTACATGGTCGCAGAACTGGCCCGTGGCCATCAGCCAGACCCCGCAGAAGTAGCCAAGGTTGGGTACTTGATGCGCACAACCGCTGTCTACGGATCGGGCAAACTGGGGGCCGCAGACCACGAGGCCATCGCCACGCGCCCAGAATGCAAAGCCCCGTTTCAGGTCGAGATGCTGTCGGTCTTTTTGATCCGCACCTACGTGCGCGATTTGATGCAGCATATGGCCAACACGCGCGGGGGCGACAAAGCCACCTGTCTGGACCCCGCGATTGCGCGCAGCATGGGCATCGGCAATTCAACCGGGCTTGGCATGGCGCCTTTCCTGCTTAATCACCCTGTCCTTTTCCACAACTGGATCGCAGCACGAGAGGAAGCCATCGCGCGGGTGCGCGACCTCCCTCAGGCATCAGCACAAGAGGTGGCGCTATTTCGCGACCTGTTGGACCGGGCGGTCTTTTCCGCCGATCTGTGGCACTCGTCACATGATATTCAGATTGCAAAACTAGCCGTGCTGCGCCGCGACCTTGCGCGCCTTGTAGCTCACGTTGCCACAGCCGATTTGAGGGGCGATGCGCCTTGGAACCGACTGTTCAATTGGGCGCTGGACAACCTCGGTGAGGACGCGCAGGAATGTCTGGCCTCTGTGATGCTTGAACCCTACGGCGCGCTGGTAGACGATCTGAGCGCGACAATGGCCGACACCAACCCAGCCGCGTTTCGGATCAACGGGTCGATGACCATCGCCACCCTCAAGTCGATCCTGGAAACCAACTACGGCTGGGCGCTGGATATGGCTTGGGACGACAAAGCAAATTGCGCGCGCGTGTGGTATGTCTCCGAAGAAAAGCTGGAGCCACGACTGGGCGAGCGGTTTGAAGAGCCGATTGCAGCCTATGAACAACCCTTGGCCCCCGGTCGCGACGCAGCCCGCCTCTATGACGCACTGGCCGACTGGGACGGCGATACGGTGATCGCGCAGTTCCTTTTGACGCATCCGCAGCATCGCCACACGGTGCGCCGGGCGCAGATCGTGCAATCCGCCCCCTACGCAGAGATCCGCGACAACACAATCGGGTCCGACGTGATGCCCATCGACATGCTGCGCTGCAAACTGTCGTTCTTTGGGGCGAACCACTTTGATCCCCGCTCGGATCGCTGGGTGCGCATCTGCATGTTTGGCAACGCCCCTTACCCCGAAGAGCTCGGCCAGAGCTGCGCCGATCACTGGCCCTACCCCAGTGCATGAAGATGCGCGTGATGCAGCACGTGTGACGTTCTCGCTCAACGAAATTGAAGGCCTGTCAAAAAGGGCGGCGCGGGGTGCCGGGTATTCTTGGGGCCTGTCCGAGGAAGCAGGCAAAGCGGTGCGGTGGCTCAACGCGCACGGCGTGGCAGGGGCCGAAGCGCTTGTTGCGCTGCTGACGATGAAAGACGACGCCCCGAACAGCCTGAACGCTCCGGCCCAGCTGGACGGGACCTGGCGGGCCGCTTGTGACGGTGTGTTGTGCCCGCTGATCAGCGGGGCCGCGCTGAATGACTTTGCGGACCAGATGACGCAAGACCACCCTGTCCGGATGACAAACGTGGCCTATCCCGTGTTGGTCGTGCCCTTTGCCGCTTGGGCCGCGCTGCATATTGGACGCTATGTTGTGGTGTCATGGCAGGACGTGCAGATGGCCACCGATGGGTATGGTCTTTGGATCAATGATCCTGCAGATCAGGCCAGTGACGCACAGGCAGACGCTTTGACATGCGCTGTTTCTTCCTCAGAAAAACACTTCCTGAAAGCACCTGCACTGCGGGGCGTGGTCACGCCGCCCGCATGGGACAGCCTGCACCGCTTTGCCCACCGCACCTATGCCCCTGCGACAGAAGCCTCGCGTCTGCGTGGCGCGGGCGCAGGCACGTCAGACAATGATTAGAGATCGCGCGCCAGAAACAAGCTTAGCGGGTCGTTCGTGTAGGACCCGAATGGCGGACATTCCGAGAACCCTTCAGACCGGTAGAGCCCGCGCGCCGCTGCATGTTCCGGGCCGGAGCCTGTCTCCAACTCAAGGCGTTTTACCCCCAAGCGACTAGCCTCTTGCATCAAACCGCACAGCATATCGCGCCCAAGCCCCTGTCCGCGCGACTCCTCAAGCGTATGCATCGACTTCAACTCAGCCGACCGACCCGTCAGTTTGATTGCTCCAATGGCAACGGCCTGCCCTTTCTGGCGTAGCGCGAAAAGCTGAATATCAGCCGCGGCCAAGGCGTCGGCGGGCAGCACATGGCAGCTTTCCGGCGGAGACAGCGACCGCATCAGTTCAAAATGTCTTTGGATCGCGCGTGCGACATCCGGCTCATCTGCCTGAACACGTTCGACAGGACGCACTTGAAAATCGGACCAAAGTTGTTTCGACATTGCAAAATTTTTGATTACTTTTCAATACCTTATTTTTACCAAATTTTGAATGGGAGCAAAGATCTCGCGAAAATTGGCCAAAGATTTCGCGATAAAGGAGAAAATTCCAACAAAAAAGCCCGCCGAAGCGGGCTTGGAACAACGAGGTTTTGAGGAAAATTAGGCGGCTTTGGTGCTGGCGACCAAAGCGCTGACATCGACATAGATGGACGAAATTCCTGTCCTTTCCGGATGTCGAAACCCTGCGATTTTTCGATCCATAATGTTCTGAAAAAGCAGCTCGAATCGCCCTGTCCCTCGCTGACTTGCATAAGATAACTGGTGAAACCGGTCTGAGGATAAATCTTCAAGGACAGGTAAATCACTGATGCGCGACAAGATTTCATTAAGGTATTTTTTGCCAAAAACTACATTGCGCACGGCACCCCGCTTGGTCCTCGGCACCAAGGGAAGGATTGCACCGATCCGATAGAGCGTTTCGATCTGCCCCTTCGACGCCCCTAGATATGTGGGCACATCGTGAAGTGGAATCGCGGTCTTGAACGCGTCGATCAGGGGAACGGTTTTCTCCGCTTCGAAAATCATGTTTCCAGCTTCTGTTTCGGTCGCGCCCTCGGGAATCTGGTCCAGTTTTTTCAAGAGGCGGGCAAGACGAGGGCGCCGGATACCGACTGCGTATGACAGGCTATACAGCGTATGAAAATTCCGTTCAGAGATTTCCGAACCAAGCAACATTGTACCTGGCTCAACGGCGGTGTTTTTGACGATATGGTCCCGAAGGATGTCACGGATTGGACCGGGGTCAATTGAGTTGCTCCGCCGGTCGAGCCAATCGAAAAGCTTGCCATAGTGGGCCAGTGGACCTGCCTGCACCGCCGTAGCTGGTGACTGCTTACGAATTGTGTCGAGTGCTTCTTCTACAGCGCCGCGGCCGTCGACATAGATGGAAAAACCGATATCTGTCGCCTCTTCCATCTGCGCCGAAGAGAGCTTCTTCAACGCAACCTTATGTCCATGCTGCAGAACTGCGCCGAGCATCTCTGATGCGCCGAGAACCTGCTCCAGTGATTGGCCTTCAAGCCATTTACTTTCATCGGAAAACCCAGATGTCAGACGCGCACGCAACCAGCTCAGGTACTCAGGAACTTCAGGCGTCGCTGGGCTTCGACTTCCCGCGCGTCGGAAAAGCCTACCTCACCGCCCAAGACCCTGACACCGGCGAGCGCTGGCGTTTGAAAGGAGAGATTTTCCATGAAGACTGGCAAGCCGACGCGGCTGAGCGAGAAGCTGAACGCGGAACTGGAAACGATCCGGCAAGACTACGCCGCCTCGATGGCATCCCAGCTGGAGAGCTTCAGGACCGATTTGAGCAAAGTTGCGACCATCGCGCATCGTACAATCGAGAGCGATACCCGCACCTTTCTGCGACAGAACAAGAGCTGGCTGACGATCTCGCCCTGGCTGATCACGGGGACGTTCTTGGTGGGGATCGCCTTGATGATGGCCGCGAGCTGGCTTTGGACAGTCCAACTGACGCGCTCGGAAATGACGGAACTGGGCTTGACGCGGATCGACAGGGAGGACGCGACATGGCTGGTGCTGGACCCGACCAAGACACGCCTGAGGACCTGCACGCTGGGCGGCAGATCAGTGACATGCATCAAGATCGAGGAGGATTAGATGACGACACCCCTGACAGCCTTGGAACGCGACTTGCTCGCCTGCGTCGAGCGGTTGGTGACGGCCTGCGAGGTCTCAGCAAAGGAATTGAGCGGGTTAGAGGAACGCTCGACGA
>JBGCEG010000006.1:0-36367 GCA_045106135.1 Roseobacter sp. | reverse complement strand
CACATCCAAGCCAAGGTAGGATAACTGCACGCCGTCCCGATGGGGGACTGTCTGACACACAAGGAATGGAGATATGGGTGATCGGATCGCCGTCGCAGGCGCCACCGGGAACGTGGGCCGCGAGATGCTGAACATTCTGCACGAGCGGGAGTTCCCCGCCGACGAAGTCATCGCACTGGGCTCGCGCCGGTCGAAGGGCACGGAATGCGGCTATGGTGACACGACACTCAAATGTCTGGACATTGAGCAGTTCGACTTCACAGGCGTCGACATGGCGCTGTTTGCCATCGGCTCTGACGCCACCAAGACCTACGGGCCCAAAGCGGCCAAGGCAGGGTGCACCGTCATCGATAACTCATCGCTCTACCGCTATGATCCGGACATTCCGCTGATCGTACCAGAGGTGAACCCGCAGGCGATCCACGGCTACGCCAAGAAAAACATCATCGCCAATCCGAACTGCTCCACCGCACAGATGGTAGTGGCCCTAAAGCCCTTGCATGACCGCGCAACGATCAAGCGTGTGGTGGTGTCGACCTATCAATCTGTGTCGGGCGCGGGCAAAGACGGCATGGACGAGCTTTGGGATCAGACCAAGGCGGTCTACAACCCGACGTCCGACGCACCGCCAAAAGTATTCCAGAAGCAAATTGCGTTTAATGTGATTCCGCACATTGACGTATTCATGGAGGATGGCTCCACCAAAGAAGAGTGGAAGATGGTGGCGGAAACCAAAAAGATTGTCGACAAAGCCATCAAGGTCACCGCGACCTGCGTCCGTGTGCCGGTCTTTGTGGGTCACGCAGAATCGATCAACATCGAGTTCGAAGACTTCCTCGATGAAGACGAGGCGCGGGACATTCTGCGCGAAGCACCCGGGATCATGGTGATCGACAAGCGCGAGGCCGGTGGCTACGTCACGCCGATTGAGTGCGTGGGCGATTTCGCGACCTTCATCAGCCGTATCCGTCAAGACGGCACGATCGAGAACGGGCTGAACCTGTGGTGTGTTTCGGACAACCTGCGCAAAGGGGCCGCATTGAATGCGGTTCAGATCGCAGAACTGCTGGGCCGCGAAGTCCTTAAAAAGGGCTAGCAGGCAGTCCAAGGCCTGAAATCAGCAGAACGCAGGCGTGTTCGGGGAAACCCGGTGCTCTTTCGTTTCGCAGACACCACGTGCTTTTTGGTCGCGGTCCGCGTGACCGTTGGATTTGAACTCTTTTGGCAAGGTGCAATTAGGTCTGTCGCGAACCGGCTAGATTTCGCGCGGGTCTCTGGGCTTTCCCGGCCCGAAGCGCCGCAAGAAGGTTGCATAGGAAAACCCAAGATCAGAAACCGAACAGAGTTTCTGACCGCTTGTTTCCGTGTGCAAGGACATGCCACCCAGCGCGAGCTTTATGAAATAGCCATGTTCTCGGAGGCGATTGTCGAGGTCCGTCCAGCTTTCAGCTTCGGCCATGTCCCGAAACAAAAGTTTTTGCAGGGCAAAAACCAATCGGTCATTAGTGCCTTTTTTGGGTTTGGCCTGACCGTTGCGAGTTTTCAGCAACTCATGCAAAGCACCTTCAACGACGGTTGCAACAGTGCCTTCACGTTCCGTGGCAAGGTCATGGACTGCAAGCAGAAGATCGGGTGGTAACTGGACCGTAACAGCGCGCTTATTCATGTTGCGATGATATGCGTCGACTTGGTTTAAAAATTGTTAAAATTTTTCGCCTTACCGTTTGATTGGATTGAAAAATATGGATGGGTTTGATCATTCCATCCAGCTGCATCAGCAAGGGCTCCCATCGCACGAGGCAACAGGCAGTACCCCTTGAATATTTTCGAGGATCACAGGCCAGACTGCGCCCTTAGACCGACTGAAATTCACCGCTCTGTGGTGCGTAGACCTCGAGGCCGCCTTCACCGATGTCCGTCCAAAGCCCGTGTACCGTCAACAGGCCATCGTCAACGCGCTGCTTTACAAACGGAAACGTCATCAGGTTTTCAAGGCTGGTCACGACGCCCTGCTTTTCAAGCAGCATCAGTTGACGGTCAGAATCAGGTTCATCTTCCACCAACGCGAATTTGGGACGTAAAATCTCCATCCAGCGCCCGATGAAGCTGCTTTTCTCCTCCAGCTCTGGCGCATGGCCAAGACACATGTCGCGGCATCCTTTCACGCCGCCGCAATTCGAATGCCCAAGGACAATCAAATGCGCGACCTGCAGCGCTGTCACGGCATATTCAACGGCGGCAGAGGTGCCGTGATAGTCGCCGTCCGGCGCATATGGCGGCACCAGATTCGCAATATTGCGATGGATAAAGAATTCACCCTGATCGGCCCCGAATATGGACGTCACATGCACTCGGCTGTCGCAGCAGGAAATGACCATTGCCCGAGGGTGTTGCCCATCCGTCACAAGACGTCGATACCATGCTTTGTTTTCTGCGTATCCGGTGGCACGCCACCCGTGGTAACGCTGTACCAAATAGTGCGGCAGCGGCTTTGCGTGATCCATGGGCGGTCAACTTCCTTCAGTTTGCACAGCAGTTAACGCGAATTGAAGACGAATTCGAGAGAAAATAGGTCACCGCTTCAACCCTTTGGATAGAAATTGGGCCTAAACACATTCCCAGCGTCGTGGGGGCGTGTGAGGTGAGTGAAATGAATCATGTCCTGAGGATTGGGCTTAAAGAAACTGTGCAGGTCGACCAGGATCGGCTTGGCGCCCTGTATGCAGAACTCGGCGAGGCAGGTGCCGAAGATGTCGTGTGTCGCGCGATGGAGGAATTGGCCTTGCGGCTATCCCATTGCAGCCGGCTGCATTCCGCCGACAATTTGCCAGATCTGCGCAAATGCGCCCGGTCATTGATCGCGATTGCGGAGCAGATTGGCATGCATGTTTTGGCGCGCGTGGCGAAAGACGTAATATCGGCTGTCGATACTCAAGACGGCGTCGCGATTGCGGCAACGCTTGCAAGGCTGCTGCGGATTGGTGAACAGTCCCTGACCGCAATCTGGGATTTGCAAGACCTGACCATCTGACACCGATGCAGATTGCTTGCGCCCCCGGTAAAGCGCGCTAGGGTCGTGAGCGAACAGCCAGAAAGGCGTCTGCTCATGACCATTCCGTTTGCATCACCGGACACCCCCGCGATTCCCTTGCACCTGATCGACGAAGACCACGCGGAAAGCTGGCTCGCGTCGCAATCGGAAAACGTTCAGGTCTGGGCGCGCAGCCATGGGTTTGCCGGAAAACTTGGTCAGGTTCTGACAGTCAGCGGGGCGGACGGTGCCATCGATATGGCACTGGCCGGATATGGCACAGGTGCAGCAAGGGCGCGGGGACGATTCCATCTGGCAGCGGTGGCCGCGAAACTGCCTGCACAGACCTACAAACTGGCAAATCCAGAAGCTTGCGATAGCCTCGATACCGAAGCGCTTGGGTGGCTTCTGGCAAGCTACAGGTTTGATCGCTATGCAAGCCGGTCGGGGGACTTCGCACAGCTTATAGCGCCTGACGGGGTGGATGCCGCCCGCACGGCAGCGATTGCGGAGGGCGAAGCGCTCACGCGTGATCTGATCAACACACCCGCCGCCGACATGGGCCCGCCAGAGCTTGAAGACGCCGCGCGCAGTCTGGCCGCACGCCACGGCGCACGCATCTGCGTTATCTCAGGCGAAGACCTGCTGGCGCAGAACTATCCACTGATCCACACCGTGGGCCGCGCGGCGGCCAAAGCCCCACGCCTGATCGACATGGCATGGGGCGACGCGGGTCCCGCCATCACCCTCGTTGGAAAAGGCGTCTGTTTCGATACCGGCGGGCTGAACCTCAAGCCCGGCGCGTCCATGGGTTTGATGAAAAAGGATATGGGCGGGGCAGCAAATGTGCTGGGCCTTGCACATATGATCATGGCGCTGGCCCTGCCCTTGCGCCTGCGGGTGCTGATCCCAGCCGTTGAAAACGCGGTTGCGGGCAACGCTTTCCGCCCCGGCGATATCCTGACGTCACGCAAAGGGCTGACGGTCGAGATCAATAACACCGACGCCGAAGGCCGGTTGGTCCTCGCGGATGCGCTGACGCTGGCACAAGAAGAAAACCCCGATCACATCATCTCAATGGCGACGTTAACGGGGGCGGCCCGTGTGGCCGTCGGGCCCGATCTGGCGCCGTTCTACACAGATGACGACGCCTTTGCCCGAGTGCTGGCCGATGCGGCAGGCACTGTCGCCGATCCGGTTTGGCGGATGCCGTTTCACACGCCTTACGAGGCGATGATCGAACCCGGCATCGCTGATCTGGACAATGCGCCCAAAGGGGGCTTTGCAGGCTCAATTACAGCCGCTTTGTTCCTGCGCCGGTTTGTCAGTACCAGCCCCTACACGCATTTTGACATTTACGGCTGGCAGCCCAGCGATGCACCGGCACGGCCCAAAGGGGGCGTGGGGCAAGGTACGCGCGCCCTGCTGGCGTATCTGAGCGAGTTAAGTCACGAATGAGCGATCCCAGAACCACACCGGCAGCCCAAACGCAGGAAACGCCTGCGCGCATTATCGTCCCGGTGACGGACCTTGTGCGCACGCCTGATGGTCCGCGAGACCGGCAGTTGTTGATGGGCGATCCTGTGACGATCCTGCACGAGGTCGGACAGCATCGCCTGATCCGCGCCGACAAAGACAATTACCATGGCTATGTTGAGGCAGCGCATCTTGGCCCCCCTCAGACACCGACATACCATGTAACCGCCCGCAGCACCCACGCCTACAGCGCGCCAGACATCAAATCGGCAGAGCAGATGGTGCTGAGTTTTGGCAGCCGCATGGCCGCAAAAGGAGAGCACGCGAGCTTTATCGAAACCGAATACGGCTTTATCCCACGACAACATCTGCATCCGATGGATGCGCATGCGACGGACCCCGCAGCCGTGGCCAAAGTATTTTTGGGCACGCCCTATCTTTGGGGCGGCAATTCGGGGTTTGGCATCGACTGCTCCGGTCTGGTTCAGGCGGCTTTTCATGCGTGTTTTGTGGCCTGCCCCGGCGACAGTGATCAGCAGGAACAATCCCTTGGCACGCAGCTTTCACCCCGCACCCCCTTCCAGCGCAACGACCTTTTGTTCTGGCCCGGACATGTGGCTTTGGTGACCGATCCCGAAACGCTGATCCATGCAAACGCAGGGCACATGACCGTAAGCCTTGAACCAATCGCAGACGCGATCGCGCGCATTCAACAATATAATGGCAGCTCACCGACATCCCACAAAAGGCCCGTGCTGCCGCAACCATAAGGGCGTTTGGGACAGGCTATTCCACGGCCCGAATGAGCTTTCGCTCAAGAATGCGCAGCACGGTCTTCAGATCATGCCCCCGCCGCAGAATCTGCCCGTCCATCCCCACAACCGCATACATACCTTGCTTGTCCCGCAGCTTTGGCCGTTTCTCGATGCGATATAGCGGCGTCTCTGCGGTCCGGCGAAAAACCGAAAAGACGGCAACGTCGCGCAGGCAGGAAATGCCATAGTCCCGCCATTCACCAGCAGCCACAAAGCGGCCATAAAGCGACAGGATCACAGACAGCTCCGTGCGGTGGAACGCAACTTGGGCAGGGGGCATTGGGTGAAGGTTACCGGGGGGAGGCGTTTGTGCATTCATTCCAAGACACTCGCGTGCTTCTGCGCGCAAATCAAGACCCCTCTAAGAGCATGTACAGAACCCGGCTTTTCATGTTACCGACTGACGGCAGGGAGAGGAAATCGGAAACACAAATATGACGGCTGTCACACCGCAGCAACGAGCGGCGCAAAGCGCGTCTGCTTTGCTGGAGAATGATACCGCCAGTCAACATCTGGGCATGTCGCTGATCAGTGTCGCACCGGGTGAGGCGGTCTTGAGAATGCAGGTTCAGGATTTCATGCTGAACGGGCATGGCACATGCCACGGCGGCTTTCTCTTTACCTTTGCCGACAGCGCCTTTGCCGTTGCCTGCAACAGCTACAATACCCGGTCGGTTGCGCAGCAAAACCAGATCACCTTTATCGCCCCCTGCCCCTCTCAGACGGTCCTGACCGCACATGCGGTTGAGACAGCCCGCAGCGGGCGGTCCGGCACCTATGATGTGACCGTCACAAACGAGGCCGGCGCGATCATTGCGCTGATGCGCGGGTTGTGTCGTGACATCAAAGGACAGCACTTTACCGAGCGTGACGGAGAAACCTGATGCAAGACCTTACCCCGCCCCGGGCGTCGCTCGACCCGATTGAGATTGCCAGCCGCGATGAGATCACCGCGCTGCAAACCCAGCGGATGAAACAGACACTGCATCACGCCTATGACAACGTGGCCTTTTACAAACAGGCGTTTGATGCCGCAGGCGTCCACCCCGATGATCTGGGCACGTTGGACGACCTGTCGCGGTTTCCCTTCACAACCAAGGCAGACCTGCGCGCAAACTACCCTTTTGGCATGTTTGCCGTGCCGCGCGCACAAGTGGCCCGCATTCACGCATCGTCCGGCACAACCGGGCAACCAACCGTGGTGGGCTACACGGCAGGTGATCTGCAACACTGGGGCGCTGTTGTGGCGCGATCCCTGCGCGCCTCTGGGCTGAAACCCGGCGATCTTTTGCACAACGCCTATGGCTACGGATTGTTTACCGGCGGGCTGGGCATTCACCTTGGTGCGGACGCCCTTGGCCTGACAACCGTACCGATTTCAGGCGGCATGACCGCGCGGCAAGTCCGGCTGATTGAGGATTTCCAACCCAAGGGTATTACCGTCACGCCTTCTTACGCGCTGTCTATTCTGGATGAATACGCGCAGATGGGGCTTGATCCGCGCGCCTCTTCTTTGCAGGTCGGCATCTTTGGTGCGGAACCCTGGACAAATGCCATGCGCGCAGAGATCGAACAGGCTTTCGACATGCATGCGGTTGATATCTATGGTCTATCCGAAGTCATGGGCCCTGGCGTTGCCAATGAATGTGTGGAGACCAAGGACGGTCTGCACATCTGGGAGGATCATTTCTTTCCCGAAGTAATTGACCCGGTGAGCGGCAAACCCGTGGCCATGGGCGAACGCGGAGAGCTTGTTTTTACCTCTCTCACCAAAGAGGCCTTTCCGATTATCCGCTACCGTACCCGTGATCTGACGCGGCTTTTGGCTGGGACGGCGCGGTCCATGCGGCGCATGGAAAAGGTTACCGGGCGGGCCGATGACATGATGATCCTGCGCGGCGTCAACGTCTTTCCCACCCAGATCGAAGAGGCCTTGATGGCGACCGCTGGCCTTGCACCGCATTTCCAGATTGAACTGTCGCGCCCAGACCGGCTGGATGAAATGCGGGTTTTGACCGAAGCCTTGCCGCATACTGCCCATGACGCAGAACGCCTTGCGGCGGCAAACGCCCTGCAAACGCTGATCAAGCAGACGATCGGTCTGTCCGTGAAAGTCGAGACCGGCCTGCCCGGATCTGTCGTGCGCTCACAGGGAAAAGCGGTACGGATCATCGACAACCGTCCGGGCGACTGACGGGCAGAGCCAGTGTCGTCTTGACCGACACGAACCCTTCGCTAGCCCGTTCTGCGCTCATGCAAAAGACCCATGGCAGAACCATCCCGACGACATCGTCCCGCCATGTGCATAAAACAGCCATAAGCGCTGACCATCCGTTGTTTCCGTAACCCAGTAATCGCGCACACCGGACCGCCAGTTTGGGTCCTCCAGCCACCATTCAGGGGCCAGCCGCTCAGGACCAAGGGCACGGGAGCGGGTCAGTGTCATGCCGCGCCACCGAAATGTCTGCGCCAGTCTTGGTACGTCAGGGGCATCAACAGGCTCTGGCTGCCACATCAAAAGCGGGCGCGGATGAGACGGTGCGGGCCACTCACCACCGTATGGTTCTGACCATGTTGCCGCGAGCGTCTTGGCGGTCTTTTCCGGGATATGACTGTCTGCGGGGTGCTGGCGTGTGATCACCTCCAACCCGACACGCGCACCGATACGTCCCAGCAGATCATCGAAAGAGGTGTTGGCGGCAAGCCTTTTGTTGACCACAGACCCCGCCTCCAGATGTCCGACGACGCGACGGGCGTGCACAGGCTCTGTCTGCACGGCTTCCAGCCGCAACACGTCAATGCCAAAGCCTGCGTCGATCTCGTCCAGTTTCAACTCCAGCAAAGGGCGCAGGCGGTCCGGATCACAGGATGCGCGCGCAAGGCCAACTTCGACGTATTGAATATCACCATCGCTGCGAAAGGCCTCAAACCGGATACGCCGCGCGCCCCGTCCCTTGGCCTTCAGACTGTCGCAAAGGCGCGCGATCAGCCGGTCAATGCCCGCCATCATGTCGTCTTTGAGGCCAATGGGATCAGGAAGGCTGAGCCGGACGGTGAAATGTTCAGGGGGTTTTGCAGGGGAAACAGGCTCCGGGGCCGACCCCATGGCCTGATCCATGCGCGCCACAAGCCCGCGGCCGAACCGCCGCGCGAGGCTGGCGCGGGGTTGCCCCAGCAGATCCCCGATCCGCCGCAATCCCAGCCGGGCAAGTTGCGCAACCGTCTCAGGATCAAGCCGCAAAGCCGCAACCGGCAAGGCGCTCAGGGCGGAATAGTTCTGCCCCGGGGCCGCAATATGATGCGCCTGTGCAACCGCCCCCACGCGCAATGCAGGGGCCGTCCCGCCTTTGGTCCAGTGCCGCTTGCCCGACCGGGACCGGGTGGCGCGCGCCTCTTGGTCAATGGCATCCCCGCTTCGGTGCGGGGTCGCCACCTGCCCAGCAAAACGCGCCAGCGCCCAGGCCGCCCCCCGCGTATCCGCAAGCCCCATCCGCACGCAAAGCCCCAGATCAGCACAATCCTGATCCACAACGGCCAGCAAGGCATCCTCACCCCCAAACAGATGCGCGCAGCCTGTCAGATCCACAACCAAACCGTCGTCTGCCTCTTGCGCCACCCACGGGCTGAATTTACCTGCCCAGCGCTGAAGTGCCGCCAGAAAAGCACGCTCTGCGGGCAGGTTGCGCGTCTTGGTGATCAGCTTTTCGCACATCGCATGGGCGTCGCGCACCGGTTGGCCGACCCGCAACCCGTGTTGGCGCGCAACCATATTCAAGGACGTCAGCACTTGCGCGTTCTGCTGTTCCTCCACCACGGCCAAAGGCGTATCACTCAGCACCGGCGCTTGCCGGATCAGCCGATCAGCCCCCATCTGCGGAAACCAAAGAGAAAGAATGCGTCGAGCAGACATAGAAAGCACCACCACGCAAAACGATTCGAATGTTCTTATTTTGTTCTTATTCGATTTAGCGTTTGACGCGCATTGAGTCGAGGCCCCTCATGCGCCGTAGCGCGCCATAAAGGTCTCGACCGCGCCATCGACCACCCGCTCGATCTCTGCCTCAGATACCGATTTGGTGACCCCAAAGATGAGACGCGGCCAGATATCGGCCTTGCACATCTCCGCAAACTGATCGACGGCGAGGATACGGTCCTCGATCTGCAACTCACCACGGGCCTCTGCCTGTTCAAAATAGGCTGCCATCTCGGCGCGCATGACCGCAGGGCCAGAGTTGTAAAACTGCCGGCCCAACTCAGGGAAACGATCGGATTCCGCTACGCATATCCTGAAAATCTGCTGGCCGAACTTCGATGTGATGAATCGGACAAAGTGCAGACCCGTCGCCTTCAGCACGTCTTTGGGGTGACCGCTCATATCGATATTGTCCAAAGCGTCGCGCGCCTGCCGCTGACATTCTGTCGTTGCGACCTCCATGAACAACAGCCGTTTGTCGGGGAAATAATTGTAAAGCGTCGCCTTGGAGACATTCGCCACCCGCGCGATTTCATCGACGCTTGCGCCCTCAAATCCATCGGCCATGAAGACACGGCGCGCGCCATTCAATACCTGATCAAACTTGCGCCCTGTGCGGATAATGTCTGCCGTTTCGGTCATTCAAGCTCCTGACTGACCGGGCCACGATATAAACCGAACCGTTCAGTTCCAAGCGAAAAGAGACGATGGCTAATGCAAGCTTGCATCTGCGGGTGAGAAAGGTAGATTAGAATCATTCTAAACTTTGGATGGAAAAATGCGATTTTCTCTTCATAGAAAGCACTTCAAAGACCTGAGCGAGCAGGAAATACTGGCGCTCGCCATCTCCTCAGAAGAGGATGATGCGCGCATCTACCGTGGCTACGCAGAACATTTGCGCATCAGCTTTCCCGAAAGCGCCAAGGTTTTTGACGGTATGGCGGAAGAAGAAGACACCCACCGCCAACGTCTGATCGCCATGCATCGTACCCGGTTTGGGGACGTGATCCCCTTGATCAGACGCGAACATGTGGCGGGCTATTACAGCCGCCGCCCTGTTTGGTTGATCGAAAACCTCGGGCTGGACCGCATTCGTGCAGAAGCAGAAGCCATGGAGCGAGACGCAGAACGCTTCTACCTTGCTGCCGCACAGCGCACCAGCGACGCCGCAACCCGCCACCTGCTGGGCGATCTGGCCGCCGCAGAAGCCGGGCACCAGCAAAAGGCCGGGACGCTGGAGGCCCACTACCTTGATGATGCGTCAAAAGCGACCGAGGACGAGACCGCGCACCGTCAGTTCATTCTGACGTGGGTTCAACCTGGTCTGGCTGGTCTGATGGACGGTTCTGTATCCACGCTGGCACCGATCTTCGCCGTGGCGTTTGCAACGCAAGACACATGGACGACGTTCCTTGTCGGGCTTGCCGCCTCGGTTGGCGCCGGAATTTCCATGGGGTTCACCGAGGCCGCGTCCGATGACGGGCAGCTTTCAGGCCGTGGCTCACCGGTCAAACGCGGCTTCGCCTCGGGCATCATGACCACCGTGGGCGGCCTTGGGCATGCCCTGCCCTACCTTATTGCAGATTTCTGGACTGCGACCATCATTGCGATCACCGTGGTTTTCATAGAGCTTTGGGCCATCGCGTGGATTCAGAACAAATACATGGAGACACCTTTTTGGCGCGCAACGTTACAGGTGGTGGTTGGCGGCGCGCTCGTTTTTGCCGCAGGTGCCTTGATCGGCTCGGGGTGACTTGCGGGCAACCGGCGTCTAACGTCGCCCCATGATTGAGATTTTCATCCGCATCCTGCCCTTCTTTGCGCTTGTGGCCTTGGGCTACTGGGCGGGGCGGACCCGCTTTTTCAACGAACAGGCGACAGCCTACCTCACGAAATTTGTGTTCTACTTTCCACTGTCTGCGCTGATCTTTCAGTTCTCATCGAACCTCAGCCTCGCGGAAATCTGGAACGCCAATCTGGTTGTTGGCTACTTTCTTGCCACGCTCGCGATCTACGGACTGGCCATCGCCGTTGCGCGCTTTCGCGGGCAGGACACCGCAACAGCCGCCGTAGAGGCGCAATGCGCCACAATGGGGAACGTGGGCTTTCTGGGCATTCCGATGTTGACGCTGCTTCTGGGGCCTGCCGCCATCGGGCCGATTGTCATGGCGGTCAGCATTGATCTGGCCATCTTTTCAAGCCTGATTGTTATTCTGATCACCGCCTCGCGCGAAGGGGCCATCAACCTTGCAACGCTGCGCGTCGTTGGCATCGGGTTGCTGAAAAATCCCATGGTTGTCGCCATCGTGCTGGGGCTGTTTTGGTCCGGCATGGCCCTGCCCGTGCCCGGCCCTTTGGATGCTTTTCTGGATATCCTCGCCCCTGCCGCCACGCCGGGCGCGCTCTTTGCCATCGGCGCCTCACTGGCCAGCAAATCAGCAGAACGTCTTGCCGTGGCGGGCTGGCTAAGCTTTTGCAAACTGGTGTTGCACCCCGCCCTTGTGGCCGTTGCGCTGATCTATGTCTTTCCCGTGGATGCCTTTACCGCCGCCGTTGTCATTTCCGCAGCGGCGTTGCCCGTCGCGGGGAACGTCTATATTCTGGCCCAGCACTATGACGCCGCCCCGCAACGCGCCTCTGCCGCGATTTTGGTGTCTACCATCCTCAGCATTATGACACTGAGCGCCATTCTGGCCACGGTCAGCCCCTGAGAGGCCTGCGGATAACGCTTGTTAGAATGCGCCCGGCACGCTAGCCAAGACACACACAGAAACAGGAGAGACGCCATGCAAACCATTTCCGAAAACGCCTGTTTCGGCGGCACGCAGGGCGTATACAGCCATCACTCAGACGCCTGCGCCTGTGACATGACATTTGGATTGTTTTTGCCAGAAGTCGCGCAAGACGGCCCCGTGCCGCTTTTGTGGTACCTCTCGGGCCTGACCTGCACCCATGAGAACGCAATGGTCAAAGCCGGTGCACAAGGCTGGGCGGCAGAACAGGGCATCGCACTGTGCTTTCCCGACACCAGCCCCCGTGGCGACGACGTGGCGGATGACGACGCCTACGACCTTGGTAAAGGGGCAGGCTTTTATGTCAACGCGACAGAGGCCCCGTGGGCCCCTCATTTCCGCATGTGGGACTATACCACCGCAGAACTGCCCGCGTTGCTGGAAGAAAACTTCGCCCTCGACATGTCACGTCAGGCGATCACCGGCCATTCGATGGGCGGGCATGGTGCTTTGACGATGGCCATGGGCCTGCCGGGGCGTTTCCGCTCTGTTTCGGCCTTTGCGCCCATTTCCAACCCCACCGCCAGTGACTGGGGCCGCAAACAGCTTTCCGCCTATTTAGGCTCTGATGAGGCGCTTTGGGCCCCGCATGATGCAACACTGCTGATGCAGGACAAAGGCTTCGACGGGCCGATGCTGATTGATACGGGCACCAACGACCAGTTCATTGATCTGTTAAGGCCCGAGGCCTTCGCGCAAGCCACAAATGCCCGCCGCCAGCAAGCAACACTGCGCCTGCAACCGGGCTATGACCACAGCTATTTCTTCGTGTCGACCTTCATGGAGGAACATGTGGCCTTCCATGCGGATGCGCTTTACGCATGACAGCGCTGTTCATTGATGCGGATGCCTGTCCCGTCAAAACGGAGGCAGAGCGCGTCGCGACCCGGCACGGGATCAAGATGTATGTCGTCTCGAATGGTGGGTTGCGCCCGTCACAAAACCCTAATGTAGAGACTGTTATAGTCCCGGATGGGCCGGACGTTGCGGATATGTGGATCGCGGACCGCTGCGGGCCCGGCGATGTTGTCGTCACCGGGGATATCCCCCTCGCCGCGCGCTGCATCGAGGCCGGTGCGCGTGTCATCAAACATAATGGAGAGGCTCTGACACAGGCCAATATCGGCAATGTGCTGGCCACCCGTGACCTGATGGCTGACCTGCGCGCGGCGGACCCGTTTCGCCAAGGCGGCGGCAAGGGCTTCACCAAAACGGACAGGTCGCGATTTCTTAACGGTTTGGAAGCCATGTTGCGCGCGGCCAAATCCGCGCGATAGCCCCCCGAAACCCTTGGAGCAGAGACACCACAATGACACCAAAAGCCGTAATTTTTGACATTGGGAACGTCCTGATCGAATGGCAGCCCGAACGCTTTTACGACGCAACAATTGGCCCGGAGCGCAGGCAGGCGATGTTCGCAGAGGTAGACCTGCATTTCATGAACGAACGCGTCGACCGGGGCGAACATTTCACCCGCACGATCTATGAAACAGCCGAAGAATACCCGGCATGGCGTGATGAGATCCGCATGTGGCACGACAGGTGGATCGACATGGCAAGCCCGGTGATCGACCATTCGGTCCGGCTGATGAAGGCATTGCAGGCAAAGGATATCCCTGTTTTCTCGCTGACGAATTTTGGGGTGGAAAGCTATGACTTTGCCGCAACGCACTACCCGTTCCTGCAGGAGTTTGATCGGGATTTTATCTCGGGCCACCTCAAGATCACCAAGCCCAGCGCCAGTATCTACGAGGTGGTTGAACAACAATCGGGGCTGAACGGCGCTGATCTGATCTTTACCGATGACCGCACCGACAACATTGACGCCGCACAAGCCCGAGGATGGCAGACCCACCTGTTTGAAGGCCCGCAAGGGTGGGCCAACCGCCTTGTTGAGACGGGTCTTTTGGACAGGGCGCAGGCACTGTGATCTGGGTATGGCTGTTTCTTGCGGCAGCCGTGGCAACCCCATTGGTCGCCGAAGGCCTGCGCCAAAAGATGGATGCCAGCGCACGCAAAGCCGCACCGGGTCATTTTGCACCCCTGCCACAGGGGATCACGCATTTCAGATGGTATGGTCCAGAGGATGGGCCGGTCATCGTATGCGTGCACGGCCTGACAACACCCAGTTTTGTTTGGGAAAGATTGGCAGGCGGGCTCGCAGCCCGGGGCTACCGGGTGCTGACCTACGATCTGTTTGGACGTGGATATTCAGACCGGGTTACGGGCCTGCAAGACCGTAAGTTCTTTTTGCGGCAACTCAATGATCTGCTGGAGGCGCTGGAGGTTCAGGATGAAATCATCCTGATCGGATATTCCATGGGTGGTACAATCAGCACCGCCTTTGCAGCAGACGCGCCCAAGAGGGTCCGGCACCTGATCTTGCTGGCCTCCGCAGGGATGGGCCATGTCGGCGGATCATGGCTGCGAAAAGCCACAAAAACCCCTATGTTAGGGACATGGCTGATGCTGGCGCTCTACCCTTCGGTGCTGCGGCGCGGTCTGGCAGAGGGGGCAAAACGCAGTGATGCAGTGCCTGAAATCATTGACCTGCAAGCCAAGGAACTGCGCTGGCGCGGGTTTGTGCCTGCGGTCTTGAGCAGCCATCGCGGCATCCTGTCCGACAACTTCCGACCCGACCACGAAACCATGGCGCTTGGGTCGCTCCCGGTTACAGCGATCTGGGGCAGCACGGATGACGTGATCCCTTTGACCGCCAAGGATCAACTGGCGGCATGGAACCCAAAGGTCGATCATCTGGTCATCGAAGGCGCGGGGCACGAGGTCACCTACACTCACGGGGAGGCCGTGCTGAAACAAATTCTGGCGCGACTGGGTTAGAGCCTTCCCTCCGACACCCGGAACGGGCATGAAGTGAGACGATCCTTTCAGGCACCATAAAACGCTGAAGCCAAGGCATCTGGTCGGGAATTTCGCTATCATACACCATGCATTCGTATAACGGCGGGCTTTTCCTTATCAGGAATGCGCGCTATCGAAAGTCATGGAACGGCTGAGCGATCTCTACGCCAAGGACATTGAGGCAGGCCTGTTGCGTCACGACGCAGCACAAGAGGCCGCCCTTCCCGAATTTGACCGGATCAGAGACGCACTGTCGGAGCCGGTCAAAAAAGGGTTGTTTCGCAAGCCGCCGCCACCACCCAAGGGCTTATACCTGTGGGGGGGCGTCGGGCGGGGTAAATCCATGCTGATGGATTTCTTTGTCGAACACTTGGGCGATGTGCCTGCTCGCCGTGTCCACTTTCACGCGTTCATGCAGGAAGTTCACGAAGCCATTCACCTCGTTCGCAAAAAAGGGGTGGATGACGCGATCACGCCGGTGGCAAAGGACGTCGCCAAGAGCATCAGACTGCTTGCCTTTGATGAGATGCAGATTACCGACATCACCGATGCCATGATCGTGGGCCGGTTGTTTCAAGCCTTGTTTGCGGATGGGGTTGTCGTCGTCACCACCTCAAACCGAATACCCGATGACCTTTACAAGAACGGATTGAACCGGGATCTGTTTTTACCTTTTATCGCGTCCATCAAGGAGCAGATGGTGGTGCATGAACTGTCCAGCCCTACAGATTACCGGCAGGACCGTCTGGGCGGGGAACAGGTGTATTTCACGCCAACCGGGGCAGAGGCCCGCGCACAGATGGATGCCATGTGGTCCGACCTTGCAGGCGGCAGCAGCGGGCCCCTTGTGCTGCGGGTCAAAGGGCGCGAGGTCAGCTTGCCGATGTTTCGCAACGGCGTTGCACGGGCGAATTTTCATGATCTGTGCGGCAGACCTCTGGGACCCGCCGACTATCTTGCCCTCGCCGAGGCGGTAAAAGTCCTGATGATCGACGATATTCCAACGCTGTCGCGCAACAACTTCAACGAGGCAAAGCGGTTTGTGACCCTGATCGACGCCCTTTACGAGGCGCATGTGCGGCTGGTGTGTTCGGCGGCTGCGCGTCCTGAAATGCTTTATCTCGAAGGGGAAGGCACCTTTGAATTTGAACGCACCGCCAGCAGGCTCAGGGAGATGCAGGCGGCAGATTGGGCCGTTTAAAGCGTTTCGATTTCAGCTTGAGACATCGCTAATCACTTTTCGCGTTCGACCAAAGGGAGAGGCCGAGAACAAGTGATTCAAGTATAAATCGAAACGCTCTAGGCACTGTTTCGCGCCGGGTCGTTAAGACTGCACTACCCGTTCTGTTTCAGCACCGCACCCGCAAGGTAGAGGGAGCCACAAATCAGAATGCGCGCCTCCGGACAGTGATCTGTGATGTGAGTGACAGCATCTTCAACGGTCTTTGCCGTTTGTGCCTGCAAGCCGCACCCTTGCGCCGCAGTAGCGGTTTCTTCGGCGGTCAGTGTACTGCTTTCGCCCGGAATAGAGACTGAAACCAGACCCCTGACATGAGGTGCAAACGGACGCAGAAACCCCGATACATCCTTTGTTTTGAGCATGCCGCACACCATATAGGTCGGCCGGTCAGGAAGGTGGGCAAGATGCGCCGCAAGCGCCTCTCCCGCCGCCGGGTTATGCCCGCCGTCCAGCCATATCTCTGCCTGCGGGGCCGCCTGAAGAAGAGCACCCTGTTTCAACCGTTGCATCCGCGCGGGCCACTGCGCCTGTGTCACCGACGCCTCAAAAGCGGCATCGCCCACCTTGAGGTGCCGCAGCACGGTAATCGCCGCCCCTGCGTTCATAATCTGGTGGGCACCGGGCAGGTTGGGCCGGGGCAGATCAAGCAAGCCGGTGTCGTCTTGATAGCTGATGCGGTCGCGATCCGGCTGCACATGCCATTGCTGACCGTAAGCAAGCAACGGCGCGCCAAGCCGGTTGGCCTGCGCCTCAATCACGTCCATTCCAGCCTCTTGCTGACGCGACACGACGCAAGGCACGCCCCGCTTGATGATGCCTGCTTTCTCGCCCGCGATTTCGGCCAGCGTGTCGCCTAAAAACTGCTGGTGGTCCATTGAAACGGGAGTGATGACGCTGATTTTCGGGGTGTGGATGACATTTGTAGCGTCCAATCGGCCCCCCAGACCAACCTCAAGCAGCACGTAATCCGCAGGCGTGCGCGAAAAGGCAAGGATCGCCGCACAGGTCGTGATCTCGAAATATGTAATGTCGTCGCCGCCGTTTGCTGCGTAGCATTCATCCAGCACAGCCGTCAGATCAGCCTCGGAAATCAAGGTTCCGGCCAGCCTTACGCGTTCGTGAAACCGCACAAGATGGGGACTGGTGTAGGCATGGACCCGGTGACCCGTGGCCTCAAGCCCCGCGCGGATCATCCCCTGCGTCGATCCTTTGCCGTTAGTGCCCGCAAGGTGAATAACGGGCGGCAGACGATCCTGCGGATTTCCCAAAGCATCCAGCAGTCGCCAAACCCGGTCGAGCGTGAGGTCAATGATCTTTGGATGCAGCGCCATCATCCGTGCAAGGATGGCGTCGGATGTGGGGGCGCTCATGCAGGCTTTTCGGCCGTTCCAGCACCTTCCGCTGCCACGTCATCGGCAGGATCAGGCTGCGGCGCAGGCAGATCACCGCGCACCGCTGGCGGCAGGCCCAACAGCATACGCGTGATCGAGATCAATTCTTCACGCATGTTCTTGCGATGAGTTACGCGGTCCAACATACCGTGATCCAACAGGTATTCCGCACGCTGGAACCCTTCGGGCAATTTCTCGCGGATTGTCTGTTCGATCACCCGCGGCCCTGCAAAACAAATCAGCGCGTTGGGCTCAGCTATATGCACATCGCCCAGCATAGCATAGCTGGCGGTGACACCCCCGGTAGTCGGATGGGTCAGGACCACGATGTAGGGCAGCCCTGCTTCCTTGAGCATTTGCACCGCAACCGTCGTACGCGGCATCTGCATCAGGGACAGGATACCTTCTTGCATCCGCGCGCCGCCGGCGGCGGAAAACAACACCAAAGGCTGCTTGCGTTTGACCGCTTCCTCTGCGGCCGCAATAATCGCGTTGCCCACATACATGCCCATGGAGCCCGCCATGAAGGAAAAGTCCTGCACGGCCACAACGATGGGTGTGCGCCCGATCTCACCACAGGCCACCAGCATGGCTTCGGCTTCCTCGGTCGCTTTTTGCGCGCCTTTCAGGCGGTCAGGATAGCGCTTCTGGTCCCGGAACTGCAGCGGGTCCGGCTGTGGGGCAGGCACCGCGACTTCCGAAAAAATGCCGTTATCGAACAAGGCTGTGACACGCTCACGCGCCGTGATGTGCATGTGATGATCGCAGTTGGTGCAGACGCCCAGATTGTCAGACACCTCGCGGTGAAACAGCATCGTTCCACACTCAGGGCATTTGGTCCAAAGATTGTCCGGCGTCTCGCGGCGCGAAAAGATCGAATTGATCCTTGGGCGGACATAGTTGGAGATCCAGTTCATCTGACAGCCTCATCTCTTTGCGTGGCCTGAATACTCTTGAGCGCGTCAAAGTGCAATCAGCGCCTGAGCGCCAACCGTGCGGTCAGCCACATGGTCACCATCATCATGAAATCCACAGGCAGCCACGCCCGCACCTCAGCAGTGTCCGACATCTCGAAGGGGACGAGATACAAGGCGAGGCCCGAAAGCTCCCCCGGCAAGGACACAAACAAAATGGCCGTCACATTGTTGACTAGATGAATGGCAATTGCAGGCCCCAATGTCCCTGCCCGCGCGGTCAGGTCCGCCATCATGATCCCAAACGCCGTGGCCCAGAGCGCGATCAAAACGGCGTTATCCCCGGCGGTGACCGGCATGTAGTGGCCCACCCCGAACAAGGCGGAGGGCACCAGTATCCACACCAGAGGCGACGAAAAGCGGGCGGCGAGTTGTTGTTGCAGATAGCCCCGGAAAAGCACCTCTTCGGCGCTGACCTGCACAAAGATCGCAATCAAGCCAAACGGCAGAAAGACCAGCCATTTGCCCACCGCCATATTCAGCGCAAGCTCGCCCCCAAAACCCCAGGGCGGCAACACAAAAACGGCCATGTTCAGCAGCACCAGCAAAACCAGAACGTCGCGGAACTGCCGCCACGACAGGGGCAGATCACCCAGAACAGAGCCTAATCCACGCAGGTGGGCCACCCGTACGGCAACGCCGACGCCCACAATGATAAAGCCAAAACTCAGCAGCAAGATGATCATCGCCAGCGGTGTCGATCCGCTGTCCAATGCTGCGAAAAACGCGGGCGCGTTGCTGCCCATCGCACTGCGCAAATACCCAAAAGCGATCTGATTGCACAGCAGTACAACCCCGGCCACAAGGATAATGCCCATCGCCAGCCGCCACACTTGCGCTTTGGGGCGCGCAGGTGCCAGCAGCGCCTCATAGGGATGATAGGGCCATTTCATGGTTTAATTTTTCCGGGGTTGCGTTGATCCGCCAGAGGCTTCGGCTTGTTCGCGCACACTGACCTTTGCTTCGCGCAAAAGCTCCGCCGCACCGGTCAGATGCCCTGCAACGGCTTGTAAAAGGATCATCAGCACGGTGCTGTCGTGTTCAATGACTGCCCGGAATTCTTCGGCCCCGAGCCGCAGAAAGACTGTGTCATCCAGTGCCTTGAGGTCCAGTTGCCGGGGTTCATCAAGAATGATCGCAAGATCACCGATCAACCTGCCGGGGTTCACCTCCGTCACGTCATGCTCCATGCCATCATCGTCGAAATAGCTCATCATGGCGCGTCCGGAAATGCACAGATAGGCGGCATCTGCTTTTTCGCCCATGGTAAAGATGCGTTGTCCCGCCTCAGCTTTGAACCACTGCGCCGAAAACGCAAGAAGCCGCTGATTTCGGCTGTCCAGATTGGCAAAAAGCTCTGTCCGTGCGATCACCTTCAGCTTGCGCCGCAAGTCATCAGAGCCCGCGTCGTCCCCTTCATGCATGTCTTCCTGCACTTCGACACCGTCAATGCGGCCATTTTTGATTTCGACGTAAATGTCATAGGCATCGGGGTTCTGAAAATCCTCTTCCAGAAAAACGAGCGTGGTCTGGGGCAGTAGTTCTTGCAGCTTGTGCCGGGTGCGGGCGCGTGCTTCGGCATCATGGCTGGCGAGCACGGTATCCAGGATCAGAACATCGGGTTTCTTGATGCCTGCGCGACTGAAGGCTGCCCGTTCCTGAAACACGCTGGCAAGATTAGCGCCGCCAAGGCCGGTCTGCACATCAAGGATGGTTTCGGCGACCCGCCTTTTCAGATTATGTTCAATCAGGACTTCAGCCACCACATCTTCGACCAATTCACCCTGAACGCCCGCAATCGCCGAGACACGACCATAAAGCGCATTCTCCAGCAGGGTCAGACGTGGCAGGTAATTTTCGGGCGCAACCGGCACAAACAGGTCTTGCGTGCGGGCGCGCATCTCTTCCCCTTTGGTTTTGCGAATGCGCAGAATTTCCTGCTTGAAGGTTTCGGGAAAGGCCGGACCAATCTGTTCAGCGGTAAAGGCAAAAGGCACGGTCAGCAGCAAGGCAAACTCTTCCTCGCTGAGCGCTTTGTCACCCTTTTCCTGCCGACGAAAAGCGATATCGACCAAGCGTTCATACATCTCGTCTTCGATGTCTAGCGCCTGAAAAAGTGGGTGGTTTGTGCCATCCATGCCAAAGGTCTGGTGCAGTGTCTCGATCAGCGTCTGGGAAATGGCGATGGCCTGTTCGGCCACGCCCAATTCGCTCAGCAGCGCCAAAAGCCCGGTCTCAGAGGCCAGACCCTCCTGCGAAATCTGACGCTTTGGGGCAGCGAACAACAGATTACCCCCAAGCGGAATAGACGGGTTGAACCCGTCCGGATCAAAGCGGTTGACGATAGAGGCCAGCCCTCTTTGCTCCAGCCTTGAGGCGACCTCGTCCCGCACGGCGACAATCGTTTTTGCCATATCGGGGTGCAGGTCCGCGTCGATGCGCGCATTGAGCATGCGCCGGAACATCACGTCATCTATGCCCATCGCCTCCACAAGCTGGAACCACCAGCCCCGCACATCGTCCGGCGTGTTCAAACCGGCAAGCCCCGGGTCCAGCCAATCCGCGTCAATCCTGTCCAGACTATTACCAGATTTGCGCGCCTCTATGCCTTTCTTGTCTTTCTCGCCCGGATCCCAAAGCACCGTCTTGGGGCTGGATTTCAAGGGCATCAGCAGATTATCCCCCAACGTCCCGTCAAAGAGATAGGGCCGCGAGTGCGCATACCCCACGCGCGCGGCGATCACTGCCTGGTGCAATTGGTTCAGTTCCCGGCCTGCGATGGTCACGCTACCCCGAGACGGCAAAACCTCACGGGTCAGCAGCTCCCCGAACGCACGCCGTTCGATCTGGTTCTTTGACTTGATGGCAACACGGGCACCGGCCGGAATTTCAAGGTCAATGTTTTCAAGAACCGCGTTTCCATCTGCGTTGCGCACCGTCACATTGTGGATAGATATCGCACCGTTCAACCGTGGAATTTCTTCGGGTTCGCCGTCAAACAACGTCTCGTCGATCATGTTGCGCGGGGCAAACCGATCTACCACAATCTCCCAGCGCAGCCCCATGTCCTGTACCTGATTGTAGTAGGTCAGCAGTTCTTTCCAAGGGCTCGACAGGTCTTTGTAGGCTGCAAGCGCCGCCACCAGCGCACCCACGGTGATGTCGCCCCGGATGGCAAGTATCCCACCCACCAGATAAAAGAAGAAAGGGGTAAGCTGCGTGATGAAGTTATTGAGAAACTTCATGAAAAACTTTTTCTGGTAAATCTGGAACCGAATGTAGAACAGGTGCCCCAACCTGTCGGAAAAGGCCGCAAGCCGGTACCGCCAGCCGCCGTTGGTGCGCAGATCGGTGATGCCTGCGGCAGTCTCCCCAATCTCGGCCGCGAAATGCCGGACCTGCACGATGCGCTTTTTGTTCAGTTGGTTGATCTGTCGCTGCAGCAACGGAATAAGCCACGCCTGCAGCGGGATAAGCGCGATGCCCGCCAGACCAAACCACACGCTTTGCGCAAACAGGAAGATGACGATGATCAGCATCTGGCCTGCCTGAAACACCGGCTGGGCCACGGCGTCGCCCATCAGCCCACCCATAGGCTCCGCCTCTGAGGTGACCATCGACACCAGTTCACCTTGGCTTGTGGACCGGAAATAGGCGCGGGGAAAACGCATCATGCGGCTGATGAGCTTGAACCGGAACCGGCGCAGCATCCGCTCTGCCAGAATGCCCTTCATCGTGTTAAGGCGCATTTTCAACAAGCCGTGGACCAGCACCGCCGCAAGATATGCCAGACACAGCGCCACCAAAAAGTTGGTCTGTGTTATCTCGTAGTCAAAAACATCAACCACCGCAGACTGTGCCCCGATGGCGTCATTGATGATGCGTTTGGGCAATTCGAGCGTCGCGTACAAAAACGGGAAGGTAAACAACGTGAAAAACAGCAAGAACAGCTGTTCACGTTTGGAATACTTCCAAATGAACGAAAAAAGCGACGGTTCCATAGGCGGGCTTTCGAAAGGGGACCACGACGTCGGGTCGACCACTGCAGCGCAGGGCAATATCGGCCAGTGCGCTTAAACTAGGTCTGAGGCCCGATCAATACAAGCAATTGGCTGGTATTGCTTTTTGGGCACCGCACGCTTGCGGCTTGCAGCCCCTTTGGCAGAAAGCTATTCCATACAAGATACCTTTTCAGGGGGAGATGACCCATGTCCACACCGCGTTTCGATAAAACCAAGCTGCCCAGCCGCCATGTCACAGAAGGACCGGCGCGCGCGCCACACCGGTCCTACTACTACGCGATGGGCATGACCGAAGAAGAAATTCACCAGCCTCTGGTCGGTGTTGCCACCTGCTGGAACGAAGCGGCCCCTTGCAACATCGCGCTGAACCGTCAGGCACAAGCCGTCAAGATGGGCGTGAAGCGCGAGTATGGCACACCACGCGAATTCACCACAATTACCGTCACAGACGGGATTGCGATGGGCCATGAGGGCATGCGGTCATCGCTGGCCTCGCGTGAAGCCATTGCCGACACCGTTGAATTGACCATGCGCGGCCACTGCTATGACGCCATCGTTGGCTTGGCGGGCTGTGACAAATCACTGCCGGGCATGATGATGGCGATGATCCGCCTGAATGTGCCATCGGTGTTTTTGTACGGCGGATCCATTCTGCCAGGCCGCTTGAATGGCAAGGACGTCACCGTTCAGGATGTTTTCGAGGCCGTGGGCCAGCATCAGGCCGGCAATATGACCACCTGCGAGCTAGAGAAACTGGAAGCCGTCGCCTGCCCCTCAGCCGGTGCCTGCGGCGGACAATTCACAGCCAACACGATGGCCTGCGTCTCTGAAGCGATCGGTCTGGCGCTGCCCAACTCTGCCGGTGCGCCCGCCCCCTATGAGAGCCGCGACGCCTATGCCGAAGCCTCCGGTGCGGCGGTGATGAACCTGATCGAAAAGAACATCCGCGCGCGCGACATTGTCACGCGCAAAAGCCTTGAGAATGCCGCACGCATCGTGGCCTGCACGGGCGGGTCAACAAATGCAGGTCTGCACCTGCCTGCCATGGCCCACGAGGCCGGGATCGATTTCTTCCTCGAAGACGTATGCGAGATTTTCCGCGACACCCCATACTTTGTCGATCTCAAACCCGGCGGGCAGTATGTGGCCAAGGACATGTATGAGGCGGGCGGCGTGCCGGTTGTGCTGAAAGAATTGCGCAAAGCGGGTCTGATCCACGAGGATTGCATGACCGCCACCGGCTATTCCATTGGCGAAGAGCTCGATAAAAACACGCTCGAAGCAGATGGCCGCGTGATCTATCCGGTCGAGACACCGCTGTCCAAGACAGGCGGCGTGGTCGGCCTGAAAGGCAACCTCGCCCCGGAAGGCGCCATCGTGAAAATCGCCGGAATGGAGCCGCAGCACCTGCTCTTTACCGGTCCTGCGCGCGTGTTCGAATGCGAGCAAGACGCTTTTGACGCGGTTCAGAACCGCACCTACGAGGAAGGCGACGTTTTCGTGATCCGCAACGAAGGCCCCTCCGGCGGTCCCGGCATGCGCGAAATGCTGGCGACCACTGCGGCGCTTTCGGGTCAGGGCATGGGCAAGAAAGTCGCCCTGATCACCGACGGCCGCTTTTCCGGGGCGACGCGGGGATTCTGCGTGGGCCATGTTGGTCCCGAAGCCGCACACGGTGGCCCAATCGCGTTGCTGCAGAACGGCGACATGATTACGCTTAACGCCATTGAAGGGACGATCAGCGTAGCCTTGACCGATGATGAACTGGCAGCGCGCAAAGCAGACTGGAAAGGCCCACGGGCGACCATTTACGGGGCCGGGGCGCTTTGGAAATATGCACAGCTTGTCGGCCCAACCTACCTTGGCGCGGTTACGCATCCCGGCGCCAAGGAAGAGGGCCACGAGTATATGGACCTTTAGGTCAGCAGTGCAGATCAGAGCATCCTTTGCAAAAGGCATCTTGGGATGCTCTGACTTTTCCAACCGCGCCACCACCTGTACAGTTGATTTGGCGTGCCATGGATAAACGCACCGGCAACTTTCTGGAAAAACTGTCGTTGCGGCGTTCCTTGCGGTTCTGGACAGACGCCGCGCGTGCCACACAAACAGCACCGGCTGCGCGGCTGAACAGGCAGGTTCAATATGCGCGATTGCTGCGCGTTCAACTGGACCGGCTTTTGGATGCCGCCAATCACCGGCGGCGGCAGGCATCGACACCCCCAACCGTTGGAAATGAACCGCACAACGCTGACTGGTCATGGCGGCCCGAGGCATGGCGCGACCGTTTGGCAGAAAACGGGATTGCGCCAGTATCGGGCGGCGACCCGTTTGGCTCTGAAATCCGCGTTTTTCACGACTGTGCCGCGTCTGAGCTGAGCCTCAGGCAAGTGTGCGATCCGGGTTCGAGTCCAACCGGTTCTGCTCCCTACCGGCTCCGGCTCGACGTCTTTGCCTTCGCAGGGTCGTTTTTGTCCCTCGCTCTCGATCTGCCGGAAACCGCGCGGCAGGGGTTGCGGAAGAACCATGTGATCCGGGTGAATGCCGATATGGCGCAGGAAACCCCTTTGGAGGTCTTCGTGCGGTTGAATGTCGTTCACGGCGCCAACACAGAGGTTCAGGTCCGTGAACTGCCGCAGGTGGATCAGGCAACGACCGTTGAATTTGATCTTGCCTACATGACCTTTGATCCGCGGCAGGTCAGTAATATCTGGATTGACGTGATTTTTGAAAGTCCCCGGATGAACGCGCTAACGTTGCGCGATCTGACCATGTCCAGATTTCCACGCGCTCAGATGTAGGAGAGGCCGGTGGCCAGACATACGATTGAACACACCCGATTGTCTGAAGGCGTTTGGCACATTGATCTGAACTCGGACGCCCCCCGCCCGTCCCTGACCGCGTACTACAAGAATACCGCGCTGCAGCAGATTGAGATTGCACCATCGGGGACACCCGCGCTCTGGCGAGTTAAAGTGCCTTTGCCGCCCGAGGTGCTGTCCGATGGTGTGCATACGGTTTTGCTATGCGCGGATGGGCAAGAAGACACGCCGCTATCGCATCTGACGGTGATGGCAGGAGAGATCATTGGCGACGACATGCGCGCGGAGGTCACCCTCTTGCGTGCAGAACTTGACCTTCTCAAGAGCGCGTTCCGCCGCCATTGCCGCGACACCTGAGCGGGTCATTCAAGCTAGAGCAGCGGCTTTCTCAACAGATCTAGGTTCGGCGCGCCGCCAACACAAATCATGCCGCCTGACCACACCGGTCCATGGCCATATGCACCGCCGCTGCCCTCGCACTGTCAGAGCCACACGTCCATTCCCCACACATTTTAGTGCCAGAATGCAGGCACAAATTGCGCGCCCCACGCAGGGCCCTCACACCGCCGAACTTTGACGGTTACAGCGCCGTTGCGTCCAAACAGCCCAGTGCACTTGCGACGCGCAGGCTGATGTTTGATGCACGGATTCGTCCAATTCCCTCGGCAATTCTGTCGCATTGCGGACGACGCCGCATGCTTCGGGGCCTTTTCAGGGTTATTTCAGCACGATGCCGCGCACCGCCCAGCCAATTCGTGTTGCATCAGGTCGGGTCGCGCCACAATTCCGGCCGCCGCACACAATCAGCACCGGCTCGACCGCCTCCCACACAAGCTGTTCGACATCCATTTTCCAATTGTTTTCCAAACCCAGTTGAGCTGAACTTGCACTATACTCGCATCCTGAGCCGCGCGGGACATCCAGCGCATTTCGGCAAGCGCCACGCAGATATGACCCAGCAGATAGAGTTCGGCGTGAAACACTGCAGATGCTGGCCCCGTCTTCTCTGCGCCCAACAAAACCGGGGCGAACAGCATCCCACCCGGTTTTCCAGCAATCCTTCGTCAGTCGCACCACAAAACATCGAATTGTCGAGCGATATTTCCCCGAGGGAATGCAGCAGGTGCCGCGACTTGTCAGGAGCAATTTCCAAAGGTTAATCTTGGAAAGTCTTATCCACTAGTTCGTTCGAATTCAAACTTGGTGTCGCCACTCACCTAAGCGGGGCAGCCATACAAATGCGCCTTGTTGCCACAAATCCCCCAAACACTGGTCCGGGGGATTTGCAAAGGGTCGCTTAGTCTTGCCCGCCGATTGCGGACAGGCCAGTCAGAATATCAATGGCATAGGCCAGTTGATAATCTTCCTCACGCAAGGCGGCTGCGGCATCTGCCTTGGCGCGATCTGCTTCGATAAGCTTGATCTCGTCGTCCGACAGACTGTCGTTGCCCAGACTGCCGCGCAAATCCGCTTCGGACCGGGACGGACGCGCATCCTCTTCTTCCTCTGAAGCAGGCTCACGACGGGGCTGTTCCACCACAATATCAGGAGAGACACCCAGCGCCTGAATAGAGCGACCAGATGGCGTGTAATACCGCGCAGTGGTCAGGCGCATGCCGCCGTCGTTGCCCAGCGGCATCACCGTCTGCACGGACCCTTTGCCAAAGCTCTTAGTGCCCACAACAATCGCGCGACGGTGATCTTGCAACGCACCGGCAACGATTTCTGACGCCGAAGCCGACCCGCCGTTGATCAGGACAACAATCGGTTTGCCTTGCGCCAGATCACCCGGCGTTGCGTTGAAGCGCTCGCCGTCCTGAACTTGCCGCCCACGGGTGCTGACAATTTCCCCTTCTTCAAGAAACGCATCCGACACACGGATAGCTTGCGTCAGCAAACCGCCGGGATTGTTGCGCAGATCGACCACGATGCCATTGACCGCGTCAATGCCACCCGCAGCCTCGATCTGCTCTGCCAAACCGGACTCAAGATTGGTATAGGTTTGATCGTTAAAGGTAGTGACGCGCAACACCACGGTGTCGCCTTCTGTCCGCGTCCGAACCGCCGTCAGCTTGATCGTGTCGCGGATGATGGAAATCTCGAAAGGCTCAACCTCTCCTTCTCGAACAACTGTAATGATGATCTCTGACCCGACCGGGCCGCGCATCAATGATACCGCTTCGTCCAGCGTCAGGCCCAGAATCGATTCGCTGTCCACATGCGTGATGTAGTCACCGGCCTCGATCCCGGCTTCATCCGCAGGCGTGCCATCGATGGGGGACACGACTTTGACAAAGCCTTCTTCCTGCGTGACTTCAATGCCCAGCCCGCCGAATTCGCCACGGGTCTGGACCCGCATTTGCGCCGCATCATCGGGTGACAGGTAGCTGGAGTGCGGATCAAGCGATGTCAGCATTCCGTCAATTGCAGCTTCAATCAGCTCGCTGGCTTCGACTTCTTCAACATATTGCGCGCGAATCCGCTCAAAAATGTCACCAAAAAGATCAAGCTGTTCGTAGATGCTGGTGTTTCTGGCGGTTTCCTGTGCCAGCAATGGTCCTGCGATCTGGGTCGTGGCGATCACCCCGGCTAGGGTGCCGCCCAGTGCCGCCATGGCAAGTTTTTTCATAGTATCATCCATCCTGTTCGGTTTGGAACCACAGGCCCGGGTCCTCGGGCAGATTGTTCTGTCTTACCTCTATATAGAGCGCGTCTGACGGCCCGATGCCACCCTCATCACCATCTGTTGAGCCAATGTCCTTATTTTTTTGGCGACCGGGGCCCATCAGACCCAACGGCGCACCGGCCTCAACGAAATCTCCGTCTTCCCCGTAGATAAGTCCAAGACCGGCAAAAACCACAAGAACGTCAGACTGCGGCTCCAGAATCACCACGTTGCCCATTTCAAGCAAAGGACCGGCGTAGCGCAGGGTGGCAGCGACCGGTGTTGTGACAACCGCGTTGGGCAGCGTTTCAATAATGATCCCCGGGCGCGCAACACCATCCGGCCCGGCATCACCGGACTGTGCAATGATCCGTCCCCGCACGGGTAAGGCCAGCGCCCCTTGGAGGGCAGGCAAAGTGTCTGGTGCTGCCACGTCAATCGTTACCGCAATTCGGTCCAACCCTGCTGCAAACTCTTCCAGCGTGTTTGCCGAGGCCGTCAACACAGCCGCGTCCACAGGATCGTTGATCAGCCGTTTGGGCAACGGCTCTCTGTTGGCGATGGCCGAATTCAACGCCAGCCGCGCTTGCTGCACTTCTTGCAAACCAAGGCTCAGGCTGGCCTCTGCAGTTTGGCGAAGCGCTGAAATCTCCGCCAGACGTTCAAGGTCACGGCGCAGAAACGCAGCCTCTGCATCAAGGCGCGTCGCGACATCCGTCAGCAACAACCCCGCCCTTGCACTGCCTGCAGGCCCTGCCGGATGCAGCAGAACAGTTGACGCAGGACGCGACCCAAAGGTCTGCAATGCGGCAAGCAAATTCGCGGTCTTTGCCTCACGCTCCTGCAAGGTTTCCGAGATCGCAGCCTCTTGCGTCGACACCATCCGCGTGTTGGCGCGCAAGATCATCAATCCACCCTCAAAGGCCTGCAAGGTTTCGGTCAAAGCGCGCACCCGGTCGCGCGCATCCCCGGCTCCTGACAAGGCATCCCGCGCCGCATCGATCTGGTCAATCGCGTCAACCGTCTGATCAACCAGATCACCCTGCTGGGCCATAGCGGGTTGCGCAAGCAGCATTGCGATCAAAACGCTGAAAACAGTCTTCATTGTATCAGGGATTTCCCCGTCATCTCAGGCGGGGTATCCAGCCCCATCAGTGCCAGAACCGTCGGAGCGAGATCAGCCAGCCTGCCATCAGATATCCGCTCCACCTCAGGCGCACCCCACACGGCCACAGGCACAGGGTTGAGCGTATGCGCCGTATGCGCGCCACCTGTTTCAGGGTCGATCATCATATCGCAATTGCCATGATCCGCCGTCAACACCATGGCCCCCCCGGCAGTTTCCAAGGCGTCCAGCACGCGTGCCAGACCCTGATCCACAGCTTCACACGCCTTGATCGCGGCCGCCAGATCGCCCGTATGGCCAACCATGTCAGGGTTTGCGTAGTTCACAACGATCAGATCATACCCCGCCTCAATCGCCGCAACAAAAGCGTTTGTGACATCGGATGCCGACATTTCAGGTTTAAGGTCGTATGTCGCCACGTCAGGCGACTTTGGCATCTTGCGATCTTCGCCCGCAAACTCAGCCTCCTGCCCCCCGTTCAGGAAAAAGGTGACATGCGGGTACTTTTCTGTCTCCGCCAGCCGGTACTGACGCAAACCATGTTGCCCCACCCAGTCGCCAAGCGTGTTCTTGATCTCCGCCTTGGGGTACATCGTCGTCAAATACCTATTGTGCGCTTCGGAATAGGGCGCCATGCCCATTTTTGCCGCCCACTCAGGACGCCCTGAGACGTCGAATGCGTCAAACTCAGGGTCTGCAACGGCCGCCATGATTTCACGCGCCCGGTCAGACCGGAAATTCAAGCAAAAGAAACCGTCCCCGGCTTGCGCCCCCGCATAATCGCCAAGCACGGTTGGAAGGACAAACTCATCCGTCTTTTCTGCCGCACAAGCGTTCTGAATGGCCGCGCACGCGTCGGCGGCGGTCTCTCCCTTTGCGCGTACAATGGCCTTGTAGGCCTGCGCCACCCGGTCCCAGCGGTTGTCCCTGTCCATGGCAAAATAACGACCACTGACCGTAGCGATACGGGCAAGATCAGGCAGGTCGCTTGCAAGCTGTTCAAGGTACGAAACCGCAGATTGCGGCGCAACATCCCGCCCGTCTGTCAACGCGTGAATGGCAACGGGGATGCCTTCATCGGTGATCGTTTTGACCGCCGCAATCAGATGCTGAAGGTGACCATGCACCCCACCATCCGACATCACGCCCATCAAATGCGCCGTCCCGCCGCTGTCTTTCAGAGCGGATATGAAATCTCTCATACGCGGGTTTTGGGCAAACGACCCGTCTTCTATGGCAAGGTCGATCTGACCAAGATCCATGGCAACAACGCGGCCCGCCCCGATGTTGGTGTGACCCACTTCAGAGTTGCCCATCTGCCCGCGCGGCAGACCCACATCAGGCCCGTATGTCACAAGCGTTGCATGGGGGCTGGACGCCATGATGTGGTCCACGGTCGGGGTATTTGCCAGCAACGGCGCATTCCCTTCCTTGCGGTCACTCAATCCCCACCCATCCAAAATACACAAAACAACTGGTGTACGCTTTTCCATGTGGTCTCCCTTGTTGTTGCTTCTTTAGCGGGATCACACGCCGGGGTGAACCTCTTTGGCACAGCGGCCCTTCTTTTGGCGCAAAATACGCCCGCCGGAGGTATCTCACACCACCGGTTAATCAGGATTACCACGGGTAAAGCTGATCTTGGACAAATCAGGGGCCTTGCGACCTGAGGGTGGCACCAGAGGCAGCGCTTGCCCAAGAGGTGGGGTCAGCAACGGGCGCAACAATGCCAAAGGATGCGCCTTAAGGGTAAGCCGCATTGAAACATAGTCTTCCACCACCTCTTCCCCCAAAGTCATCTCAGGCAAAAGGGCTGCTGGCTCGTCAATCGCCTCGCCGTCAATATCGCCCGAAAACAAAGGCAATGGCGCACCCGGCACCAAGGCCTTGGCCTCCCAAAGCGCCGCGCGCCGGGTAAGGTCGATGCCCGCAAACACGTCCGCTTCGGCCAATCGTTCAATGGCCGCAGGGGCCAGACCAGCCCGGCGCCACACATCCCGGACAGACTGATACCCGTTGCCGCGCGCCGCTGTCAGCCAACTTGCATCTTCCTCTGACAGGCCCTTGATTTGCCGCAACCCCAGACGCAGCGCCAATCCGCCCTGCCCGTCCGGTTCCATCGTATTGTCCCAGAAACTTGCGTTGATACAGATCGGACGCACCTGCACCCCATGCTCGCGCGCATCCCGCACGATCTGGGCCGGCGCATAAAATCCCATGGGCTGTGAATTCAGCAACGCACAGGCAAAAATGCCGGGGTGATGGCACTTGATCCAGCTCGACGCATAGACAAGAAGCGCAAAACTCGCCGCATGGCTTTCAGGAAAACCATAAGACCCAAAGCCTTCGATCTGAGAAAAACACCGCTCTGCAAAGTCTCTGTCATAGCCTTTTTGCGCCATACCCCGCAAAAAGAGGCTTCGGAACTCGCTGACGTTGCCGTGCTTTTTGAAGGTCGCAAGCGACCGGCGCAGACGGTCCGCCTGATCCGGTGTGAACCCCGCCCCCACAATGGCGATCTGCATGGCCTGTTCCTGAAAAAGAGGCACACCAAGCGTTTTTCCCAGCACCTCACCCAGCTCATCAGACGGAAAACTCACCTCTTCTTCACCGTTCCGCCGCCGGATGTAGGGATGCACCATATCTCCCTGAATTGGACCGGGGCGGATGATCGCCACTTCGATCACCAGATCATAAAAGCAGCGCGGTCGCATGCGGGGCAGAAAGTTCATCTGCGCGCGGCTCTCCACCTGAATGACCCCGATGCTGTCCGCCGCACAGAGCATGTCATAGACAACCGGGTCTTCGGGTGGCAGGCTCGCCAAGGTGTGGCTGACCCGGTGGTGCGTTTTCAGCAGATCAAAGGCCTTGCGGATGCAGGTGAGCATCCCAAGGCTGAGGACAGCGACCTTGAGAGTGCCAAGGGCGGCGATGTCGTCCTTGTCCCAGCAAATGACGGTGCGCCCTTCCATGGTTGCGTTCTCAATGGGCACAAGTTCGTCCAACCGCCCTTCGGTGATGACAAACCCGCCCACATGCTGGCTGAGGTGGCGCGGAAAGCCGTTGATCTCGTAGACCAGTTGAAGGGTCTGCGCGAGGCGGCGGTCGCGAGCATCAAGGCCAATTTCGGCCATCCTTTCCGCCTCAATCCCTTTGGTAGAGAAGAAACCCCACAACTGTGAGGACAGCGCAGAAATCGTATCCTCGGTCAGCCCCATGGCGCGGCCCACCTCGCGGATGGCGCGTTTGCCGCGATAATGCACCACCGTCGCACACAGCCCGGCCCGGTGCCGCCCATAGCGTTCATAAATGTGCTGGATCACTTCTTCGCGGCGTTCATGTTCGAAATCGACATCAATGTCGGGGGGCTCGTCACGCGCTTCAGAGACGAAGCGCTCAAACACCATTGTGCCAATCTCAGGCGAGACGGAGGTGATGCCCAGACAAAAGCACACAACCGAATTCGCTGCCGACCCCCGCCCCTGACACAGGATATCCCGTGACCGCGCAAAGGCCACGATATCCCGCACGGTGAGGAAGTATGGCTCATATTTCAGCTTGGCGATCAGCGTCAGTTCATGCTCCAGCAAGCGGTGCACCTTGTCGGAGGCCCCCGACGGATAGCGCCATTTGAGCCCCTCGTAGGCCAGTCTGCGCAACCGATGCCCGGGCGTCTCATTTCCTGTAATCTCAGAGGGGTATTCGTAGCGCAATTCATCCAGAGAGAAGGTGAGGCGCCGCGCCAGTGCATCACTGCGGTCAACCGCGTCTTCAAACCCCGCGAAAAGCTGGCGCATCTCTGTTTCAGACCGCAGGCGGGCTTCGCTGTTGGGAAGCGCCTCGCGGCCCAGATCATCCACACGGCAGCGCAGGCGGATCGCGGTCACGACATCTGCAAGTTTGCGACGACTGCCGTGGTGCATCAGGGGAGAGGCGCTGGCGACGGTTTGGATGTTCAGGCGCTTTGCCTGCTGGGTCAAAATGGCGAACCGCTCTGCATCGCGCCCGTCGTAAGATGGGCTGAGCCCGAGGTGCATTTTACCGGCAAAGCGGCGCGTCAAGCGTTGCGCTGTTTGCACCCACCCGCCCGCGCCGTTCTGCGATTGTTGCGCCTGTGGCCAGAGCACCAGTTGCAAGGCCCCGCCGTTTTCCAAAAGATCGGACAATTGCAGATCGCAGGTTCCTTTGTCCGCACGCAGTCGCCCCCGAGACAGCAGACGGCACAGCACGCCCCAGCCTGCGCGGTTTTCTGGCAAGGCAGTAATGGCGCAAGCGTCCGAAAACACCAATCTGGCCGCAGGAATGAGGCGCGGCATCCTATCGAGAATACCCGCACGCGGCGCAGGCAGATGATCCGGACGTGGCGGGCCAATCATACCTTCTGCCGCGTCAATCGCCCTGCGTTCTGAAAGCTGGCGCGCAATCTCTCTGGCCTTTGCATGCGCCCGCACGATGCCAGCCACCGAATTCTCATCCGCAATGGCCAGCGCATCAATCCCCAGAGCCGCCGCACGACAGACGTATTCTTCGGGATGTGACGCCCCGGTCAGGAACGAAAAGTTCGACGTGATATTAAGCTCTGCAAACATTATCCTGCAGGATATTCTCTTTTTGTTCTCACTTGGAGTCCCTTTTTTATCCGCAGGATAACGAGTCGTTTGACTGCTGTTGAAACGATAAAAAGTACTCAGCCAGAAGGAAGATAACATGATTAAAATTGCTGCATGTTCTGACAACCTCAAAGCGATATTTGCTGCGCGGCTTTGACGAGAGAGACCGCATTGTTTTCGGCACGGGCTCAACCGTCAGATCACGGGACCTGATGCGCGATGCCAGCCACCTGATTGACGACCCGCGACTGCGCAATCAGCATATCAAATCTGCACAAGAAAACTGTTTTCAGCTGCGCATTGAACGTGCCTGAACCCGCAACAAGCAGGGCTTGCCCAGCCCGCGTGCTTTGGTCATAACGAACCCATAAATTGCGGAAGGATGGCCGATGACCCTGCATGCACCCGAGACCAAGATCGTTGAGAGTTACCGGATCGCCTGTGACGGCGGTGAGGGGGCGCTTGGGCATCCGCGGGTCTGGTTGCAGATCCCCAAAGACAAAGGGTGGGTCGAGTGCGGGTACTGCGACTGCAAATACATCCACAAGGATTTTGAAGGCAAAGTCTGAAACGACCAGAATCCTGACATTTTTCTAAGCTAACACACCGCTTCGTAACCGGCCGGAGCGCATAAATGCAGTCTTAAGAGCGCAAGATCACCTTCTCCATTGCTGCAGTAAGCTTTGGAACAGTTGACATGTTCCTGGCATTGCTGGCGATCATTGCATTCCTCCGCAAAAAACCGAAGCGCGCGGCCGCGTGTGGCCTAGCGATCAGCGTCGGGGTCATTCTTGTTCAGGTTATTCAGATCGTGGCTTTGATCATCGCAGGTGCGATTGTACTGGTCGGGATCATGCAGAACATGGAGTCTATTCTCGGCGGCTAGGGTGTTTCGACCCTCACCCTTCTGGACTTCACCGGTCTGTCACGCCATGTAGACGGGCATCGCAGCCGAGGAGTGGGAATATGGCGTTTGGCAAAGGTCACCATCTGCATCTGATCGACGGGTCGGCGTTCATCTTCCGGGCCTATCACGCGCTGCCTCCGCTGACCCGAAAGTCCGATGGCCTGCCGATTGGGGCGGTGTCCGGCTTTTGCAACATGCTGCACCGCTATGTCGAAGGAAACACCGGGCCAGACGCGCCCACCCATGTGGCTGTGATCTTTGACAAAGGCAGTCATACGTTCCGAAACGACCTTTACGACCAGTACAAAGCAAACCGCGATGCGATGCCCGAAGACCTGCGCCCGCAAATCCCGCTGACCCGCCGCGCCACGGAGGCGTTCAACATCGCCTGCAAAGAGCTGGAGGGTTTTGAGGCAGACGACATCATCGCAACCCTTGCCGTGCAAGCGCGCAAGGCAGGTGGGCGGTGCACCATCATCAGTTCCGACAAGGACCTGATGCAACTGGTGGGCGACGGTGTCGAGATGCTGGACGCCATGAAAAACCGGCGCATTGACCGCGATGGCGTGTTCGAGAAATTCGGCGTTTTCCCAGAGCGGGTTGTCGATGTGCAGGCCCTTGCGGGAGATTCGGTAGACAACGTGCCCGGAGCACCCGGCATCGGCATCAAGACTGCGGCCCTGTTGATCAATGAGTATGGTGATCTGGACGCGCTGTTGGAACGTGCCGCAGAGATCAAACAGCCAAAACGGCGGCAAACCCTGATCGATCATGCCGAGCAAATCAGGCTGTCCCGCAAGCTTGTGCTTCTTGATGAAGCAACGCCGATTGATTTCTCTTTGGACGATCTTGAGGTCCGCACGCCTGAGCCTGACATGCTGATGCCGTTTCTGGCGGAAATGGAGTTTCGCACGCTAACCAAACGTATCTCTGATCAGCTGGGCGTCGAAATGCCCGCAATCGACGACACCCCCGCCAACACGCCGGAAACCCCCGGTATAGAGACGGTTCCTTTTGATAAGGCGACCTATGAGCACCTGCGCGACGCAGACGGTTTGAAGGCATGGATCGACCAGATCTACGCGCGCGGCTATGTGGCCGTCGATACCGAGACCACCGCTCTGGATGAAATGAAGGCAGACCTTGTGGGCGTGTCGCTTTGTGTCGAAGCCGGGCATGCTGCCTATTTGCCGTTGTCACACAAGGCGCGCGGCACGGACGACCTGTTCGGTTCAGACGAACTGGCTGAGGGGCAAATGGATTTTGAGACAGCGCTGTCGATGCTCAAGCCAATGTTGGAAGATGAAAGTATCCTCAAGATTGGCCAGAACATGAAGTATGACGCCAAAATTCTGGCGCGTCTGGGCATTGCGATAGCCCCCATAGATGACACAATGCTCTTGTCCTATGCGCTGCACGGTGGATTGCACGGGCACGGGATGGACCAGTTGTCTGAGCGGTATCTTGATCATACCCCAATACCGATAAAACCCCTGTTAGGGACTGGAAAATCAGCGATCACCTTTGACCGTGTCCCGATTGAGGATGCGATCCCCTACGCGGCTGAGGATGCCGACATTACCCTGCGCCTGTGGCAACGGTTGAAACCAAACCTGCACAAAAGCAAGGTTACGCAGGTCTATGAGAGGCTGGAACGTCCCATG
>JBGCEG010000005.1:0-34310 GCA_045106135.1 Roseobacter sp. | reverse complement strand
CAGCCATTGTGTCAAAACCGGGGCACTGCTATGTTCAAAGCTGGATTTTTTAAATTTAGGGGGTTAAAAATGTTCAAGAAATTCGTAGCGGCTTCGGTCATGGCGATTTTTGGTACAGCCGCACATGCTGCACCGATCGATTTCTACTTTTCCTTCACGGAGGCGGCTCAGGTCGGGAACCCGACCGTCACAGGGGTTATCCGCGGTGTGTCTGACAATGCGACGTCTGCGCCGACAAGTGTTGAGGTTTTGTCCATAACCCCATCTGATCAGTATAGTACAGGCACTGTTGGCGCCAGTGATCCCTTTGCCCGTGGCAGCGTGACCGTATTGAACGGCGACATAACAAGTCTCGATTTGTTTGCCCTTTTTGACACAGACAATGACTTGTTTGTCGAGGAAACTCTTCTGTTTGAAACCCGCGATATTGCCGGACAAGACGTGGTGCTCGCCAGCTTCATTAGCTTTTCTCCTTCTTTACAACCCTCGCCAAGCCCGCTCTCCGTCGTCTCGTTCTCGCGTCAACCTTTTGTGGCCGCGATCCCATTGCCTGCCGGAGGGCTTTTGCTTTTGACGGGTCTTGGGGGGCTGACGGTGCTGCGATCAAGAAAACGCGCTCGGCTCGCCTGAGCCAAAGGCGCAGGATGTAAACTTAGGTGACCGCTTCCAACTTCCGCTTTTGATTAAAAGCAGAAGTTCGCGAACCTCCTTATACGTTGAAAAATAACGATATTCACTTGAGGATGCTGGCAATACTTCCGCTTTGATGCGATAATCGCGTAAAAGCGGAAGTAAATATGGCCCAAAACAGACTTTGGTGTACCGCGCAGCATTTGTGATTTTGGGCTCAGAGCCGCCTAATGCTGACGCGGCAATGCCAGTTTAGGCCAGGCTTTTCTTGGATCAGTAGTGGCTCTAATGATTTTTCTGGCTTTAAAGAAACCCGTTTAGGCCATTTTCATATTCTTAATCAGGTCTTCTTTGCGCTGTTTGGGGATAGGCAGGTATGACCCCATCGTGACCGCAATATTCTCATGGCCAATGTTCATCCCCCATGCCTTGAACTCTTCCACAGTGCTGCAACGGTCATTCGCCATCTTGATCAGGGTCGTGCGGAAGGCGTGGGGCGTGTATTGGGGCAACTGCACCATCGCAAAAGCGTTGCGGATGATCTTGTTGAGCGGGGTCGTGGTGGCGAATGGATCGCGTGACAGCCCGACCTTCTGAAAACCGCCCGTTTCCGCCAGCCCCATGTGCGCCTTGGGGAACAGCGCATCGGTGTCGCCGAAGAACTTTTCCGTTCGCAGATACTGCACCCATGCCGTGAAACATTCCAGATAGGCAGGATCAACAGGCATAAAAACCGTATCGATGTATTTGGCGGCCTTGGTATGCACCTCACGCGGGTCTTGGAACACCTTGCCATGAAACAGGTCGATATGTTTGAGCCTGAGGGACGCCACAGCCCCCACACGCGCCCCTGTGAGCATGAAGAACGCAAACAGCGCCTTATCCCGCTTTTCAAAGTCCGTGGCGCTGGGCATGGCTTGGAAGGCGTGGAATGCTGCCTCAGGTGTTGGGCATTGTTTATCATTGGCGGTATGGGCAATACGTGCCGACTTGCGGTTGTTGTTGAAGTACCGCGTGTCGCTGTAGGTCAGCACCTTTTTGTAACCCGACTGTCCCGCCAGCCAATGAAAGAACTTGCGCACCAGTGTCAGGGTGGCGTCCACCGTGGAATGGCTCAAAGGTTGCCCACGTTGGTTTTTTGCTTGGGAAAGATAGGTTTTGAATTTAGCGGCTTGGTCGATATGGAATCGTTTGAATGCCTTGAACCCGGTCGATTCCTCAAACTTCAAGATCGCCGCCAAAACCTTGTCCGTTGACTTGCCATCCAGCCCGTCGGCCTCCTCAAGGTGGAACACATATTTGCGCTTCATCCGTTCGTTTTCTTCAATAACTTTTCTCATCATGACGTCCTTTCATTCGGGGGGATTTGGGCTTGAATTTGACGGTGATCAGCGGGACCGCACAAAGTGTGGTTTCCAACTGGACTTGAGGGGTTCGTATAGGCTCAAGTCGCGCCCTTGATTGCAATGTCGTAAATGCCTTCAAACTTGCCCAAACTCGACAGGCCCGCGAAACGATGCAGCGGCCCTTCACAATCCTCACAAAGCCCCATGAGCCGCCCGCGTGTCTTAGTGATGGGTACGTAATCAACCATCGCACCCAACGGTCTTTTTTGGACGCCACAGGTGAAACAGAGCATTTTGTCCAAGCATGGCGGCAAGGTTCGCTTTGCTTGTTTCGCGTCCACAAACGCGATCAATGCTTCACCCAAAATGTAGTGTGGTTTGGATGAAGCCATGACCTGCAATCCACTTGAACGCCAAGACCGCACCGTGTGGGACGTGACGCCTAGCGCATAGCCAGCCTCATCATAGGTATAAAGGCGGTGCTTTTTGATTTTGCGTGTCGAGACACGCTTGGCCATCAGGCTTGCCCGCCCTTGGATGGATCAACCCGGTTTGCTTCGGCCCATGCGTTGAGGTCAGCACCACGATAGATGATCTTGCGGCCAAGCTTGTAGAATGCTGGCCCCATGCGCTTGTGACGCCACTGCGCCAGCTTGTCCCGGTCGCCAATGAGGTTCAGTTCCTCGTCACCCAGAACATAATTTCGGTTTTGCTCGAATATGTTTGCCATGTTTTACGATCCTAAGTCCTCTAAGAATGACTCTTGGTATCGTGTGATGAAGTTGATTTCATTTGGCAAAAACGGATATACTGGCGACTTTTACCAAATTGGGAAATTTGGCCGAGCTATCCTAATTTTCCCAACTTTCGTATAGATGATATGCGTTTTCGGATCGCTTCGACGCCAATGGTTTCACCGGTTGCCTTAATCTGCAGTTCTCGTGGCCGTTGTTGTGAAACAATCGCATATATTGCTTGCGCGGCATTGCTATCGCGTCGCATCGTTTCTGGACCAAGCTCTTTGAGCGCTTCGAACCAGTAAGCAACAATCAGATCGTTTTTTGCTTGTGACTGCTTTGCCGACAAATCTTTTCTGGCGCTATTGGCGCGCTCTAGAGACTCAGCATTTGCTCGCCCTCGAACCGCTATCTCCTCCAAATCAGATTTCCACCATAACTGCGACAAAAGAATTCCAATATTCATCGCCACGTCTGGAATTTCGCTTTCCAAGAAATAGAGATGGCAAGCCTTTGCGTAGAACCAATCTTTAGAGAATTCCCGGTCCGACATTTCAAGCTCACTGCAAACATCTTCAAGGTAATAAGCCAAATCTATCCGAGCGCTTTGATCCCATTCTGCAGACCATCCTGAGACCTCAATTTCTTCAAACGGTTCCAACCCGACAGTGGTAAATTCCACTTGTTTTTCAAACCATTCGCTTCCTTGTAAATACTGCATAGCCACGAGAATTTCAGAGGCCATGCTATACTTAATCGACCGGATTGCAGTTTGCACAGAAACAACTGGACGACCTTTGTCATCTAGCTGGAACGGATAAATCAATTCAGAAAAAAAGTTCGTTGTAAAACCATGTGTTATTTTGCCATAGACCATGCCGATGGCACCGGCTTTAAGTTTCTGAGGAAACAGCTTAAAATCTAACACTTCAACCCTAGAGACTTGTGTGGCCACTTTCAGACTTCTCTGTCAGATACAAACTCCGACCATAGTTCCATCAGCACCCGCCGCTTGTCCAGTAAATCAGACCGAGCATAAGCCCGTTCCACATCCGATCCGACTTGGTGCGCCAAGCTCATCTCGGCCACTTCGCGCGGCACGTTTGCGACCTCGGACGCCCAATCGCGGAACGTCGAACGGAACCCATGTACCGTGACGCCTTCGACCTGCATCCGGCGCAGGAGCATTAGCATCGACATGTTTGACAGCGGTTTGTGGCGTTTCTGGCCCTCGAAAACATACTCCGACTGCATCGCGCGCAGGGGTTCGATGATCGACAACATTTCATCTGTCAGCGGGACGCGGTGATCTTCGCCCGTCTTCATTCGTGTCGCAGGACAGGTCCAAACGCGCGCGTCGGCGTCGATCTCTTCCCAGCGCATCCCCAGCACTTCGCCAGTCCGTGATCCCGTTAGGCAGGTGAACATCAGCGCCTTCGCGGCCATCGCGTTTCGTGTCTTGAGATCAGCATAGAAGGCAGGCACGTCGCGCCAGTGCATCGCCTTGTGATGCTGCACCTTCTTTTTCACCTTCGGCAGCGCGCCCGCCTCCTTGATCGCGGTCACAGGGTTCTCGCCATCGCGGAACCCTTTCGAGCGCGCCACATCCAGCACAGTCTTGATCCGCTGCGCCAACCGTTTCGCCGTCTCGTGCTTATCGGTCCAGATCGGGGCCAGACACATCATCACTTCGGGCTGATTCACGGAATCAATCGGCATCCGGCCAATCTTGGGAAAGGCATAGTCGCGCAGCGTGTTGATCCATTGCTGGCCATGCTTTGCGTTTTTCCACGTCGGCATCCGGTCGATGTGGACCTGTTTGGCGAACTCTTCAAAGGTCGGAATGTCGCGCTTGGCATTGAAACGCGGGTTCAGGCCGGTCTTGGCCATGCGCCGATATTCCAGCGCCCGCTCGCGCGCCTGATTGATCGTGACGATATCCGCGCCACCCAAACCGAAGTCCGTGCGCAACGGCGCGCCCTTCTTGTTCTTCTGCCCTTTGACCACCACCCGCACGATCCAGCGCCGCGCGCCGGACGGATCAACCACCAGATACAACCCGTTGCCATCCCCATGCCGCCCAGCGCCTAGGTTCTCGACCAGTTTCTTTGTCAGCTTGCCGGATAGGGCCATTTCAAAAATACCACATTCAATACCACTGAAGGGACGAATATAGACAGCATCGAAAGAAACTCAAGATAAAGCTGTGGCCCCCTTAAATCCAACAATACAAAAGAAAAAGGCCGCCCAAGGCGACCCATAAAAATCATGTAAAAAGGTGGTCTGGCGGAGCGACAGGGATTCGAACCCTGGAGACGGTCTCCCGCCTACACACTTTCCAGGCGTGCGCCTTCGACCACTCGGCCACCGCTCCGTGGGCGCGGTGTAGCGCGGGGCAGATGTGCTTTGCAAGGCAGAAATGACCAACAAAATTCAGTCTGTTGCATCAAGGTGAAGATAGACGCGCCTGTTCTGTCGGCCCTTCTTTTCCACCTTGCCCAGTTTGACAGTGCCGATCTCTCCCAGACGCCGCACATGCGTGCCGCCACAGGGCTGTAGATCCATCGGGGTGGCGGCGTCGCCAATCCTGACCAGGCGGACCCGCCCTGTGCCGCGCGGCGGCTTTACCTTCATCGTTTTCACCAACTCAGGCTGCGCCTCCAATGCCGCGTCTGTAATCCACATCTCACTGACCAAAGCGTCCGTAGCGATCATGGCGTTGAGCGTTTTGGCTATGGCTTCCTTGTCTTCAGGCGGCTCTGCCATGTCAAAATCAAGCCGCCCCTTGCCCTCGCCCACAGCGCCCCCGGTCACACCAAAGGGGATTGCGACAGACAAAAGATGCAAAGCCGTGTGCACCCGCATCAACCTGTAGCGGCGCGGCCAATCCACTACCATCTCAATAGCCGTGCCCGGCAGAGGCACCTCTTGACCGTCTTCCGGCACCAGAACAATCCTGCCGTCGGCTCCCTTGACAGTTGTAGCGATGCGCGTCTGCGTCTGGTTCCAGTGGATCACGCCCCTGTCTCCGGGTTGCCCACCACCGGTTGGATAGAACACACTGGCATCAGGCACGATGCCGCCATCTGACGTGACCTCAAGCACCTTGGCTTGTGCACGCTGGACGTAGGCATCGGCCAGAAACAGCGGCTTCGTTATCATGCCGGATCTGCCTTGAGGGTTTCAGGGTTGCGCAGCCAGACATCGCGCTGCGCAAACGGTATCTCTATACCTTCTTCGGCAAAGCGCGCGGCGATGGCATGGTTGACGTCGCTCTTGACGCTCAAAACCCAATTGACATCGCGCAGGAACATCCGGACTTCGAATTCCAGCGCGTCTGCACCGAAATTGGCAAAGACCACATTGGGCTCTGGCACCGCCAGAACCAGCGGCTGGTCCTTGGCAATTTGCAGCAGAATGTCACTAACTTTATGAGTATCCGTGCCGTAAGCCACCCCAACCGACACGATCAGGCGCCCCACGGTATTGCCCCGCGTGTAGTTCGTCACCGTGCCAGAAACCAGATCCGCGTTCGGAACAATCACATCCGTTCGGTCAAAGGTCTCAATGCGGGTTGAGCGCACGGAGATATCGCGCACATAGCCCATTTGCCCGCCAACCTCGATCCAGTCGCCTTCAGAAATAGGGCGCTCTACCAACAGAATAATGCCGGAAACAAAGTTCGACACAATGGTTTGCAGCCCAAAGCCAATACCGACAGACAAGGCCCCTGCGACCAACGCGATCGAAGACAGGTCAATCCCGGCCCCGGTAATGGCCAACAGTGCGGCCAGAAAAATACCGACGTAACCAAGCCCGGACACAAAGGCATTCTGACCGCCAATGTCCAACCGCGTCTTGGGCAACACGCTGGTACGCAAGGTGTTCTGCAGCAACCGGGTCGCCGCATAGCCAACCCCAAAAATCACCCCAAATGTGATGAAATCAGCCGGCGATATGCGGGTCTCACCAACAGAAAAACCCAGCATGAAAGCCGACCATAACTCCATCAGGTCATCGACGCGGGCACCCCATGCCAGTGCCAGAAACGGCAGGGAAACGGCTGCAAGCAAAATACCAAAAATCACCGGAATAAGCGCGTCACGGGCTTCTTGCCCCTGCCCCGTCACAAGACCGTAAACGTCAGCGGCAAACCGTTGCAACGTCAGCCCGAACCCGCAGATCATCAGGGTCAGAACAGTCGGGTAAAGAATGGCATTTCCTGCCTCGGCGTAGCCGACTGCAGCCATGACGGGGGCCACTATCGCCACAAGAATTGCGGCTGTTCCGGCGTACCATAGCGCACGGGACATGCCTGTCGGGGCAGCGGCAGTCTCCCCGTCTCCGGCGTCTCCCGCATTGGAGCGCCGCAAAAGCATGCCCACACAGAACAGACCAAAAGCGATGATGACCACAATCGGGAAGGCATAGACCGCAACGGTTGCAGGCCCCACGTTCTCTAGTGAAAACGTCATTTCCAGAAGCGCGCGGGCCACAAAAAAGACTGAGATCAGCAGAAAATAGTACCGCGCTTGCTTGCGCCCTTCTTTTGAAAGACCAATAAGCGCTTCATCCTCGTCCCGCGAAAACAGCCGCTCTGCCAGCCAGCGAAACCCCAAAAGCACGGCACCAAACACCGGTATGGCGTTCACAATTTCGCCGACCTGCGGCCCGAAGAACCCCGTCATATTGAGCGCGCGCGTCAGCAAGAAGAGGCCCGCCAGCGGCAGGAAAATACGGAACAACGAGACAAGGAAGCGCCAAACGCCTGATCCGCGTCCACCAAGCCTGCGCAGATAGCTCAGAACGCGGCCTGCCCATGTTCTGCCACGCACAATCAAGAACATCGCGACAACGGTCATCAGCAAAATAGCAGGCGCGTTTTGCTGCGCTTTGTACCGCTGATTGGGGTCACTCAGAAAGACAAACTCTTTGCGGATGTCGCGCAGCACTTTTGTCGTGTCTTTCGCGGCTTGCCGCCAACTCGCTGGATTCAGAGGCGATGGTCCCAAGACCAATAACCTTTGCGCCTGACGCTCCCGCAGGATCCCATCAATTTCCCCGATCAGGCCGTTGGCGCGCAGAAACGCTTCTTGTGCCACCTGGACCGGGGCTTGCAGATTGTTGAGTTGCTCTTCAAGTTCAGCGCGACGCGCCGCCAGTTCCGGCGGTTCAATGCCGTTTTCCGGCGCAGGCCCAAGAGCTGCAATCTGGTCCCGCAAGGTTGAGATGCGCGGTGCATTTATCTCTCGCGCCGCACTAAAGTCCGCTCGGAACTCTTCCAGACTGTCGCGCAAAACCTCCAGACGATCGTTGGGCGCTTCATCGCGTTCTAATGTCGTTTCCGCTACTGCTGCAAGGTTCTCCCAGTCCTCATAGTACTGGTCTGCGGCTTGATCCCCCTGCGCAACCAGAGGGCCAGCAGAAACCAAAAGGAAGAAAGCAAGAAAAACCGCCGTAATGCGCATCATACGTCTTCGAAAACGCCCGGAATGCTGGCGGGGGCCCGATCAAGCCATTCAGGCAAAGGCAGGCCCTTTTCGCGCAGAAAGTCAGGGTTGAACAGCTTGGACTGATAGCGCGTGCCATAGTCACACAGGATGGTCACAATGGTGTGCCCCGGGCCAATGTCGCGCGCCAGACGCATCGCCCCGGCAATGTTCACACCGGACGAGCCCCCAAGGCACAGGCCTTCATGTTGCAACAGATCAAAGACAATCGGCAGCGCCTCATCGTCATGGATATTATAGGCAAAATCGGGTTTGAACCCTTCGAGGTTTTTGGTGATCCGGATCTGGCCGATGCCTTCGTTGATGGACGACCCTTCGCTCATCACAAGTTCACCATTGGTGTAGTAGTTGTAAAGCGATGCGCCATCCGGGTCCGCAAGCCCGATCCTGACCCCTTTAGGCTGCAAAACCTGCGCGACCCCGGCCAGCGTACCGCCTGATCCCACGGCACAGATGAAACCGTCCACCTTGCCGTCGGTTTGTGCCCAGATCTCTGGCCCTGTTGTCTCGATATGCGCTTGCCGGTTGGCCACATTGTCAAACTGATTGGCCCAGATCACCCCTTCGTTAGTGGTGCGCGCCAACTGATGGGCCAGCCTTTCGGAATAGCGCACGAAGTTGTTGGGGTTTCGGTAGGGCGCGGCCGGGACCTGCACCAGCTCCGCCCCCGCCAGCCGCAACATGTCTTTCTTTTCCTGACTTTGCGTCTCTGGAATGACGATAACGGTGCGAAACCCCATGGACGCGCCCACCAGCGCAAGCCCGATCCCGGTATTGCCTGCTGTGCCCTCAACGATGGTACCGCCGGGTTTCAGATGCCCCTTTTCCACCGCATCCTTGATGATAAACAGCGCCGCACGGTCCTTCACGGACTGGCCGGGGTTCATGAATTCTGCCTTGCCAAGGATTTCGCACCCTGTCGCCTCACTCGCGGCCTTCAGCCTGATCAGCGGTGTATTTCCAATGGCCTGAGCCAGATCGCTTGCGACATGCATCATGCGTCCCCATTATTGCGTCCCCACCCTGTCTAGCGGTGCGGTCGCGTGACCTCAAGCGTCAGTCTGCTGAGCGCCCTGCCCGCGCAACCGCGCGCGGTGACGCGCCAGCCAGTAGACAGCGATTAGTAGCGGTGCGTTCGCGATTTGTTGGGTTTCGCATAAATCCAATACTTCGGAGAACGACACAAGATGCGATCTGATGTCTTCTCCTTCGAAATCGAGCCCACCCGTGCCTGCAGCAGCATCCGGCAAATCCGCCAGCGCTACGAAAATGTAGAAAAACTCAGCCGAATTGCCCGGGGACCCGTAGCTTTCAGCGACCACTTCAAGGTGATCAATCGCAAGGTTAGCCTCTTCAAGTGCTTCGCGCCGCGCAGCGTCCTGCGGGGTTTCGCCGGGATCAACGTGGCCGGCAATGGGCTCAAGCTGCCAAAGACATCTGTCCCCCCGTGCAAGCGGCCCCATGCGCACCTGTTCCACCAGCAGCACACAGTCCCGCACCGGATCATAGGGCAGCACCAAGGCCGCATCAGGCGGCCGGAAAATGGCGCGGTCCAGCACATCAGACAGGCTGCCGTCGTATTTGCTGTGCCTGATCTTCACCTCATCCAGAGCGAAGTGCTTTGAATAGACATGTTCGCGCTGCTCAATCTCTACCTGCCCCTTAAACGTAAGAGCGCCGTGCCTGCTCTGTGCGGCCCGCACGGACGAGGCCGCGCGCGACCGGATCATATGGAAGATATCGCGGACCCCTTCCGGCGATTTAAGGCCCATGAGACCAATCACCTCGCGGGCCGCGATGATACTGGCGGCGGCGGATGTCTGCGCCCAGTCCTCCAAAGACCACGCGCCGGACGGTTGCCATTGAGTGGCTTGGGGAAAATAGCACGATGCAGCGGCGCCATCCCCAAGGGTGACCTGCCGGACCGTATATCCAAAGACGCCTTCATAGAAATCCAGACGTTCAAGATCATCCGGTGTCAGGTCCCGCACCAAAAGCCCCGGAGCGGATGATCCTTTGTAAGGCGAAATGGTTGGGAAATCCTGCCCTTCAACGCCGCTTACCTGATGGTCAGGCAGGTCCGCCCGCATGATTTTCAGATGATCGGTCGCCCCTAAGACGGCTTCAAGCAGGGGCAAATGCCGCAAAGTGCCAAAGAAAAACAATGCAGAGCGCAAATCACATCTTTCCAAAGCGCTTATCGCCACGTCCGCGCGGCGTATTCCGTTGCGAGACCTGCAAGGATACCGCCCACGACCAGCGCCAAGATCACTTTTATATCCAGCATCACCAATCCGTATTCGGCCATGAACTGGATGACGGCAGCAAAGGCGGTGAAGGCATCTTTGTACCAGTTGTCCATTGCACGGTCGAACATCTGGGCACATGAATGCAGAAAGAGCGCCCAGAGCACCAGCATAAATGCGCCGCCAAAGCCGTTATTGATTGCAGCGGTGATCCCCCGACCGGCACGGCGCCCCATGATTTTCCAACCGACAACAATACCGATCACGGCATTTATATAGGCAAAATTGCCAAATCTCGTGCTTTCCGGCATCAAAGGCATAAACAACAACGATGCGACGTACCCAAGCACACCGATGAAAATAGCGGCAACAAGTTTAGCGGCGTCAGGCATCCTACCTTCCCGTCTGTTTCCGAAATCGTACCAGAAAACAGTTTATGGAACGCAAACAGGCCAGCAGGCTGTTGGGCGGATTGAGGCGAATGTCAGGTGTGGTCTAGCTTGGCTTGCGCACGGTGATCTGCGTCACATCGCAGTTTTCAACCATGAAGGTCGACGCGCAAGACGTCAGATAAAAGTTCCACATCCGCCGGAACCGCTCATCAAAACCCATGGCTGCGATCTGCTCCCAGCGGTTATTGAAGGTCTGATGCCAGCGCCGGAGCGTCAGGTCATAGCTTTGGCCAAACTCAACCGAACGCTCTACCGCAAGCCCCGCTTTGGTAATCTGCGCCTTCAGCGCGCTGGGGCTGGGCAACATACCCCCCGGAAAGATGTATTTCTGGATGAAATCGACACCCCGTTTGTAGACTTTCCAGCGCCTGTCCGCGACCGTGATGATCTGGAGCGTTGCGGACTTTCCGGGCTTGAGCCGGTCATGCAGCGTATCGAAATAGACGGGCCAATATTGCTCTCCGACCGCCTCAAACATCTCGATGCTGGCCACACCATCGTAGGTGCCGGTTTCATCCCGGTAATCTTGCAGCTTGAACTCAACAGAACCGGAAAGTCCTGCCTTTTCAATTCTATCCGAGGCGAACTTGAACTGTTCTTCGCTGATGGTCAGGGCTGTGACGCGCAAGCCGCGCTCTTTGGCGGCGTATTCCGCAAATCCGCCCCAGCCACATCCGATCTCAAGGATATGATCGCCCGGCTGCGCCCCCATTTCATCGACCATCAGCTTGTATTTTGCGATCTGCGCGGCCTCAAGGCTCTCCTGACCGGTTTCAAACAGCGCCGACGAATATGTCATCGTGTCGTCAAGCCAGAGCTTGTAGAAATCGTTGCCCAGATCATAGTGATAGCTGATGTTGCGCTTGGCCTGCGCTTTGTGGTTCCGCTTCATCCAACTGCGCAACCGTTCGTAGTTGCGCACAAGAAACATACCGGGAAAGCCATCGTAGATGTCATCATTGTCCGAATGGACCAGATCCATGAAAGCCTGCAAATCAGGGGTCGACCACCATCCGTCGAGGTAGGCATCACAGAACCCAAGATCGCCTTCGCGGATCAGGCGCGCAAAGAGATCGTCGTTGTGAATGTGCATTTCAGCCACGGCCCCCGGTGCGTTACCCGTTGCCCGGAACCGACGCCCGTCTGGCAGCACGAAATCGGCACGCCCTGTGTTCAACTGCTGCGCCATTGCAAAAACGCGTGCAAAGTAACGCGGCAGGTTTTGCTGGCCGTCGGTTGATGTAAATGCTGTCACAGAGTGTCTCATATCTAATTTTAGCTATCCTTAAGGCGAGAGCAGTCAAGGGGCAAGTCTTTCAGAAGCCTCTGTTTTCATAAGCAGAAAGCGCCACACGTCGTCCGTCATCCGCCGCCACTACCGGAGCGGGATACGGCATATCCAAGGAAAGCTGCCACTGCTTCGGGATCGCATCGAAATACGCAAGCGCGTCCTTGTGCGGGTCGCGCAAGCCTTCAGCGATGAAGCGTCTTGCGTAGTCGCGGTTCTTATCAAACTTATCAAGCTGCGTCACCGGGTTGAACACACGGAAATAGGGTGTCGCGTCAGGCCCCGATCCCGCTGACCACTGCCAGCCCATCGCATTGCTGGCCGGGTCCCAGTCGATCAGGCAGTCCTCAAACCAGCGCAACCCAATCTTCCAATGACTAAGCAAGTGCTTGGTCAGATAGCTTGCCACGATCATCCGACCGCGATTGTGCATCGTGCCGGTCACGTACATCTCGCGCATCGCCGCATCGACAAAGCGAATGCCCGTGCGGCCCTGTTTCCATGCGACCACCCTGGGGTCGTCTTCATCGGTGTTCCACGGGAACGCGTCCCAATCGGGTTTCCAGTTGCCGTCCAGAATATGCGGTGTGTGGTGCATGAGGTGATACGCAAACTCGCGCCATACCAGTTCTTTGAGAAAGGTTTCAGCACCCGCTTTGCCTTCGTTCAACGCGCGCAGGCCCGCGTGCCAGCATTGGCGCGGGCTGATCTCCCCCAGACTGAGGTTTTGTGACAGTCCGGACGTTCCGTCTTCCCACGGCATATCGCGCGCCGCATCATAGCCTGCCACCTTGTGTTCAATGAACTCTGCAAGCCGAGCCTGTGCCGCGTCTTCACCCAGCCGCACAAAGGGGCGCACAACAGCGGCCCCACGCTGCATCCCGCGCCCCATGGCCCAGTCGTTCAGGTCATCGCTGGCAGGCCATGTGTCCGGTGCCGGTAGTTTGGGTCTTGCCACCGGCGCGTCAACATTCCGGGTTTTGACCATTTTCCAAAACGGCGTGTAGACGCGGTAAAACCCGCCTGTCTTGGTTTCCACGGTCCAAGGCTCGAACATCAGATGCCCTGCAAAGGATTTTGCATCGACGCCTTGCGCCTTCAGCGCTGATTTCACTTGCGTGTCGCGCGCCTTTGCCGCCGGATCATATAGCCGCGACCAGTAGATCGCCTTCGCCCCGGTCTCCTCGATCAAGGCCTGAAGCGTTGCAAGGGCGTCGCCTTGCCGCAGGATCAGGCGGCTTTTGGACGCTGCCAACTCTGTGCCCAGATGATCAAGACCCAAGCCCATACGCCATTTGGGCGCAGCCCCAAGCCCCGCAACGGTGTCGTCATGGATGAACACAGGAATGACCGGCCCGCCCAAGGCTGCCGCCGCCGCAAGTGCTGGATGGTCCGACAGACGCAGATCACGCCTGAACCACACTAAAACCGGAGATGCTGTCACCTGAACCGCCCTGTTTTATCTTTGTATACGATCCCCGACCGCGCGCAGATCACCAAAAGCCGCTACAAAACATCATCCAGAGCCGACAAAAGCCGCGTTATGTCCTCGTCCGAGGTATAGTGCGTAAAGCTCAGGCGCAAAACACCCAGCTTTTCATCGACCCCCATGGCAGACAGCGCGCGTCCGGCGTAAAAATCGCCGCCGCCCGTCATGATCCCATGTCCCGCGAGGGTTCTTGCCACGTCTTCGCCGGAGCGGTTGAGCGCCAGCGCCACGGTTGGTGCACGGCAAGCGGCCTCTGTCGGGCCAAGCAGACGAACTGCGTTGCGTCCGCGCACTGCCTCCAGCACCGGGGTCAGTCCCGCACCCTCCCGCGCGCGCATCAGACCATGCACCGCAGCGGCCCGTTCGGCGGGGGCCGCGTCGCCGCCCACGTGATGATCGAACAGAGCATCCACATAATCCGCCATGCCCGCACAGGCCGCAACCTGCGCATGATCCGGGCCCGCGGGGGTAAACTTCTTTGGCAGACTGCCGCCATTGAAATGATGCCCCTGGTTGGGCAGCATTTCCGCCAGCGACCGTTTCACCACCATGATCCCCTGATGCGGGCCGTAGGTCTTGTAGGCTGAAAACAGATAGATATCCGGGCCAAGCTGGCCCACATTCGGAAACCCATGCGGCGCGTAGGACACGCCATCAACGCATACAAAAGCCCCGGCGGCATGGGCGATTGCGGTGATTTCTGTCACCGGATTGATCTCAGCGACCACGTTCGAACAATGGGGGAAGCACACCAGCCGCACCTTGTCGTCAAGCAAGGGTTCAAGGTCTTGGGGGTTAAGGTGCCCCGTCGCCGGATCGACCTGCCATTCCCGGACCTCGATGCCGCGCTCTTTCAACCGGCGCCACGGGCCTGAATTGGCCTCATGGTCCTGATCGGTGACCACGATCGCCTCTCCCGGTTGCATCCAGTCTGCGAAGGCTTGCGCAAGGACGTATGCGTTTTGCGTTGTTGACGGGCCAAAGCTCAACTCGTCTTCATCGACCCCCAGCATGGCAGAGAGCCTGACGCGCGCCTCATCCATTTCCGCCCCTCCAGCCGCGCTGGCGGCATAGGGCGCGTAGGGTTGAACCTTCCGCTCCGTATAAAAGCGGTGCAACCTGTCAATCACAAAGCGACAGGCATAAGACCCGCCGGCATTCTCAAAGAACGCCTGATCTTGCAAGTGTGGTACATCAAAAGCGGGAAACTGGGCGCGGACGAAATCTATATCAAGCATCATGGGCCTAGGGTTCACAGCCTTTGCAGGCAGCGTCAAGTGGCGATGACCTAAGGTTCTTGCCGGATGTCCCCGCCCGGTTGCTTGAAAATGATGCGACGTCGCGAAAGTTTTCGAACGCGCTGCCCGCCTTGCGCGCAGCAGGGTCTGGCAAGGGCGCAAACGATTTTGAGGTCACACGGTGAATGTACCGGGCGTCGCCGCCACCATTCGTGAGGCCTCGGCACCCATCGGGAACGGGCTCAGCCATTTTGTGGATGGGCTCTATGCCGACGCGGGCATGAGACTCACTGGCGGGGTTGCAGGCAGATCCTAACAGTGCTTGCCGCCAGAGGTGCAAATCGAAGCCCGTGAAGCAGGCAGCCAAGGCAGGCTCTTTGGCTGGCTGTCGGCCAGATACCCTTCTACCGGGCGTGGTCCATCGCATTCTCTCTCATTATAGGGCTGTTGCGCGCGCGCAGTTCCGAGGGGCGCAAAGGGCGGGCGTTTCCCCCGGTTGCGTGGTCGCAACTGCTCTGCTGTGTGTGAGTAAGCATACCGGGCGGAACTGCGGTTAGACTTGTGCTTGAGGGCGTGGCGGACGCTGCGACCCCCGGCGCTTCAAATACCAACAGGCTCATTGTGACCCTCAGATACTGGTTGGGCTGCGGCTTTTGTCGGCCACCCCATCGTGTGTGTGGTGTCGATGGCCAGTGCGCCTGCCATGACCTTGCACATCACATGATCAGGCTGGACTATCGCTGGTGATTGTCTCAAAACTTTGGCACATCACAGGTGGAGTTAAAAAATGAACGGTGCAGAAGCGCTTGTAGAAACGATGCTGGCCTCCGATGTCACTGTGTGTTTTGCCAATCCCGGCACCTCTGAAATGCACTTTGTGGCCGCTTTGGACACGCATCCGGACATGCGCTGCATTCTGTGTCTGTTTGAAGGCGGCGTGACCGGTGCCGCCGACGGCTACGCGCGGATGAGCGGGAATGTCGCGGGCACGCTGCTGCATCTTGGCCCTGGCTTTGGCAATGGCTGGGCAAATCTGCACAATGCCCGCAAGGGACGGTCCGGCATCGTGAATGTGGTTGGGGACCATGCGGGGTATCACCTCAAGCATGACGCGCCGCTGCAGTCTGATCTGGAGGGTGTGGCCGGGTCCGTGTCGCATTGGATGCAGCGTGCAACAGACGGATCGCTTGTGGCAGAGATCGGCGCAAAGGCCATTCAGACCGCCCGCGCGGGGCAAATCGCCACCATCATTCTGCCTGCCGATGCCGCATGGAGCGACAGCGTAACCGGCCCAAGGACAGCGCAGCCCCCCTTTGCGCCGCACCAACCCGACGCCGACCGCATCGCCGCCGCCGCAGAGGCCCTGTGCCAACCGGGGGCCGCCCTGCTGGTGGGCGGGCCTGCGCTTTATGGGGCAGGCGCAGACCTCGCAGGACAGATCGCCGCCCGCGCGGGGTGCCGCCTGCTTGCGCCCTTTTTTGCCCCGCGGATTGCTTTGGGCGAAGGCGCGGTGGCGTTTGAGCCGATGTTTTATCAGGCCGATCTGAACCGCGACTTCCTGTCAGACATCAACCGCCTCGTTCTGCTGGGGGAAAATCCGCCTGTGAACTTTTTCGCCTACCCCGACAAGCCATCAACCCCTGAGGCATCGGGCTGCGCGATTGACCGGTTGTGCTTTGGCGATTGGGACGTGATGGGCACCTTGCATGCTTTGGCAGACAGGCTTGGCGTGGATGGCACCGAGAACGTCGCGCGCATCACAGGGGGCATCCCCGCCGCCAAAAACGGCCCGCTGACGTCAGAAGGCATTGGCCGCAGTCTTGCGCGCGCCCTGCCCCAAGATGCAATCGTCGTGAACGAGGCGGTCACGGCGGGCTTTGGCATCTGGCCTTACGTGAATGCAGCCGCCGCACACGACAGGATCAATAACACCGGCGGCTCTATCGGCCAGTGCCTGCCGAACGCTCTGGGGGCTGCTGTGGCCTGCCCTGACCGGCCGGTCTTTGCGGTCTCCGGCGACGGCTCTGCCATGTATCAGGTGCAAGCCCTGTGGACCGCTGCCCGGGAACGGCTTAACATCACCTATGTGATCATCGCCAACCGTGGCTATCAAATCCTGCATCTGGAACTGGAGGCGCAGGGTGCCCCCAAACCGGGCCGGAACGCGCGGGCCATGTTCGATATCGAAGACCCCCTGCTCGATTGGGTCAAACTCGCCGCAGGGCATGGCGTGCCGGGCGTGCGCGTAGAGACCGAAGAAGCTTTAGAACAAGCACTGAAACAGGCGGCTGAAACGGCAGGCCCGTTCCTGATCGAAGCCGCAATCTGACCAACGCAACACGATTGCAGACCGTCGATGCGCTTAGTGCTGCTTTTTGCAGGTGAAACCGTGCCATAAAAAAAGGGCGCATGTGATAGGCGCCCTTTTAAAATTTCGAGAGGTGGCCGGTTACTCTGCCGGATTACTGATCGCGTCGTCGATCTGCTCATGTGTGGTTGGCAGACCGTGCTTTTCGCGCTGTCCATCGCGGAAGATCGCTTTGACCAGCGATATCCCCATAAGAACCATCACAAAGCTGAACGGCAATGCGCCGATGACCATGGCCGTCTGTATAGCGCCCAGACCGCCTGCAATGATCAGACCACCGACAACAAACGCCAGTGCCGCGCCCCAGAAGAGGATATGCGGACGCGCCTTCGGGCCTTCGTCACCACCAGCGTTGATCGTGTTGATGATCAGCACCGCCGAGTCCGCTGAAGTGACCAGATAGGTCAGCAACAGAATGACCACGATCACAGACATGATGTAAGCCAGCGCTTCGCTCAGCATCACCGCCAGCATGGCGAAGAGTTGGTCAGACTGCGCCGCCCCCTGAATGGCACCATCAGCAACACCCTGCAGCTCCAGATCGATTGCGGTACCGCCCACAAGCGCAAACCAGACGAAACACATCACAGCCGGAATGATCATCGCGCCCAGAACATACTCCCGGATCGTCCGACCCTTGGAGATCCGCGCAAGAAAGACACCCACGAAGGGTGCAAATGCGATCCACCATGCCCAGTAGAAGATGGTCCAGGCCCCCTGCCAGCCGGACAAACGGCTTTCTGTCGCGGCAGCATAAGCGGCTGCAATATCGGCAGGCGGAAGGGCTGCTGCGGTTGCCGGAAGGCCTTCAGTGAAGGATGACAGGCTGCCCCACGGGCTGGTGGCAGAGCCATAAACAGCTGCCAGATCTTCCGCAGGAAGGGCTGCCACAGCCGCAGGCACATTGCTGGTGTAGGCATCCATCGGCACGCTGTTCCAAACCGTGAACATGTTGCCGGGGATCGACAGCAGATAGTCCCAGATACCAATCAGCAGTGTCGACAGCCCAAAGAAGGTGGACCCAAAAGTCACGAAGAAAATGAGAATGAAGAAGCTCAGCCCCATGTTGATGTTCGACAGCCATTTGATGCCTTTGCCCACACCGGAAAGCGCTGACAGAGTGGATGCGCCCATGATGATCACCAACGCGATAACGATTCCCATCGTCGAAGATTTCACGGCACCATCTGCGGTTGTGGTCTGCAACCAGTCACCCACACCGATACGCACCAAACCGGAGACAAACTGATCGACCCCAAATCCAAGCGTTTGCGCGACCCCCAGAACGGTTGCAACAACGGCCACGACATCAACGAGATGGCCAAGCGGACCCGACAGGCTTTTGCCAAAAAGCGGCGTCAGCGCCGAACGAATGGTCAGCGGCAGCGACCGGCGGTAGGCAAAAAACGCCAACGCCAGACCAACAATCGCATAAGACGCCCAGGCAGCAAGGCCCCAATGGGTAAAGGACCAGATGTAGGCATCCCGGACGTTTCCGGCGGTACTGCCTTCGGTTGCACCCTGTATGGTCGCCGGGTTCGCACCGAAATGATACATCGGCTCAGCGGTGGCGAAGGTCAGCATCCCAATACCGATCCCGGCCCCGAACATCATGGAAAACCACGAGTAGTTCGAAATCTCCGGTTGGTCATCCTCCACCCCAAGCTTCAGTTTCCCCGCAGCAGGCCAGAGCGCCAGCACAAAGCAAAGGATCACAAAGAAGGCCATCACATAGACATACCAGTAGCTGAATGTGGCCAGAATAATCGTATTCAGACTTCCCAGAACGCTGGCGGCCTGATCCGGGAAAGCGATGGCCCAAAGAATGAGCCCCCCCACAAGCAATTTCGCCGTAATGGTCACGTCCTTGGTGAACCCTCGGTAGAAACCGGTCTGTGCCGTCTTGATCGGCAGATCGGTCATCGCTGGCTTTATTGGCATGTATTTTGTCCCTGTTTTATTGTTCCAGATGGTCATACGGGCTCGGTGCCGCACGCCTTGGCTTAAGTCTGTCGTGCATACGCTTTTTTGATCATTTTTTCAACTCTACGCCTGATTGTGAATAAATCACCCCACAAAACAACAAAAAACGCCCTCGGGGGGCGCTTTTCGCTTTTTGCATTTTCGCGTCGGATCAGGCATTCACATCAACGACGACCCGGCCTTTCACCTGACCTTTGAGGATATCTGCCCCCAACTGCGGCAGATCAGACAGCACAGCCGGCTGCACCATCGCCTCCAACTTGTCCATGGGCAGGTCCTGCGCGATGCGCTGCCATGCCCGCACCCGGTGGTCATAGGGTTGCATCACACTGTCGATGCCCAACAGGTTCACACCGCGCAACAAAAACGGGATCACCGTCGCTGGCAGCCCTGCCCCGCCCGCCAGACCTACAGCCGACACCGACGCACCGTATTTCATCTGCCCAAGCACGCGCGCAAGCATCGCACCGCCAACCGCATCCACGCATCCGGCCCAGGTCTCTGCTTCCAACGGGCGCTTGACGGTCTCGTTGATGTCATCCCGCGCAACAATCTGGCTTGCCCCCAAAGAGGTCAGGTATTCCGCCGTCTCCGGCCGCCCGGTGACGCCGGCAACCTCATGACCCAAAGCCGCCAAAATCGCGACGGCCACGGACCCCACGCCCCCGGCGGCACCGGTCACAAGCACAGGACCCTGACCAACGGCAAGCCCATGATCCTCAAGCGCCATCACCGCCAGCATGGAGGTGAAGCCCGCCGTGCCAACCGCCATGGCCGACCGCGTGTCCAATCCATCGGGCAAAGGTACAAGCCAATCTGCCTTCACACGCGCCTTTTGCGCATATCCGCCCCAATGCGCCTCACCAACGCGCCAACCCGTCAACACGACCTTGTCGCCGGGTGTGTAGCGATCATCCTCAGACGTCTCGACCGTTCCCGCAAAATCAATGCCCGGCACATGCGGGTATTTGCGCACCAACCCGCCACCGGGGCCGATGCAGAGCCCGTCCTTGTAGTTGACCGTCGAATACTCAACCGCAACCACAACGTCGCCCGCCGGCAAATCATCAAGCGACACCTCGCCAACCGCAGCAGATGTCTTGCCGCTCTCTTCATCCTTGTTCACAACCAGTGCATTGAACATCTCATACTCCATTCCGGGCGCATCGCCCTTTCCTTTTGGCCAAAAATCCTCCTGCCGGAGGCGGCAACACTTGCCTCCCGCCCTACGCCCAGAAGCCCGGGCGCACCACCGCAGGCCGCATCCCATCGGGTGTCTCAACCTCGATCTCGGTGCCACTGTCCCAATGGGTCATCCGCACCATTCCGATCGCTACATTTGTCCCGTGATCCGGGCTCCACGCAGCAGAGGTGATTTGCCCCACCTTGGCGCCACCGGCATAGATAGGCCAGGTCCGGTCCGCCCCGGCAAGCGCATCCCCGCCGATATCAATCGCCCTGATCTGCTGCACCGGCCCCTCTTTGGCAACCCGCAACAGCGCATCCCGCCCGATACAGCCAATGGCCGTCTGCGTGTCGCAAAAACGACCAAGCCCGCATTCGTGTGGCGTGTTGTCGTCGGTCATATCATTGCCATAGGACAACAAGCCGCCCTCGATCCGCTCTATGGCGTTGGGGCAGCCCGCACGCACCTGCAAATCTTCGCCCGCTGCAAACAGCGCATTCCACAGGGGCATCGCGATATCCGCCCCTTCCACGTAGATCTCGAAACCACCTTGCTTTGAATAGCCTGACCGCGCGACCACCAATTCACGACCTTCAAACTCAAAAAGACCAAAGCGGAAAAACCGAACATCGCGCACCGCTTCGCCAAAAATCCGCGCCACGAGGTCTTCGGACTTCGGGCCTTGTATCGCCAAGGGGCTGATATCCGGCTCATCCACCAGCACATCCAACCGATACCCGTTGGCGATGCCCTTGACCCACAGCAGCAAGTCACTGTCCGCAATGGAAATCCACCACCGGTCTTCCGACAGTTTGACCGCCACAGGATCGTTGAGCATGCCACCTGTCTCATCGACGATGGGGACGTAAAAACAGCGCCCGGGCAGCATGCCACGCAGGTCGCGCGGGGTCAGCATCTGCATCAGACGCGCAGAATCCGGCCCGCGCAGTTCCACCTGCCGCTCCACCGACACATCCCACACCTGCACATGCCGCTTGAGGTGATGGTAATCCGCCTCCACACTCTCAAAAACAGTCGGAAGGAGCATTCGGTTGTAGACCGTGTATGCCTTGACGCCAGCGGCCTCCACACCGTCGGAAAAGGGGGTGCGTCGCAAGCGGCGCGAAGGGGAAATCAATGCCATGTCAGCTCTCCTCGGGCATCGCAAACAGATCGGAAACGGGCGCCTTGGCCCCACTGGCCGTCAGCATCGCGTGGATTTGACCGCGGTGGTGCGTCTGATGGTTGAACATATGCGCAATGCACAGCCCGATTGGTTTACGCACATCCCGCTCCAACGCGCCGGAGTACCAATGCAGGTCTCCCCGAAGATCAAGCGCGCGCAGCCCCTGCGCCCAGAACCGTATCTTGCCGTCCAGCTGGAACCGCGCCGCAGACCATGCGCCCACGGTCACATGCATCGCACCGCTGTCGGGAATGCCCACGGCAGGCTTTTCCACACTGGGGTCAAACCGTGACATCCAGATCGTATCGCCCCACAGCAGGTGGTTCGCCGTGGCCAGAATCGAGCCAAAGAATGCGCCCCGGTTTTTTGTCAGCTCAGCGTCGTACATTGACGTCAGGACCGGCATCAGTTGCGCGTTTTGCCAACTGTTGTACCGCGCCATGGTCCGCACGTAGTCCGGATTGATCAAGGCTTGGGGCCTTTCCAATCTATCGGGCAAATCTCTGCGGATTTACCGCCAAAATCCCAGATGCGCCCGTAATCGCGCACACGACTTTTTAAGCCGGTCGCAGCGATGATGTCGGGGCCCATCCAGTATTTCGAGTTGCTGACCATTACCGGATGATCCGGGTCTTTGCCCGCCAGCATTTCAATCTCGCCCTGAATTTTGCGTCCGATCATGATGGACCGGCGATTGCCCTCGCGCACGATCTCGACGGGCGCGCGCTCTGCGCCGATGATCTCGGAGACCAGCATCGTGAACAGCCCAGTGGTGCCGCCTGCCGCACCGGAAAAAATCTGCAGGATGCCGTTGTAGGCCTTGCCGGAAGCACGCTCATCCACGTAAGCCGCAACTTTCCAGTTACCTTCGCCCATGCGCCCCGGAATATCCACCAGCAGACCGACATTCAGACCGCCAAGGTCTTCGCCCTCGAAGTGGCCCTCGTCAATCGCAATCGCCATCCACGCGTGACAATGACCCTCGGTGGGCGGATGCGCGCCAAGGCTGACCACACAGGGGCAAAACACCGTGCAGGAGCAGTTGAGAAAAAGCTCGCCCTTGATCGCCCATTCGGTGGCAGAGGTCTGCCGCCGCTTGGGGTTGGGCATCCGTTGATCAATGCGCTGACTGATCGGCAACCGGTCCGCATCCGCGCGTTTGTTCCTTGCCATGTCTTATCCTCCCAAATTCACTGTTGTGCCAATCACGGCGAGCCCGCTCAGCACCAATACCGCGCCCATCGGGCGTGTGACCGCGTGCCCGATCTGGGGCAGTTTCTCAATCACCATGAAAAGCGTGGCAAGCCCCATCCACGCAAGGTTCATGACACCGCCCACAAAGCCCAAGGCCATAAACCCCCAGCAACACCCGACGCAGAACGCGCCAAGGCCCAAGCCCATGCGCAAGCCGCCTTGCGCGCCAGTGCGCCAATGGCTCAGAAAATACATCATCGGGCTGTGACAGACGCCGTGGCAGACCTCTTTGGCACGCGTGAACTGAAAGGCCCCGACGATGACGAGCAAACCACCTGCCAGATAGGGGCTTTTCGCGATGCCCAGCATGTCCACTGCACCGCCATAAAGCAGCGCCAACTGCACCCCGGTGATCAAGGCCGCAAAAGCGACCCAGACGATCATGTAGCCCGCCAAAACACCGACCCACCCGGCCCGCGTCCCATCGGCACTGACCATCAGGTCTTCATAGCTGCGCAGCGTCGGCACCAGCGTGGGCAGCATCATCGCCGCCATCATGATCGCCCACATCCAGAACAGCGGCCCGAAGCGTGCCATCGGCATATCCATCGGCATGCGCGGGTCCATAGCCGCCATCGCCTGCCCCATCGCACCGGGACGCCCCAGCAGATCAAGGTCCATATCCAAGCTCATCACATACATGACCGCCCATGCCACCAGAATAGCAGCAAAAAAACCCAGCCAAAGCGTTGAGCGTACGATTCCTTGCACGCGGACCTCCCTTTTTCTTGCGATTCAAATGCCAGACATTTAGAACCGGGGCAAACATTAAATGTAAGACATATGAAAATTGACCCGACCAGCCCCGCCGATCTTTCCGCGCAGATTGCTTCGGCGATACGAGATGCGATTGTCGCGGGAAGCCTGCTCGTCGATGAACGCCTGCCATCAGAGGCGGAACTGGCCGATCATTTCGACGTGTCGCGCCCTACGGTCCGCGAAGCGTTAAAGCGTCTGGCCGCCCAATCGCTGATCCGCACACAACGCGGTGCCACGGGGGGTGCCTTTGTCAATCGCATCAGCTTTGAAGAGGCCTACCCGCAGCAGATCACCACATCGACGCTCTTGCTGTCGATGAATGCCGTCAGTTTTGGGACCGCCTGCGAGGCGCGCTACGCGTTAGAACGGGCCTGCGCGCCCCTGTCGGCGATCCGCCGCACAGCGGATCATCTGGCGACCATGCGCGCCGAAATCCACCGCCAAAGCCAGCCGGGCCTGTCAGATGAAGCCTTCTGCGCCTCTGACGTGGCCTTTCACCGGGCGCTGGTTGACGGCGCGGGCAATCCGGTGCTGTCGTACCAGCTTGCAGGCGCGGTGGAGGCGATGCAGCCGCTGATGAACATGATCACCTTTACCGCACGCGACCGGGCGCGCATCGTGGACCTGCACAAAGGGATTGCTGACGCCGTGGAGCGCAAGGACGCACAGGCGACCTCTGACGCGCTGACGGCGCTGGAACAGGAAACGCGCACGCTGGCCAACAGCGTTTTTGATGCACGCCGCGCGCAGGAATCAGACGCATCCTGATCTGCGGCCAAGCAAAGTGCCGCCCCCTCGAAAGGACGCTGCGGGTCACCCCAAGGGCAAGATCACGCGGCAGCGGGCATTGCTGGACAGTGATCAACGCCGATTTTAGGATTAACGCGTAGTGGAACGATGGACCCAACCGGTGCAAAGCAGACTGCAAGACTGACAGGGGATACTCATGAGATTGATTTCGATTTTCGCTGTCGCGGCCTGTCTGGCATCTGTCAGTCATGCAGACGGATGGCGCGACAGTGTCGGCAAGGCGATCGACAAAGGGGCCGAAATCGTGGGCAAGGGCGTTGATGCGATTGGCACGACCATGGAGACCACGTCCGAATTGATGCGCGACGAAGAGACCCCAGCCGCCACCCGCGCCAAGCTAGATGTGATGGAAGCGGATGTGATGGCGCGCCTGTTGTCCCAAAGCACAGACGCGCAGGCCACCTTTGACCAAAGTGCGGGATATGCGGCTTTTGACATGCGGCAGGTGACAATTTTTCCCTTGTCCGGCGGATACGGACGCGGCGTTGCCGTATCGCCCGACGGCGCGACCCGCGTTTACATGCAAATGGGCACAGGCGGCGTCGGTGCAGCGTTTGGCATTGGCGGCTTTGCCTCACAATTTGTCATCATGTTCGAGACGGACATCGACTTTGAGCGATTTATTGAAAACGGATATGACGCCGCCGCTGATGCGGGCCTGCAAGAAGGGCAAGACCTGAGCAAAGAAAGCGTCCGGTTCATCAATGGTCAGTCATACTTTGTGCTGGATAAAAATGCATGGCGCGTGAATGCAAATGCCACCGGCACACGGTATTGGCCGGATCGTGACCTCAATTAATCGCCCCTGCCCTGCACTCATTTTGGCCTTGCACCGACACAAGACACGCCTAAATCGCACAAGATGATAGAAATTGTGAACATTCTGTGCGCCGTGCTGACCATTGGGTTTGGACTGTTTGGCTTTCTGGCACCGCGCTACACGGCATCAGCGCTTGATCTGGCCCCCACCGACAGCACCATGGGCCTGAGCGAAATGCGGGCGTCTGTCGGCGGTTTGTTCGTTGCCGCGGGCCTTGCCGCCATTTTGCTTGGTGATCCGCTGGCCTATGCGATGATCGGCTTTGCCTTCGCGGGGGCCGCGACAGGGCGTGTTCTATCGCTGATCTTTGACAAACCGCCCCTTAAAAAGGTGGTTATCTTTGGCGGGATTGAAGCCGCCCTTGCCGCATGGTTCCTTTTGGCCAATCTGATTTGATGCAAATTGCGATGGCCGAGCTTTCTAGAGCGCGCAAGTTGCGGGACACCCGCTTACCGGCCACGCGGCTTTCCCGTCAGCGTCACTCTGAAAAGCCCTGAGCCTTCGTTCAGGATGGCCGTTGCAACGCACCGCGCAACCCTCCTCTGGGAAAGAGCACTGATCGCACTATAACTTATCTTGCATCCGGGAGATTATCGATGAACAAGCACACGCCAGCTCAGCGCCTGACAGCGGCCGATTTCGATCAGGACCTGTTGGACCTTTATGACTACTATGCCCATGGGAAAATCACAAAGCGCGAGTTTTTAGACCGCGCTGGCAAATGGGCCGTGGGCGGACTCACTGCGGCCGCGATCCTCGGTACGTTGCAGCCGAACTATGCGTTTGCGCAACAGGTCGACGTGGACGATCCGGATATCCTGGGCGAAGACATCACGTACGCAAGCCCACAGGGCACTGGTGACATCACTGCCTATCTGGTGCGCCCTGCGGAAATAAATGCTGAACGCCCGCCTGCGGCTGTTTTGGTCGTGCACGAGAACCGAGGGCTCAACCCCTATATCCGGGATGTGGTGCGCCGGATCGCAAAGGCCGGTTTTATCGCGATGGGCCCGGACGGGCTGTCGTCGCTGGGGGGCTATCCCGGCACCGATGACGAAGGGCGCACGATGCAACGGACCTTGGATCAAGGGCAGCTGCTCAATGACTTTTTTGCCGGGTTCGAGTATCTGCAAGGGCTCGACGGCACGAATGGCAAGGTTGGCGCGACAGGTTTCTGCTATGGCGGTGGCGTGGTCAGCAGACTGGCTGCGGCCTATCCGGAAATGGCCGCAGGCGTGCCCTTTTATGGCTCTTTCCCGGATGCAGATCAGGTCGCAGGCATCGAGGCACCGCTGATGATCCAGCTTGCAGCGCTTGATCAGAGGATCAACGCGATGTGGCCGCCCTTCCAGAAGGCATTGGAAGAAAACGACAAACGCTACGAGGCACACATCTATCCCGGTGTGAATCACGGGTTCCACAACGATACTACACCGCGCTACGATGAGGCGGCGGCAACACTTGCGCAACAGCGCATGATCGCATGGTTTCGAACCTATCTTGCAGGTTAAACTCTGACCGACTCGCAGCCAATGGCCGCCGTTGTCTTGGTGGGGCCACTTCATCCGAAAGCTCTCCGCATGGGTAGCGCTTGCACCGTTCAGGTCTTAAATCCTGAGACATTACGTGCGCTGACACCACTGGTGCACCTCTTTTCACATTACAAGACATCTGGATTTGTTGATGAGGTAGCGCAGCGCGCTCCGACAAGGATCAAGACTTAAGCGAGGGTAACTCCAATACCGCCTCTGGCAATGCCTGAACGCCCCGTGGTGCATGGGGTTTGAGAATACGGCCAATAGATTAGAAGCATTCCATCTGGAAGCTTGGCCAGTTGGCCGGTTGAGATGTGTGGCAGGTCATGGAACTGGCTCGGGGCAGCCCAAAGCCGACCTAAAACTCGCGTCTCGTTGCGGTTGTGCAGCTTTAAAAACACCATTCGCGGCACATGCGGAATACAGGTGTCGATTGGCACGCGAAAAATCAGTTGGTGTCGCCGCTCTGATCGTAAATGACAGACTGAGCTGCACTACTCGCCCTGCGTCTCCTCCGATAATGTGCATCGACGCAAACGCAAGAGCCTTCGTCAGGCAGCAATGCTGCTGGATGATCCCACACGCCGACGGAAAAACAGACTTACGTAGAAAAGATTCGAACAAAGCGTCAGTGTTTACTCTTGATTTGTTGAACTTCGAAAGCCCGCCTCGACTCTGATTGCCGAATACCTTCGCGAGGTTTTGCCCGCGCGTTCCAGTTCAGAAAGAACCTTCGCCACCGCACCTCGGGAAAGCCCGCAGATATGCGCGAACTGGCTTTGGGTGATCGGCAAATCGCATGGCAGAGATTGTCGACCTATCAGCCGGTCTAAGGTCGCTGTGCACTTTTCGGTCGGTGACCGCAGCAGATTGTCGCGTGCGATGCGGGTGGCCAACATCGCATTAAGCGAAGCCAGAACGGCAGCCGCGCGCCAAAAAATGGGATGCTCTTCTGCGAGCCTTTCCACGGCTGACCGCGTCAGTACGTAGACCGAAGCGTCAGTCAGCGCAGAGCTGCCGAGCACGCGTGGCACATCGGTCAGAATGGTCGCGACGCCATACCAGTCTCCCGGCCACATGATGTGCCCAACGATGTCCTGGCTTTCGACGTCATCCGTGTGCAGTGCGATCGCCCCTGCCTTCACACCAATCAAACTTTGTGCGGGCTCTCCAAGTTCGGTCAAAAGTTGACCCGCTTGCAGCGCGCGGACGCGAAGCGCACGATCAAAAGCAGTCCGGACTTCCTTTGGCATACCTTGCATCCAAGGGACGTCAGCTAGCCGGGGAGAAGATCTTTGATCTTTTTGCATACTTTGTGCATAGAATGACATTCTCTCGAGGTAAAGTGCTGTAGTCTACTAGTGGTTGGCTCATACCAAATCAATCGGGCGCAAAGGAACAAGTGAGATGAACCGCTTTGCAATATGCGCAATGGCGGCATTGGTGCCAGTGGACTTCTTGCATGCCGAAGAGCAAGACCTCGCGTCTGCGGCGAATGATCCAACAGCGTCGCTGATGTCGTTTCAGCTTCAGGATTTCTACATTTCCGATTTCCATAACCTGAGCGGAGAAGCGCAGAACACGTTGCAATTTCGAGCGGCCATTCCCTATGTCATTGGAAAGACGCCCAACATTGCCCGGTTGACGCTGCCTTACCTTACGGAGACACCCTCTGAGAACAGTGGCTTCGGCGACGCTACGGTCTTCAATTTGACCGTTTTCAATCAGCCTTGGGGACGGTGGGGACTTGGCGCTGTGGCCTTGCTTCCAACCGGAGAAGGAGCGCTTAGCGCAAAGAAATGGGGACTTGGCCCCGCCGCCGGATTTACGGCGCAAGCGAAATGGGGGCTTTGGGGCCTCTTCAATCAAAACATCTTTACCATGGCCGGGGACGCGGACCGCCCTGACGTCAATATTTCCACGATCCAACCCATTTTGAATGTGCCTTTGGGCAATGATTGGTCTATTGGTTTCTCGGATATGACCTTTGTCTATGACTGGGATGCAGACAAATTCACTTCACTTCCGCTAGGTTTCAAAGTGTCCAAGTTGACCAAACCTGGGCGGGGTCGCGTCCCTGTGCAGTACCAGTTGAGCTATGAACGCAACTTCTATGACGACGGTGCGGCCCCGCGCGACACAGTGGGTTTCACTGTGAAACTTCTCGTTCCGAAAGGTGTCTGACCTGAACATGTTCTGCACCAGTGCTATCAATACCGCTTCATGCCCTGACCTGCCATCACCGGGCCACAAGCCCCCACAGTTTAAATCTCAAAGCCACTCGAGGAGTTTTTTTGTCATGCGCTATCTCGCTTTCAGTATCGCGATGCTCAGTGCGAGCACCGTTTTTGCCCAAGATGTGCCTGGGCCGGCCTCTGCGCTTAGCCGGGCAGAAGCGGAGGCTGTCAACCGTCAACCCGCCATTCCGCGCCCTGACCAAGACGACGACGCGGCACAGAAGCTTGCCGATCTTGAGGCGCGCACGGGGCAAAAGCCCAATATTTTGATCTTCATCGTCGATGACATGGGCTATGGCGATCCGGGTGCATTTGGTGGTGGCGAAATGATCGGAGCCGCAACACCTCAAATGGATGCCTTGGCCGCTGAAGGTCTCAAGCTGACCTCCACTTATTCGCAATACACCTGCACACCCACGCGCGCCTCGGTTTATGCGGGACGTTTGCCGTTTCGCACGGGTCTCACTCGCCCCATCCTCGCCGGGGACAACGTGACTGTGAACCCGTGGGAAGGGGAGTTGTCTGTCGCGGGTTTGCTTTCTGATGCTGGATATCACACGCTTCTCACTGGCAAATGGCACATTGGCGAGAGCGAAGGCATGCGTCCACATGATGTTGGGTTTGACGAGTTTTACGGGTTCTACAAAGCCCAGAAAGAGTACACGCAAGACGTCTATGAAATGCGTTTTCCGGACCTGGTCCTCGATCCAGATAAGCTGGCTCGGTACGAGAGCATTGGCTCTAACAACGACCTGATCTATGGCCTCGCAGACGGCACAACGGAAACGATTGAGACTATCGATTCCATTGAGAAGATGGCTGAGTCAGATGTGCAACTCAAAGACTACACCGTCAAACGTATCCGCGAACTGGCGGAGGGCGACCAGCCCTTCTACATCAGCCATTCCTTCATGAAGGTGCATGCGGACAACTTTGCAGCGGAAGAATTCAAAGGGGCCAGCGCGTCAAAGTTCCCCTATCGCGACAACATGGTCGAGGTAGACACCCACATTGGTGAGATCGTGGATGTGCTGGAGGAGGTTGGCGAACTCGACAACACCTTCATTTTTGTCACCTCGGATAATGGACCGCAAATGGACAGTTGGCCCGACAGTGGCTACACGCCTTTCCGCGGTGCCAAAGGCACCACCTGGGAAGGTGGCGTGCGGGTGCCTGGGATCGCCTATTGGCGCGGCATGATTGCGCCAGGCCGTGTATCTGACGGGCTCTTCGACCTCATGGACCTGTTTGACACCTCATTGGCTCTGGCAGGTGTCGATGCGTCTACATTGCCGACTGACCGCTATTGGGATGGCATTGATCAGACTTCGTTCTTGTTGACCGATGATGGCGAGAGCAAACGCGAGCACGTGTATAACTGGCTCGGTGGCACGCTCGCCGCGATCCGGATGCGCGAATACAAGGCTCATCTCCATGTGGCTCTTGCTCAAGAGAAGTTCCTTTGGATCGACATGGCAACGGTGGTGCCCACCGGGCTCGCGCCCTGGCTGTTCAACCTCTATGTCGACCCGAAAGAGGAGTATCCCGTCGGCCATCGCATGAATGCTTGGACGGCGTCGCTCGGCGCTGAATTGAAAGCGCATGCCGCCACATTCAAGCTCTTCCCACCAAAAGACCTCGGCCTTTAGGCCCAGCACACAGGGATAGCCTCATGAAACGCAGACCTATTTTGGCCGCAATCGCAGCTGTTTCTTTCCTTGGTGGCAATCCAGCGTCAGCAGATGATCGTCAGTTGCCGCTGCCCGATCTCTCTGGATTGCAAGGCGAAGAAGCTCAGGCCTTTTACTTGGCTTTGGATGCGGTGATATGGGGCTATCCTGTTGTTTTTTTTGAAGACTTGATGCGAGGACGCGCGGCGCCGGATGCGGAGGAGAAGACGGGCAATCCCGGATCACAAGTCAATGAGCTAGCGCGTGTGCGACAATTGCGGGGACCTGAATATACACAGATCGCCACACCCAATAACGACACGCTCTATATCCAGTCGTTCATGGATCTGAGCCGAGAGCCTATGGTGTTGACGGTCCCGGCGGTGGATGAAGATCGCTATTATTCCATCCAACTCTGGGACCCCAACGGCGACACCTTTGCATATGTGGGCACTTTGACAACGGGCAGCGATGCGGGCGCCTATGCGCTTGTGGGGCCCAACTGGACCGGCACGTTGCCTGAAGGTTTGCCGCGCATCGACAGCCCCTATGTCAACGCAGTTTATTGGGGACGGGTTGGTTTAGAAGGCCCTGAAGATGTGACCCGCGCCAATGAAATTCAGGACGACATGTGGATCACACCGCTAAGCGCCTATCCCTCGGGGGAGGAGGTGCCTGTTGATGTGGCGTTCTCCCTAGCGCGCGTGGCTTACACCCCACCTGCAGATTTCCCAGAGGGACTGTCGTTTTACCACAAGTTGGCTCACGCCCTTCAATTCACGCCGCCCAAACCTGAGCAAGACGCGGTCTTCGCCGATAGTTTGAAGCAGATCGGTTTCACGGACGACAACACGCAGTTTGATCCTACGACTTTGTCTGATGCAGAAAAGTCGGGACTGGCAAAAGCCTATCTCTTTGCCAACCACCTGATGGATGTGAACGCAGCCACGGGGCGCAACCACACGCGCGTGGGCTCAGGCACCATTGCCGAGCGTGCGGTGGCATTTGATGGCTACACCGGGGTAATCCCCAAGGAAGCCGCACCACTGGCGGAAATTCTCAAGGAATACGGCTACCATACTTCTGCCTTTGGCAAGTGGCACAACACGCCTGCGACCGAGACCACAGCCATTGGCCCCAAAGACCGTTGGCCGACGGGCTATGGCTTTGAATATTTCTATGGCTTTCTGGGCGGGGAAACCTCGCAGTGGGAGCCGCGTTTGACGCGCAACCTCGATGCTGTCGAGCCGCCGGTGGGCGATCCCGAATACCACCTGACCGAAGACCTCGTGGATGATGCACTGCGTTGGCTCGACGATTACCGCGCGTTTGATCCCAACCAGCCGTTTTTCATGTATTGGGCCCCAGGCGGCGTCCATGGACCGCACCATATTTTTCCGGAATGGGCGGACAAATACGCCGGTCAGTTTGACGATGGATGGGACGCCTACCGCGAAAAGACGTTCCAACGGCAAATGGAGATGGGGGTGCTCCCCGAAGGCACACAACTCACCGCGCGCGATGAGACGATGGAGGGTTGGGACGAGATCCCAGACGATCAGCACGCATTCCAAACCCGTCTCATGGAGGTTTTCGCAGGCTTTGTGGAACACACCGACACGCAAGTTGGCCGTCTCATCAGCGGTTTGGAAGACCGTAGTCTACGTGAAAATACGATGATTTTCTACATATTCGGGGACAATGGCTCGTCTTCAGAAGGGCAACGCGGATCGATCAGCGAGCTTCTGGCGCAAAACAACATTTCCAACACCATCGAACAGCAGCTCGAAACGCTCGACAGGATTGGCGGCATTGAAGAGCTTGGCGGACCACGCACTGACAATATGTATCACGCTGGATGGGCCTGGGCCGGCAGTACGCCGTTCAAAGGCACCAAGTTGATGGGCGCGTATTTTGGTGGGACCCGCAACCCGATGGTAGTGACCTGGCCGGGCAAGATCGAGCATGACGGCGAAATACGCACGCAGTTTCATCATGTCATCGATATAGCGCCGACGATCTACGAGATCCTCGACATCCCGCATCCGGAGGTGGTGAATGGCTATATTCAAATGCCCATGGACGGCGTGAGTCTGGCTTACGCTTTTGACGATGCTGATGCGGAGCCGCAAAAATCGGAACAGTTTTTCGACAACAACGGCAGCCGTGGTCTGTATCAGGATGGCTGGTTTGCCGGCACATTTGGGCCGTTTACCCCATGGGACAGTGCAGGATCGGCCGCCGGGATTGCAGATTGGGATTCCGATAACGATGTTTGGGAGCTTTACAATCTAAACGAGGACTTCAGCCAAGCCAACGATCTCGCAGAAGACATGCCCGACAAGCTCGAAGAGATGAAGGCACGTTTCCTCGAAGTGGCGGAGGACAACAAAGACTTCCCCATTGGCGCTGGCAACTGGCTGCGCATCCACCCGGGCGACCGTATTGCCTCAGCCTATGACAGCTGGACCTTTGCGCCCGAGAGCAAACGCATGCCTGAGTTTGCAGCTCCGGGGATCGGGAGGCAGTCCACGCGCGTGACGATCGACGCCGAGTTTGGCGACGGGGCCAACGGTGTGCTTTACGCGGTCGGCGGCGCAGGAGGCGGCCTTTCGGTCTATGTGGAGGATGGCGTGCTGACCTATGAGTACAACATGCTGATCATTGAAAACACGCAGGTGAAGACCAGTCCCATCCCGGCCGGGCGCCATCAGATCGTCATCGACACGACAATTGCCAAGCCTGCAGCGGCGGCGGATGTGGTTATCTCGATCAACGGTGAACAAGCTGCGACAGTTCAAATCCCCCGCACCGTGCCCGTGGCCTTCACCGCGACAGAGAGTTTCGATGTGGGTCGCGACCTCGGTTCGCCAGTGTCCTTGACCTATGAGGAAACCCGGCCGTTCATGTTCGACGGCACCATTCACACTGTGACAATCATACAAGGGGACGCATTGACCGAGTAGATTAAAGGACCGGAACACGTATCGCCTTCGACCAAGGAGGCTACCCCTTAAACTGCATCAGGCATATGCTCCGCGACGCACTGAGTGCTTCGCTGTTGTCGTCAGCTTGACCCTTGCCAATGTCGCGTTGGCTTCTGAATTGATCCTCATGGACGGTGGGACATTTCAGATGGGCTCCGATCCGCATTACCGTGAAGAAGGCCCCGTGCGGGAGGTGACCGTCAGCCCATTCATGATCGGTCGCACGGAAGTCACAGTTGCCGAGTTCAGAGCATTCGTCGAAGAGACCGGATACATCACGACAGCCGAGCGCGGGCTCACTGCAGAGGAGAACCCAACTGGCCTTCGGAACTCCTCGCGCCAGGTTCCATGGTCTTCGCCCAACCCTCTAAGCAGGCCGACCTCGCCAATCCCAACCGATGGTGGGGCTGGTTCTATCTCAGCTCGGTCCTCGACGATTACAGCCGCTACATCGTCTCATGGAAGCTCTGCACCAATATGAGGGCTGAGGACGTGACGGATACACTGGACCTCGCGTTGCAGGCATCCGGCTGCGATCAGATGCATGTCGTTCACAAGCCCCGGCTGCTTAGTGACAAT
>JBGCEG010000004.1:0-2812 GCA_045106135.1 Roseobacter sp. | reverse complement strand
GATTCATTGCCATGGCTTGTTGCACATCCAGCGCGTCATTACGGTGAACGGCGACATCCGCCCCAAGACTGCCCAAATAATGCAAAAGGTTGTAGGTAAAACTGTCGTAGTTGTCGATCAGCAGCAGCATGTCCAAAACTTTGAATTCGGGGCTGGAGCAAGGAGGCTCCGGCACGGTATATGTGGTGCATACATGTTCAGGCTTGCAAGGCTGCGTCAAGGGGCGCAGAAACGTGCGAAAGGTCTGGGCATGGCCGGAGTAGAAAGCCCTGCAACGCTGTTTTTCAAAGCGGATCAAGGGCGAAATGAGGTGAGGGCATCGTGGCACGTGGTTTTCTGAAAGGAGCTGTATGGGGCAGCGCAGTCAGTATATGTGCGTTGGGCGTGGCTTCGACGCTGGCAGAACGGTCCCAGTTGTTCGAGCCATCCGTTGCCGCACCTGAACCCGCCGCTGTGCCAAAAGAGCATGAAACCACGGTCGCGGTCGAAGATCTGGCAGCCTTGACCGATCCGGCAGTTGCCGAGCCCGAACCCACTGTCGTTCCGGAGAAGCAAGAGACAACAGTCGTGGAAGATGCCGTGCCAGAACCGGATCAACCGACACTGGACCCCGCTGTTGCACCGCGGGAGCAAGAGCAAACTGCCGCCGTTCAAGAGAGCGAGCCCGTGACGGACAACCCGGTCACTGAACCGGCACCCGTTGTTGCGCCGAAGGATCAAGAGACAACAGCCTCAGTGGATGAGCCTATGCCAGCAGCGGGTCAGCCGATTGCCGCGCCGCAACCTGATACGCTGGTGGCTGTTCCTGAGGCGGCGACTGCGCCCGCTGCGCAACCTGAAACGGGCCCGGCCTCTGATTTGTCGGACCCCGATTTGGAAACCGCGACCGCCAATATAGAAACCAGTGCCGGTGAAACCCCTGTGGTTTCGCGCGAACAGGCGACAGGTCTGCAAGCCCCAAGTGTGGAGCCTTCCGTCACGGTTTCGACCGAGCCTGCGCAGCCCGCTTCGCCATCGGTCAACGCGGAAATTGCATTGAGTGTGGATCCGGTACAACCAACGGCGCCGAGCGGGGATGAAAGTGCATTTGGCGCCAAAAGCGAGACCGAAGAACCGGAATCGGCGCCGGGTGTTGCGACGTCGATCTCCCAAGATCCTGATCAGCCAAAAGCACCCGCAATTCCCTCCGAGACTCAGGCTTTTGAAACGCCAACACTCGAAGTTGAAGCAGGCCAAGCACCTCAACAATCACGCGTGAATTCGCAAGAATCCCCGGTTTCCGAGGAGATCACGGTGTCACCGGTCATCGGCGCGGCACCTGTGCTTGAGACCGGCGTGGGACCTTTTGAGCCAGAGCCTGGGCCGCAACCTCAAACAGAAGCGCCACCTGAAGCGGCGTCAGAGGATCGCGTGTTGGTGCTTAGGGGACCCGTCGGTACAGTCGGAAACCTGGCACCAGAGGTCGAAGTCAACAGATTGCCAACGCTTGGGGGGGCTACTGAAGATGTCGCGGCGCGTGCTGCCCCCGATACCGACCGGGAAAATGATGCAGCACCCAACGCCCTGCGCCCTGTTGAGCAGTTTGCCGCCATGTTTGAAAATACTAGCGACAAACCGGTCATGGCGATTGTTCTAATGGATGAAGGCGTGAATTTATCACGCGATACCATTGGATTACCTGCATTGCGCAGCTTTCCCTATCCGATAAGTTTCGCGGTGGACACAAAACTGCCAGACGCGCAGGATCGCATGGAGGCGTATCGTGCCGAAGGGTTTGAGGTTCTTGCTTTGATTGACCTACCTGAGGGTGCAACGGCGCGAGATGCCGAAGTGACGCTTGCGGCTGCGCTGGATACCATCCCTGAAGCCGTGGGTGTATTGGAAGGTGTCGGTGAGGGCTTGCAAGGCACGCGCGATGCAGCCCAGCAGGTGACTGAGATACTCGCGCAAACTGGCCATGGATTTGTGACGCAGAACCAAGGCCTGAACACGGTTCAGAAATTGGCGGCTAAATCGGGTGTCCCGTCAGCCGTTGTGTTTCGCGATTTTGACAGTGCTGAGCAGACACCCACCGTTATCCGCAGGTTTTTGGATCAAGCCGCTTTCAGGGCAGGTCGCGAGGGGGGGGTGATCATGTTGGGCCGCCTGCGCGAAGATACGATTTCGGCACTGTTGATCTGGGGTCTTCAGGATCGCGCAAAGACAGTGGCGCTTGTGCCGGTGTCAGCAGCTTTGCAAAGCCAATAGAAAAATTTGCAAACGCTTCTCTGTCGAACGATCAGATAATCTCGTCTTCGTCAAAAATTGGATCCGTTTCCAGCTGGGACGCTAAATCTTCAACCGTGTCTTCTGAAACGCGCGGGTTCAGGGCGGCCAGATGAAAGACCGCATCCCCTTCATTGACCACGGGCAGAATGGCGCGACCGATCAAAATTCCCGGTGAGGGGGCCAGCAAATCGGTTTCCTTGCCGCCAAATGGATCAGAAACGGTTGCCAGGACGTCACCTGTTTCCACGGTTTCACCCTCGGCGCGAAAGGTCCTCAGCAAACCACCTGCCGGGGCGCGCAGCCATGTAGAAGACTTGCACTGATAGGGTTCGACCTTGGCTTTGGCGACGCCCTTGGCAGCCACCATGCCGAGACCTCGCATGACACGCAGAATGCCCATGACACCCGCACGCACGGCCATTTCATCAAAGCGGAGACCTTCGCCCGCTTCATAAAGCAGAACTGGCGTGCCACGCTCCGCCGCTTCCGCGCGCAGCGAGCCTTCACGCAGCGGAGACGTTAAAATGACCGGTGCGCCGAATGC
>JBGCEG010000003.1:0-55608 GCA_045106135.1 Roseobacter sp. | reverse complement strand
GCGCAGATGTCGTATCATAATCATTTGCGATGCCGGCGAAGACCCGCAAACGTCATACTCTGGCTTCACATCCGCCATCCGGCGGGTCCGGGAAGATTTTGGCGCCGAGATCCACTTCGATGTTGAGCGTGACCTCGCGCCGAAGGATTCCAACAAGACCAAGATGCGCTCAACCGGGCCGTCTGATTTGGTGGCGCGCCCGGTGGCAGACCAATACCCAAGCGGTGCTGAATATGCACAGAAAGGGTATTTCCTCGCCTCCGTTACCTATCACAACAATCCCGGCACACCCGGACGTGACGGGTACAGAGCCTGTGCTGATCCGTTGCCCGATCAAACCACAGAGCAGGGTCTGATCGTCTACTTGAAATCCGCCATGATCCCGTCACTTGAGGTCACAACAAAGGGGTACAAGGGTGCAAATCCGCGGTTTCCCTATGATCCTACGTCAAACCAGTTTTTCAGCCCCGAACAGTTTGAGGCCTATTTTGACATGGGCGAAAAGATCGCCGAGCAGATGCTGAACGACACGCTTCTTGATGAACAACTCGCGCAAGGGGACAGTTTCGACGATGTTCTTTTGGCCAATGCCGCTTTCCGCAGAAAGATTTCCGTGTAGGGGGGGCGTTTGGCAATCTGTGCCGCGCAAAACGCGCAAAGCTATGCAAATGTGACAAATTTGTTTCGTCATCTCAAGGGGCAAGCCTGAAAGGTTGCTCTTTGTAACTTGGGCCGCTAGGCTTACAATAAGTTGTATTTTGCTTTTGAAATCGGCCTCACGTTGTGACGCCTGCGGTTGTTTGAGAGAAACTGTTACAGCTGGTCGTGGAACACGCATATGATTTTGGGGCATTGGCGACGCAACCGCAGGGTAGCCCGGAACCCGGAGCGACCTTGGCGGGATACCGGAGACGATTGCCTGAGCGGCGCACGCGGAACACTGCGCCGACTTGGTGTCTTGGGCGTCATGCTGACCGCTTTTTGCACGATCGCAGGGCCTCCTTCAGCGCAGGATTTTTCGGAAATATTGCCCGTTGAATACAGCGCTGACTATGAGGCGCTGCTCTCAGACCCCGGAAATCTCGACCGCCTTTTTCAACTGGCCCGCAGGGCTGAACTGGACGCGAACCAAAACGGCGCGGTAAGTGGGTATCGGTTCGCTATGCGGCTATACGAACGGATGCTGCTGATAAGCCCGACCCTCACGCAGGTGATGCTGCGCTTGGGGGAAATTCACTTCAGACTGGAAGAATACACAGAGGCAGGCAGCTATTTTCGCAAGGCTGTTGAGGATGCTGCGTTGCCGGAAGATGTGCGCGCCACTGCCCTGAGATACCTGGATGAAATCGACAAGGAACTGTCTCAAAGCCGGTTCTCAGGCAGTTTCACCGGCGGGGTGAAGTATCAGTCAAACCCCTCTCTTGAAGATGAACCCTTACTGTTTCCACAGCCGCAGGGGTCGGATTTCAACATCTTCGCGGGCATAGGGTTTACCCATATCTATGATCCCGACTGGCAATCAGGCCACACGCTTGAGACAACTTTTGCGGCCACCACACAACAATATTTCAGCCTGAGCGAGATTGACAGCACGTCTGTTGATCTGACCTTCGGACCCCGTTTTAAGTTTGATACCTATGGCATTGGCGGGACGTCTCTGCGCCCTTACCTTGTCTTCGCGGCGGACAGCGTGGAAAACGAATGGTATTCGATTGATACCGGATTTGGCCTTCAGGCGACCACGGCCCCCACGCAGATGATGCGTTTCAGCATCAACCTCAACGTGTTGGAAAAACGTTATAATTCCAGTCAGGGGGCGTTTTCGAATGCAAACCTTCTGGATGGCGATGAATACAATGCAGGCGTTTCAGCAGACTTTCGTTTGTCCCCACGGCTGGATCTGGGGGTGGGGCTTTACTGGCGCGAAAGAACATTTCCTGAAGCCAACACCGGGCTGACAACGGACTCTCAGTCAGAGAAGATCGGCGTTGATCTCTTGCTGCGGTACCGGCATGCGCCCCTGTTCGATTTCGGGACGGGTGACTGGTACCTGAACCTGTTTGCAAGCCACGAACAAACCCGGTTGAGCGACAGGTTTGATGGGGACCTGACGGTCTTTCGGCAGGACTGGGAAAACAAGATCGTCCTGTCCAGCGAGATCCCGGTCAACGCTGCGGCTTCTGTTGTGACAGGTGTCGGCCATACTGGCCAAAACTCTACTTTCGAGGGCACCGGCTACAGCAACTGGGAGGCGTATATTGGCTACACCCAACGGTTCTGAACCTTCCGCGCGCGCATCGCTTGATCCTGAAACGCGCAAGCGGCTTGAAAGCGAGGCGGAGGTTTTGTCAGGTGCCGCGCGGCGGCAACTGTTTGTTCTGATCCTCGCAGGTTTCTTTCTGATGCTCACGCTGTCGGTGCCAGATTCACAACTTGTGAGGGCGGATGCGTCGATCAAATGGCCGCTGATCCAGACGCAAATCCAGTTGTCGACCTTTGTGACCTATGCTCCTTTGGCCCTCATTGGTTTGCTGGCCTATCTGCACTTGCTATTCGGTCGGTTGCTCAAGCTCAGGCAAGAAGGGTTTGTCCCGCCAGAAGTGGATATCCTCGCCATGACCAGCAAGCCCGCGCAGCTTTTATCGAATGCGATGCTCTATCTGTTTGTGCCATTCGTCCTTGCGTGGTTTTCGTGGAAAGTCGTGTTCCGGGACGAGGCACGCTTCCTGATCGCGCTCACCTGTCTGACGGCGCTCGCGTGCATGGTGATGTACCACCGCCGGGCGCGGGGGCAAATCTCACCTATAACCACGTGGCTGCACCGGACGGTCATTGGTGTCGTGGCGTGTGCGGCGCTGCTGGGATGCACTCTTTTATTGCCATGGAGCGATATCAGGCGGCTGGCCCCTCAGATCCCGGTTGTGCACTGGCAGGACCCTGTCATGAAGCTGCGCATGCTTGACCTCAAGCGCGCAAATCTTGGCAGCGCGGATGCCTTTGCGATTGTTAATCTGGCCTCGCAGAACCTGCGCTATGCGGATGCGCGCTTTGCGCGTCTGATCGGGGCTGACTTGCGGGATTCAGACCTTACGAATGCGAATTTCCGCTATGCGCTGGTGGGCTCGGATGGGTCCGGCGTGTCGATGGTGACAGATTTTGAACGGGCGGTACTGGATCGCGCGAACATCGAACAGGCAGACCTGCGCAACACGCATTTCGATCACGCCTCTCTTGTTGGGGCGGATCTGGAACAGGCCGTGCTTGGCGATACGCGCTTTTGGTGCGCGGATTTGTCTGGTGCCGCGATGAACCGCGTGACCGGGCAAGGCAATGCCATGGTTTTTCAGTATGCCCGTCTTGACGGTGCGCAACTGGCACGTGCCGACCTCACGGCGCCAAATTTCCGCTATGCCAGTCTGAAAGGCACGGACCTTGAACTGGCCCGCATCAGCGATGGGCAATTCGGCTTTGCCGATCTCAGCCGCGCGCAGCTAGGGAATGGCCAATTCACGGATGCCAGTTTTTTCGAGGCCAAGCTCGAAAACGCCGATATCAGCTACGCCGATCTGACCGGCGCGGATTTCTCAGGTGCTGATCTGACCGGTGCGGATTTTACCGGGGCCTATGGGCTGGACTGGGACGCGATGAAAGCGCAGGCCTCCTCTGTGTGCGGCACCACGGACCCGCAGGGTAATCTGCACAATGATCACTGTCCTGCGGCATTCATCGGGGCAAACCTGTCCTCTGAAGAACAGAAAATTGAGAATGTTGTAGCAGGGGAGGTTCCGCCACACCCCTGTGATCGCACAGAAAATACGGGCACTGACACATTCCTGATGCGCCTGAACAAAGTCTTGTCCGAGTAGGACGCGCCGTTGGCCCGCGCGGCATCCTTCACCGTATCTAGGGGGTCACAAACAGGCCTTCACACCCGTCGGCGCGGCAGTTCTCTACGGGCAAGAACGTTCTTTCCCGGCTCAGATCAATCCGCCGCACGGTATCCGGGTTCTCCAGAATAAATGCGTCGGACAGGGCGATTTCGGACGTCGCTGTGGGGAGGCTGCGCGATACTGCAGCCACAAGGGGTGCGCGCAATTGCGCGGCCTTTTGCGATGTTTCCCGGTCCGGTCCGTTGATGGTGCCGAACTGATCTACCCACAACACGAAGCCCGCACGCCTGACCACAGCGGTGGTGCTACCTTGCCCGCCGGGACCCGACAGTGAGACAAAGCCGCCTGCTTGCACCGCAGACACGGTCACCTGTAGCGGCGCGCTGACCGGATTGCCGCGCTTTGGCAGGCCACCTGCCGCGTCATCTTCGGACAATGCGACGGTCGCGATCGCCCCTGCGATTGTGATCCGCCCCCGAGGGGTGTCCAGAACGATCTGGTCCTTGGGGCTGTCGGCCAGAATGTTCTCTGCCTTTGTGATGCACCGCAGCAAGGTGTCCAGACTGAATTCCTTTACCTCGGTATCCAGTTCGGCATCATAAAACCGGCCATCCAGAACGACACGGCAAGAGGGGCCAACCAGCAGGCGGGACTGGTTAACAAAGAAAAAGTCGGCAGCCCCTTGGGCGCTGGTATTGACCGCCTCACGTTCCACGATGCGAACACGTGGTGCCAGTAGTCGCGACCTGCTGCCCGGCGGGCTGCCACTGACGTCCGGGTTTGTCCATTCGGTGCGCCCGATTGGTGTGTTGGACGCTTGCGCCGACAAACGGTCTGTCAGCCCGGATGCCAGCAGCAGGCAAATGACCAGTGCGAAACGTGACATCAATATCCCTCGCTCTTGGAATGACATTCAACGCGAACAGAGCCGTGCATGTTCTATGCAGGGTAGAGAAACCGTAGCCATTTTGCGCGAACGCGTAAACCTTGCTATGTGAGCTTGGCCGAACGTGGGTCTATTTTGCCAAATGAACTGAAGCCAGATTTGTGCCTAAGCTACATTGTCTTTTGTGCAGGCAATCTATGGTTAACTCGGAAACCACAATGGGCCGGATCTGCATCAAAACACGCGCAGTTGCGCACAGGCGAGTCATTCTTTGCCGTTCGAACAACCGACCTGAAGGCCATTGTCGCAATGCCCTCTAAGCCTTTCGGTATCTGCCGCGTGCCAATCTGAAGGGGCCGTGACCTCTACCCAAGGGCTGATGTAGTCTCTGGCATAGTAAGCATGGCCATGACCGGGCGGTGACCCGAAGGCCAGTGCCATATCAAGAGCCAGTTGAAACTGCGTCATGATCGGCATGAACAAAAAGTATTCGGACATGTCGTCTGCCGGTGGGTCGCGCATCCATGGCGGGGCCCGCCAGACGGATGCTGGTTCATAGAACACAATCGGGTCGCTTGAATACTGTAGAAACACGATCCGCATCGGCCCCCAGTCGGCAGCGGCCTGTGATGCGTCATCGGTGTGCGATGCATAGCGGACAAGCGATCCGTCACCGATCACCGGCAGCACCCATGGACTGCCGGGACTACGTTGCTGCTGGACATAATTCCACAACCCGGACGGAAAGGGGGGGCCGGCCCAGAACGCGCCGTTGATCGGATCATCGAGCAGTCGAAAGAGGTTGGTCGCATACATCGAAGACCACGCGCCTAAGCTAAGTCCATGCACATAAAGGCGCGGGCGTGTCTCCGGCGGCAGGGTTTTCCAATAGCCATGCACGGCGTCTTGCAGCGCTGTGGCCTGTTCGAGCCCTGTGTCGGTCTCAAGAATAAGGGCGAGCGGTGATTGCAGGTATGAATATTGTGCAGCCACCGTGGCGATGTTGCCATTGTGCATGTATTCCACCGGATCATGCGAGCCGGGGTCCATCCACCCTGTGCCGGTGGGGCTGGTCACGATCAAAACGTCCCGTTCGAAAGCGCCCAGACGTTTCAATTCGGCCAGCGCAAGTGCTGCGCGGTCTTGCGGTGTCTCGCCGTTTGCACGGCCGACATACACCCGGATCGGCTCCATCGCGGGACGGCCTGTGAAAGCAGAGATCGCTGCTGCGTCCGGACCGGAGGTGATGAAGTCCCGCCCCGGTGTCCCAATCGCCGCCCAATCCACCAAAGAGGCCGCACTGCCGGTTTTCAAAGGGCTGGACGGGGCAGGCGGGGCATTGTCGAACAGGGCCTGTGCGGCCTCGTAGCTTTCATCAAGGCCCAGAATGACGCGGTCCAGTATCCCGTCACGGGTCACAACAAAAAGGATCAGCGCGACGGCCAAAACGCCAAGAACATTGGCCCGCCGTTCAGGCATGAAGGTGAAAAACCGCGCGCGGATCAGCCGGAACAGCAATGCGATGATGCGTCCCAGCAGAAATGCCGCCAAAAAGGTCGCAGCAGCAATTGTCACAATCCGCATCAGGTGCAGCGCGTCTGCGGGGGCCATGTCCATCTTCTGGCGCAGATCGTTTTGCCAGGTCAGGCTGGAGCCGAGGACCCAGATCAAAAACGCGAGGATCGCGCCGGCGGCCAGCCATCGCACCACGGCTGCGGGCTTGCCGGAGAGCCGGGGCAGATCAGCAGCCCCCCATAACAGCAGCACAACCTGCGCCGAAAGGTACCCCAAGGCCATCACAACGCCGCCCAGAATACCCTGCACATCCGGGCCGCGTGGAATGAGCGAAGGTGTCAGCGATGCTGCAAAAAACAACAGTCCCAAGAGCAGCGACGGGACAGAAATGGGCCCAAGGAAAAAAGAGAAGAGGCGGGGCATCGTGGTTTTCTCCCGGTGAGACCGCTTGGTGCCATTGCGTGCGCTCAGGCGTGCAATTGATTTGGCTTGATTGAGGACCTTGTTCGCGCGTCCCGTCAAGCCCAGTTTGCAAAAGTGAGCCTTGCCGGTTCAGACGCGCGACAGAATCGGCACCGCGTCAACAAGCACACGAAGGTTACCCGCTGGCCTCCGCCGTCAGTTTTGGCGCCCTCTTGGCCAAGGCAACTGAAGCGCAGTGGGACGGGTCCGAAAAGCTACCGCCGTTTAGGCGGCGCATTGCCCGCGCGGTTGGATTTCGCCACAGCACGCGCGCGGTTTTTCTTGCTGCTTGGCTTGCCCTTGGGGGGCGGCGGGCCTTTGGGGCCAGTGCTGCGCGGTTTGGAACTTGGGTCCTTCGTGGTGCGCGCCTCTCCCTTTGACGGGGCAGCGGAGGGCGGCGCGCCTTTGGGGTGTTTGCTACGCGGTTTGGCATTTCCGTCATGGGCAGCTTTTGGCTTTCCCGTGTTGGATGGCCCTGCGTTTTTGCGTTTTTTCAACGGCGCGTGAACGGCAGTATCCATCTCTGCCGCCGCAGGTTTGTGAGCGGACGGCGCGCGGGGTTTGCGGTCTTGGGGTTTCGGTTTGCGCGGGCGGGGTGTGGGCGCGTCATTCCAGTCGGTTGGGGTGGTATCGCCTTTGCGATGACGGGGTTTGCCTGCGGTGCCGCGATCATGGGTCGGACGTTTGAACGCGGGAAGGTCTGGGGCGCTGTCGAGACGCACAATATCCTTTGTCCCTTCGATTTTCATCGCGGGGCCAATCGCCGCAAGAAAACCGTCAACACTGCTTTTGCGGATTTCAACGTAAGAAAGATCATCCGCAATCCGGATCGCCCCAATATCGTCTTTGGTGATGTTGCCTGCCTTGCAGACCATCGGCAGCAAATGGCGGGGGGAGGCGTTGTCGTTGCGCCCCTCTGACAGTGAAAACCAGACACTCGGTCCGAATGCCGCGCGCGGTTTGCTCTTTTCAACCGAAACGGTTCCAAGCTCTTCAGGGGCGGAATGGCGCTGCTTGTATTGCCGCAAATAGGCCGCTGCAATTTGTTCTGGCGTGAACTTTCCAACCAACTGCGCGACCAGCGCAAGCTCGTTCTCGGAAATTTCTGTCTGCCAGTCTTCTGATGCCAGCATCCGGTCCTGATCGCGTTCATGCACCGCGTCTGCGGAGGGCGCATCGACCCATTCTGCGCTCAGCTTGGCGAACTTCAGGATGCGTTCCGCCTTGCGACGGGCAGAGGGCACAACAACCAGTGCGCTGACCCCTTTGCGCCCGGCGCGGCCTGTCCGGCCCGAGCGGTGCAACAGGGTCTCGTGGCTGTTTGGCAGTTCCGCATGCACCACAAGGTCAAGGTTGGGCAGGTCGATCCCCCGGGCGGCCACATCGGTGGCCACGCAGACGCGGGCGCGCCCGTCGCGCATCGCTTGCAGGGCATTGGTTCTTTCGCTCTGAGTCAGTTCCCCCGACAGCGCCACCACCGAAAACCCGCGGTTCGACAGACGTGCGGTCAGGCGCGCCACCATCGCGCGCGTGTTGCAGAATACGATGGCGTTGGGCGCTTCATAGTAGCGCAGCACATTGATGATCGCATTCTCGCCGTCGCGCGCCGTGACCGACATGGCACGGTAGTCGATGTCCGCATGCTGCGACTGTTCGCTCACCGTCGACACACGTTTGGCATCGCGTTGGTACCTTGTGGCAAGTTTTACAATCGCGTTTGGGACCGTGGCGGAAAACAACAGGGTCTGCCGGTCGGCGGGCGTCTCTTCGAGAATGAATTCGAGGTCTTCGCGAAAGCCCAGATCCAGCATTTCATCGGCTTCATCAAGGACAACCGCGCGCACTTGGGTCAGATCGATTGATCCGCGCATGATATGATCACGCAAGCGCCCCGGCGTGGCCACGACCATATGCGCACCCCGGGCCAGCGCCCGACGTTCATCGCGCATTTCCATCCCGCCCACGCAGGACGCCAGAATGGCGCCGGTGTCAGCATAAAGCCAAGAAAGCTCGCGTTTCACCTGCATCGCCAGTTCCCGCGTCGGTGCGATGACCAAGGCCAGGGGCGTCGATGGTGCGCCAAACGTGTCGCTTTCCCCCAGCAGTGCAGGCGCGATCGCCAGTCCAAAACCGATCGTCTTGCCCGATCCGGTTTGCGCAGAGACAAGCAGGTCCCGGCCTTCCAGATCAGCCTGTGTGACCGCCTCTTGTACCGGAGTCAAAGCATCATAGCCTTTGCGCGCAAGCGCATCTGAGATCGTTTTTTTCACAGCGGAGGTTCTTTTTATGGGCAGGTGGTGCGGTGGTGCGTGCAAGCAGCCAAGGGCATCATTCAATGTTAAAGACTGCCATGTAGCCGCTGGCGCTTGGTTTGTATAGGCAAGGAATGCCAATGGTACCCAATATCGCTGTGCGCGTTTAGAAGCGCCTGTCCGCCGGGCGCTGCCGTTTCGCGGATGGGGCGGCCTTTTCTCAAGCCGAGGTATGGCCGCGAAGGTGCTGCGCCAAGGCGATCATGGCCGGGTGAAACCACCCTTCGGTAGCGCGCGGCCTTTGCCGAAAAGCGGGCAAAGACCGGCAGGGCGCAGCAACAGACCAAGAAAAGCGGCCGATTCCAGCGAAGGCTGAGATGCCGGTATAGGTTTTGACCGCGACAGTCAGTGTCGCTGAAAGGCTGGCGCGGGTCTAACCTGCGAACGGCCGCGCCAGGCCGCAGGTGTCTGCGAGCGCGTTCAGATCCTGCTTGAGCGCAGGATTAAGCCGAAGCCCGTCTGACCGTCTTGCTTCGGCGGCGCGCGTTTTTCCATCACCGGGCAGACGTACCGGATCATGGCCGGGCAAAGGGGGCGAAGCCCGCATTTCATCAAACACGCGCGCTGCCGCATCCCCAAAATCACCCGTCATCCCAAAGGCTGCAGGATCAATGGCCACAACAAACTGCCCGGTGTTGGTGGGCGATGTCGTGTCAGATGTAAAATCAACAACGTCTGAGCCGAAGGCGGCACCATTCAGAACACCAGCCATCAGACCTATTGCCACAGACAGGCCGAAGCCCTTGGCCCCTCCGATCGGTAGCAGAAATCCTTCGGACTTCTTGGCGGGATCGGTCAGGGGATTGCCATCACGCCCGACCATCCAGCCTTCGGGCATGGGCTGGCCTTGCTGAAGCAGCGTCTTGATCTTGCCCATCGCAGCCACGGTCGTGGCCATATCGAACACGAAAGGATCAGGACCCGCAGAGGGGGCAGAAAACGCAATGGGATTGGTCCCCAGCAGCAGATCGGTGCCGCCATAGGGGGGCACATGATTGGCACTGCCAACGGCTGCTGCCATGCCGAGCATACCTGCCTCGGCTTGCGGTCTCACATAAAGGGCGAGGGGGCCTGCATGGTTCCCTTTGCGCACACCGACCCAACCGATCCCTGCCTCGCGCGCCTTTGCGATGGCAACATCACGCGCCCGTGCCATCGCCAGATGGCCAAGGCCGTTGTCCCCGTCAACAAGCGCTGTTGCAGCGGTCTCCTGAGCGATGGTGATGGATGGTTTTGGGTTGCATCCGCCCCCCTCAAGCCGCGCGAGATACTGACGCAGACGAAACACCCCATGCGTGCCGTACCCAAAGACGTCGGCGTCGACCATCAAAGCCGCAACATCCGTGGCGTCGGAGACAGGCACGCCGCGCGATTGCAGCGCATCGGCCACAAACGCGCGCAGCTTGTCCGGTGCAATCGTCCCGGTGTCAGGCATCGTAGGATCCCACGCTTTCTTTCTGCCAGAACACGACTTTGCGCTGCGTCCACTGCACCATCAGATAAAGGCTCAGGCCGACGATGCTCAGGTACAGGATCAGGGAAAACACGCGCGGCGTGTTCAACTGTGACGCCGCGACGCGGATCAGCTCACCAAAGCCTTTTCCGCCCCCCAGAAACTCACCTGTGATGGCCCCGGCCATCACTCCCACGGCCCCAATCTTGAGACCTGTGAAAATCTGCGGCAGACCTGTCGGCAGCTTCATCTTGATCAATGTTTGCATTCGGCTGGCACCCATTGTCTTGAACAGCATCCGGGCGTTTTCATCCGCGGCGTGCAAACCTGCTGCGGTGCCAACGACAATGGGAAATGTCGCGATGAACGCCGCAAGCGCCACTTTGGATTCGATTCCAAAGCCGAGCCACGCCACAAACAACGGGGCAAAAGCAACCTTGGGCATTGTGTCGATTGCAACGAGGTATGGCATCAGGGCTTTTTCACCAAATGCCGTCTCTCCCACAATGACACCCAGCGTAAAGCCGATGGCAATGGCAAGGGCAAAGCCGTAGATCACTTCCAAGACCGTGATCCAGAGCGCGCCGAGCATGTAGCCCCCGGTGATCAGGTTCTGGCCTACAAAGATCATGTCTTTCAGCGTTTCCATCGGTGTGGGCAGGATGATCGGTGACACAAGCCCAAAGCTTGTCACGAACTGCCAAATCCCGATGAAAACCACGAAGACAAAGGTCATCGCAATCGATCTGGGGACGGAATCGATGAAGGCGACTTCCTGCTCCCAGACGGTATCCTGCTCCGTTTCGGATGACGAAGAGTTGTTTGCATGTAAGTCGGTCACATGTCTTCTCCCTTGTCCAGCATGCTGCGGATGTGGTCTACGATCTGACCGAATTTTGGGGTCGTCATCATATCCAGCGTGCGCGGTCGCGGCAAATCCACCTCGACAATTTCGGCCAGGCGGCCCGGGCGTGGCTTCATCACCACAATCTCATCCGACAGGATCACCGCCTCCTGAATGGAGTGTGTCACAAGGAAAGCTGTGGCGTCCTGTTCGCGGCAAATCCGCTGCAGTTCCATATTCATCATGTCGCGCGACAACTCGTCCAGCGCGCTGAAGGGCTCATCCAGGAGCAGAACGGCAGGTTCCGTGATCAGCATCCGGCAAATCGAGGCACGCTGTGCCATACCGCCTGACAATTCATTTGGATAGACGTTTTCAAAACCCTTGAGGCCAACAATATCAAGCAGTTGGTGCGCCTTGTCCAAGGCGTTTTTTGCGGCGGCTTTGCCATCTCTGATCTCGATCGGGAGGACAATGTTCTCAACGGCGGTTTTCCACGGAAAGAGCGTTGCCTGTTGGAACATCATGCCGATGTCCCGGCGGGTGCCTCTGACTGGCTGGCCCTGAAGGATCACGCGTCCCTTGCTGGGTGGGATCAGGCCCGCCATGATCTTGAGCAATGTAGATTTGCCACATCCGCTCGATCCGATGACGGACGTAAAGCTGCCTTTTCTCAGGGTGAGGCTGACATCTTGCAACGCAACCACCTGATTGCGTGCATATGTCTTGCTGACATTGGTCAGTTCGTAAACCGGCGCGCCCAAAGGCGCGCCGGAATAGTCTTGGGGAAGGGCCGCGTTCATCCGCCGACGGCCTCATTGCCAATGGCAGCAAACTCGTTGGTCCAGACGGCGCTCAGATCTTCGAGCGGGCCGGGGATCTCGCCACCGGCGACAAGCGCGTCCTCCCATTCCTGCCAAACCTCAGCAGGATACCAGCCCAGATGCTTGCTGTTGTCTGTGGGCACGGTCTTGGACCGCACCGCGTCAAACAAGGCAGACTGAAATTCCTTGTCTTCGCCTTCCTGTGGATTGCCATCTGCCAGGTGCTTCAGCACAGCGTCGCGGTTTGCATCGTCCAGCGCAAAGGCATGGCCCCGCGCAAAGCCACGGCTCCACGCTTCAACCAATCCACGATCATTGGCGATTGTATCCGCCATGGTCGCGATCCCGTTCCCAAAGAAGCGCCCGAATTCCGCAGGCGTGATGTCACGCACGGGCATGCCACGTTGGTTGAGAATGGCCGTGTCTGCGGTTGACGCTGAATAGGCAGAGATCTCACCATTCAGGAAGGCTGCTGTGGCAGGCCCCCCGTCGCCGACCGTCAGGAATTCGTAGTCTGTGCCTTCTGTCATGCCAGCGCTGGTCATCACATTGCGGGCAAAACCGACCTCGGCACCGTCAGCGGTGCCCGTCCCGATCACTTTGCCGCGCAGGCCTTCGATGTCCTGAATTTCGGAATCCTGCTGAACCGCAACACCGAAGTTGCTGCGTGCCGCAACGTTGTAGATGTGCACCGCTTCGACGCCACGTGATCTTGCGGCGATCATCGGGCCGGGGCCGGGGCGTCCAAAATGCGCTTGTCCGGCTGACAAGGCCTGCAAGACGGCGCCTGATCCGTTGATCGCTTCAACGGTGACATTCAGGCCCTCTTCTTCAAAGTAGCCTTCACCGATAGCAACAAAGACCGGAAACGAGTTGATCGCCGAGGGGCTGGGTTGCACGAAGGTGATGTCGCGCATGCTTTGCGCAAGTACGCTGGTGCCAAAGGCGCTGGTGGCAGGCACCGATGCCAGCATTGCGGCAGTGAACTGTCTTCTATTCATCATGGTTTTCTTTCCTCCCTTAAGTGTTTTGCCCATTTGCCTTTCGGCTGCCCGGCAAGAGCATTTCAAACGGCGCGCACTGAATTTCTAAGATCGCCTATGTTCTCGATCTGACAGACCACCGTGTCGCCGTCTTTGAGAAACTGCGGTGGCTCCATTGCGTAGCCTACGCCAGACGGTGTTCCGGTGGCGATGATGTCTCCTGGTTCCAGCGTCAGGCCTTCGGATACCGACGCGATCAGGGTCGGGATGTCGAAAATCATATCCGCGGTGTTCCCTCGCTGGCGCTGTTCTCCGTTTACGGTCAGGCCAATCGACAAGGCGTGCGGATCTTTGATTTCATCAGCTGTCACAATGTGCGGGCCCAAAGGACATGAGCCGTCCAGACCCTTGCCTTTGAAATACTGCCCGCCGTGACGCCGCTGGATGTCGCGCGCGGTGATATCGTTGAGGATCGTATACCCGAAAATATGCGCGTAGGCGTCTGCCTTGGCGATGTTGCGCCCGGCTTTGCCGATCACGACGGCCAGTTCGACTTCATAGTCGACCGCTTCCGAGACGGAAGGAAACACCAGAACGTCACCACCGGGCGGCACAATCGACGTGGGCGGTTTGGTGAAAAACACGGGGTGTTCCGTCACGCCCACTTTTTGCTTTTGGGCGCGGTCGCCCTCCGCGATGTGCTCTGCATAGTTGCGCCCGACGCAGAAAACATTCTTCCGTGGGACCGGGATGGGCGACATCAAAGTTGCGTTGGCCGCAACAATGGCGCTGTCGTGTTGTCCGCTTTCAGCTTGCGCCACAAGGCTCTGAACCGCGTGCAGCGCAGCAGCGCCGCCCTTGATCACGTCAAGCATGTCATGCAGGTCCGAAGCTTCCGCCATCTGGCCTGACTGCGCGGCTTGCGCGATATTCAGCATGCGCCCGTCGTTCAGAATTGCGACGCAAACAGTTTCACCATCCACAGAGATTGTTGCCAACTGCACTATTCGTTTCCCCCCAAATCAAAGCATGCCAAGGTACAGCTTACCTTGCGTGCGACTCACGGCCGCACCTGTGCTCCCGTTTTATGTAGGGCTGCCCTATGGTAGCAATCAAACAACCAATCCCTAAATTGGGCGAGTAAATGGACGGATCCAAGGACATCGAACAAAGGCTGCGCGCATTGATCGACAACGCGGGCTACCGTCATAACGACCGTGTGCCGCCGGAACGGGAGTTGTGCGAAAAGCTGGGGACAACACGAAATCAGGTGCGAAAGGCGCTTGCGGAACTCGAAGCGCAAGGCCGCGTCTGGCGTCATGTGGGGCGTGGGACGTTCGTGGGCGCACGCCCGGTCCTAAATCTCAAGGACGTCACCTACCTACGCGACCAGATCAAGCCGGAACAGGTTGTGTCCGTGCGGTTTACCATTGAACCCGAATTAAGCCGCCTTGCCGCCCAGCACGCGACCCGGTCGGACCGCGAACAAATGATGCTCTGTGCAGATCGCTGTCGCAAAGCGGAGGACTGGCGCACCTATGAGGCATGGGACAATCACCTGCATCACGCCATTGCCCGCGCGACCCGGAACCAGCTTTTCCTTTATTTCTTTGAAACCCTGAACTCGGTGCGGCGCTCAATCGTTTGGGGGCAACCGCGCGAAACCCGCGGGCCGTCCCGCGACTACAGCAGTTTTTCTGAACACGACACGATTGTTTCCGCGATCACGGCGCGGGATGGGGATGCGGCGGCGCATGCCATGAGCGTTCATTTGCAATCCGTCTACTCGCGGGTCCTGCCCGACAGTCCTGCCTCGTGACGCTGCCGCTTGACAGGGCAAGCCAACCAATTCGCCAAATGGGCGCGACCGACCCCTTCAGCTTTCACATAATTCAGGTGTAAGCACCCTAGCATACCAATTTGAGCCGCGACCGCCTTCGGTCTGGATACTTACATCGCAGTTGCGGTTACATGACCGTGAAGGGCGCGTGCAGGAGGAAATGAATGTCAGATCACGTAATCGAAACACCGAGAATCCATACCATTCCCACAAGCGAGGGCGGAGCGTTCCCGGTACGCCGCGTCTATTGTATCGGACGCAACTTTGCGGCGCATGCGGTGGAAATGGGCCATGATCCGGACCGTGAACCGCCCTTTTTCTTTCAGAAAAACCCTGACAATCTGGATGCATCGGGCACCTTTCCCTATCCGCCGCATACCTCTGATGTGCATCATGAAATAGAACTGCTGGTCGGTCTGAAATCCGGTGGCACCAATATCTCGCTGGACAAGGCACTGGATCATGTCTGGGGCTACGGTGTGTCGCTGGACATGACGCGCCGCGATCTTCAGGGCCAAGCCAAGAAAATGGGACGTCCCTGGGAAATCGGCAAAGCGTTTGAGCGGTCAGGGCCTGTTGGGCCTTTGTTGCCGGTGTCTGATGTTGGGCATCCAGATCACGGGCGCGTGGCGCTCCTTGTGAACGGCGAATTGCGACAGGAAGGGGACCTCAATCAAATGATCTGGAAAGTTCCCGAGATGATCTCTTATCTGTCCGAGTATTTTGAACTCAAGGCAGGCGACGTGATTATGGCAGGCACACCGTCGGGCGTGAACGCGATTGTGCAGGGCGATGTGATGGAAGCCACAATCGAAGGCGTCGGGTCGCTGACGGTTACAGTGGTCTGATCTTATTTCCTGCGCGCCGCTTTCTTGTGAACGCGGTGCGCTGCACCAAGATCAAGTGGTCGCTTTGCGGCCCCTATTTCATACTGTACGCCCCATGGGCTGTGGCGGATACCTTTTATGGTTGGGCCGCACTGATAAGACGGGCGTTTTCCAGCGCGATGACACTTTGCGCCGCAAAGAGCTGCGCGAGACGCAGCGCGTCATCCGAAAAAGGCCGCACGGTCTGACGGTAGATGGTGAAGGCCCCCACAAGCCGGTCGCCTGACAGCATAGGAATCGCCGCAAAGGACCTCGCGCCCCCAAGGTGTGCGGTGGCAAGGCGCAAAGGATCGTCCGTGCCGTAGATTGCTTCGGATTTTACATCAAGGATGTTGACCACCTCGCGCTGTATGCACAAACGGCCAAGGCCGGTCTGGTCACTGACCCGAAATGTGCCACGTTCGTCGAACCATTCGTGAAAATCCGGTGAGATGCCTTTTGTGAATTTGGCGAGGAATTGTTGCTTTTGTTTGTACTCAAACAGGATGCCGAATTCGGCGTCGCACAGCTCAAGCGCGTAGGTCAGGATAGACGGCATAACAAGGTCCAGTTTTCCTTGTGAGGCACCGATAATCCGCAGAATTTCGATCAGCGCGGTTTCGCGGCTCAGCGCGTCTTCGAGGCTCAGCGCCAATTCTGAAATGACTGAATTCAGCTCGGTCTGGCTGCGCTGGGCTGCGGTGACCCCGTTCAGCCGGCTTGCCAGTTCGATCTTTGAGGACACCTCAAGCTTGCGGTAGATCGTTGCCAGATGCGTGCGCACCGTCGACGGCGCGATGCACAGCCGCCGGGCAATGTCCTGATAGCTGGCCCCGGATGCATAATTCTGCGCGATCTCGGTCTCTCGTACACTCAGTTTGCCGCGTTCCACTAGATCTCTCGCTCGGTTGCATTTTGTGGTGACAGAGTGGGGAAAGATGACGCCGCGCGCAATCGTGCAGATGCAGTAGGGAATTACTGCACGGGCGGTGCCCGCTTTGCTGCATCTGCCCGATTTTCATTTCAAAGAGCGCTGCCTAGACTGACGTTTTACCAGATGGAAAGGACGAACGAATGACACGCTTTGACACTGCGACGGCCTTCTTTGAAGCATGCGAAACGGGGCAGGGCTGGGAGGCCTGTGAACAATACTGCACAGGGGACGCCAGTTTTTCCTGTCAGGCAGATGCACTGGCCGACATAGATACACTTGCAGCATATTGCGACTGGATGAAAAACCTGCTGACCCCGGTGCCCGATGGGCGCTATGTGCTGACTGCCTTTGCGATGGACGAGGACCGGGGGACCGCAATTGCTGCCGCGCAATTCCACGGCACGCAAACAGGTGCCGGAGGGCCGGTGCCGCCCACACAAAAAGTAGTGGTCTCTGACTACGCCTATGTCATGCAGTTTTCGGGCGACAAAATCAGCGATATGACCAAAATCTGGAACGACCTGCATGCTTTGCGGCAATTAGGCTGGGCCTGATGCGCTGGCGCATCCTTGGCTTGCTGTTTCTGGCGCGCACCGGGCTGGGGTTCCAGTTCCAGACGCTCGGCTCTGTGGGCGGCGACCTGAGCGCAGCCTTCGGCATGGATTATGCAAGCATCGGGATGCTGATCGGGCTTTTTATGGCACCGGGCCTGTTTCTGGCGCTGCCTGCCGGTTATCTGGGGCGGTGGTTTGCTGACCGCCAGATGGCCGTGCTGGGGCTTATGGCTCTGGCCATCGGCGGTGTCGTGTCGGCCTCGTCTGTTGGGGGGGCAGGCATCGGGCTTGGCCGTTTGATTGCGGGGGCGGGGTTCCTGTTCGCCACGCTCTATTGCACCAAAATGGTTGCCGAGTGGTTTGAGGGGCGCGAGATTGCCACCGCGATGAGCGTCTTTGTCATGTCGTGGCCTTTCGGAATTGCCATGGGGCAGGTCGGACATGCGTGGCTGGCAGAGACCTATGGCTGGCGGCTCCCGTTTCTGGTCGCCTCCGCCTATTGTTTTGCGATGGCCTGTGTGCTGATGCACTTTTACCGCGCGCCAGATGATCGGTCTGCCCCAGTGCCGGGACACGCCGCGCGCCTGACGGGTCAGGAATGGCGGCTGGTTCTTTGCGCGGGCTGTGCCTGGGGGGTGTTTAACGCAGCTTACGTCACGTACCTGTCGTTTGGCCCCAAGGTTCTGGAAGAGCTTGGGCAATCGCCCGTTGCGGCGGCAGGCGTTATCAGTGTCGCAAGCTGGATCATGATCGTCTCCGGGGCGCTGTGTGGTCAAGTCGTCGACCGCAGCGACAAACCCTATCTCATCCTTGCGGTCTGCATGGCCTGTGCTGTGTCGGCGCTTTGGGCGCTCAGTCTTCCGGGGGCGGGGCTTGTGGCCAGTCTTTTGTTCGGCCTTGTGGGCATGGCGCCGGCAGGTGTGATCATGGCTTTTGTCGGCGGGGCTTTGCGCCCTGACACCCGCGCTTTTGGCATGGGCGTCTTCTTCATGATCTACCACGTGCTCATGATGGCGACCCCGCCTGTTGCGGGTGCTGTGCTTGATGCGACAGGTCAGGCACAAGGCCCGATCTGGCTGGCGATGGGGCTGTTTGCGCTTGTGGTACCGCTTTCCCTGACGTTTCGATCCATCAAGGCCTCTGCAAAGACGCCTAAGCCGCGCGCTGCTTAGAAAACGCTTGCCGCACCACAGGAAACACAAGAGCAAAGACCGCCGTTATGCCCAGTACCAGTGCGATGGGATGCCCGGTAAAGAAGGCAAAGAAGCTGCCGTCCTTCAGAATAAGGCCTTGCCTCAGGGTAATCTCCAGCGTCGGGCCAAGCACCATCCCGATCACCAGCGGTGCCATGGGAAAGCCCTGTCTGCGCAGGATGAAGCCTGCAACACCGGCAGCCCCCATCACCAACAGATCAAATGGATTGCCCCGCACGAAGTAGACGCCAACCGCGCAAAGCAGCACAATCGCGGTCATCATATAGGCTTCCTTGACCCTCAGAATGGGTGCGGCCACGCGCGACAGCAACATCCCCAAAGGCAGTAACAACAGGTTGATGATGAAGAACCCTGCGAAAATCGCAGCAATCAGTGTGGGGTTGTCGTCGACCAGCTTGGGGCCGGGCGTGATCCCGTGCAGCGTCAGCGTCGCCAGCATTACCGCTGTGATCGCGTCGCCGGGAATACCCAGCGCCATGGTGGGCACCAAAGCGCCCCCGGTCACCGCGTTGTTCGCAGCTTCGGATGAAACGATCCCGTCAGGCTCTCCGGTGCCGAACTTGTCACCATTGGCAGAGGATCGCCTGCCTTCCGCGTAGGATATGAACGCCGCCGTCGCCGCCCCTGTACCGGGCAGAACGCCCACCAGATTGCCAATCAGAACCGACTTGGTCAGGTTTTTCCCGCGTCCCTTCCACATGGCAAGGCTGGGCAGCTTGATCCCTTTGAAATCAAGCAGGTCAGAGGCTTCTGTCAGCTTCGCGCTGGCGCGGATCAGCACCTCAGACAGGGCAAAGACCCCGATCACCACCGCCAGCAGATTGAAGCCCGCAAAAAGCTGCCAGTTGTCGAAGGTGAACCGCATTTCCCCGATGATCGGGTCACCGCCCACCGTGGACAGGAAGATGCCGATCATCCCCGCAAGCAGCCCTTTGACCACAGACCCGGTAGAGACAGACACGATGCATGTCATGCCCAGAAGGATCAGCGTGAACGTCTCGATCGGGCCAAATTCAAGCGCAAAGGCGGCCAGTTGCGGTGCTGCAAGGATCAGAACCACCGCAGAGACAAGCCCCCCCACGACAGAGGCAACCGTCGCCCAGCCAAGCGCCAGACCCGCCTCCCCACGTTTGGCCATCGGGTAGCCGTCAAGGCAGGTGGCCGCTGACTGCGGCGTGCCCGGCGTGTTGATCAGGATGGCCGCAATAGAGCCGCCATAGACCGACCCCGCGTAGACTGCGAGCAGCAGCAAAATTGCCGGGGCCTGCCCCATGGTCAACGTAAAGGGCAGCACCATGGCGACGGCCACGGTCGATCCGATGCCCGGCATCGCCCCCAGCACGATCCCCAGAACGGTGCCAAGCACAAGAACTAGCATGCCTTCCAGCGTCAAAAGGATCGCAAGCGCATCAGGAAGGGAGGATAGCAATTCTGCCGCTCCTTAAAACAAGTGGGTGAACCGGGACACCGGCAAGGGCATGCTCAGCAGATGATTGAAGAAAAAGACCAAAGCGCCCGGCACGGCGAGCGCGTAAAACGCAACAATCGCTGGGTTCCGAACGCCGAACAACGGCAGGCTGATGGCGGCAAACACCACAGATGGCAGAAAGAACCCCTCGCGGCCAATGATGTTGGTGTAGATCACAGAGGCGATCACCAGCACCGCAACCCGCATCCAACTGGCAAGGGGTGCGTTCGCCTCGTGCTTACGCATCTCCTGCGCGATGGCAATCAGCGCCAAACCCATCCAAAGGGCCAGAATGATACGCGGGAAAAACACTGGCGACTGCGCGGTTTCAACCGACGAAAAGCTCTGTCCGACAGTCGAGGCATAGAGACCCACAGCCGTCAGGAACAGCCCCAGAAGGACCAGAACACGTTCGTTCAAGATGTGCTGCAAGCTGACGCCTCACTTTAGCCTTGGCGTGGCGGCCCCGTGCGAGGCCACCACAAAGTGCACAGGTCTACAGGCCTGCGGCTTCGATCAACGCGCCATTGGCCTCGTACTGCTGGCGGAAGAAAGTGTCGAACTCTTCTGCGCCGCGGTAGTTGATGACCGTGCCAGAGTTTGCCGCAAATTCCTGGAACCCGTCAGAGCCTACCGCCGTCTCGCAAGCCGCTTCCAGCTTTGCCACAACCTCCGGCTCCAGTCCTGCTGGTGCGAACAGACCGCCCCAGAGGTACAGTTCATTCAGCGGTGCTTCGATCCCGGCTTCGCTCGCCGTGGGCACATCCGGATAGCTTGCTAGGCGTTCGGAGTTGAACACCATCAAGGGCCGGAAATCGCCACGCGACATCAGGATTTCAGTGTCGCCAAAGAACTGAATGGTCCCTGACGTCAGCTCTTTTACCGCAGGACCAGACCCCTGAAACGGCAAGTGCTTGAGCTTGTCCAGAATGCCAAGGCCTGCAAAGGCCGCGACCGTGGTCAGGTGCGTCATCGCCCCGGGCCCGGACGATCCATAGACCAGTTTGCCGGGTTCTGCCGTGGCTGCTGCGACAACATCAGCGGCTGTCTGAAAGGGCGTGTCTGCGTTTGTGAAAAGCAACGTCGGAGAGGCTGCAACAGAGCAAATAGGAGTCCAGCTGTCCACGTTGTAGGGCACATTTTTGATCTGTGGCTGGATTGTCGATACCGTGATTGAGAAATATCCAAGCTGGTAGCCATCCGGGCGCTGGCCTTGCAACGCTGACGCTGCCACGGTGCCTGAACCGCCCGCCATGTTCGACACAAAAGCATCGCCGCCAATCGCTTCAGCAAAATGCGGGGCAAATCCCCGCAGCAACAAATCCGTCCCGCCACCGGCATTGAACGGCGCGATCAGATTGATCGGACGCTCCGGAAAATCATCTGCTGCAACAACAGCCCCCGCGCATGCGGCACTGAGCACGCATCCGGCAAACAACGTATATTTCATTGTAGTCCTCCCAGAATTTTTCCCGCACGGGCTATTTCAAAAGCCCATACGGTTGCGAACAGTCTGCCATTTGTATGCAGTATGACGCAAAGGTTAAGTAGTGCCCTTGATTGCTTTGGAAAGAAAATCGATTTCTTGCCGCCGCGCTTTTCCCGTGCACAGGCGCGCCCAGATTCTTTCCCATCCGCGCAATCCCGTTAAAAAGGCGGTGCTCAAACAAAAAAGGGCGCCCCAAAGAGCGCCCCTGATTGGTTCAGTCCTGTTGAGGTTACTTCCAGCCCACCTCGTTGAAAATTTGCTGCGCTTGCGGCACGTTCTTGGCCACTTTTGACAGGTCCACATTGTCGGGACGGAAGATGCCCAAGGCTGCAACAGAGGGGGAGATGCCCACCCCCGGAACCGCAGGATACTCATCGTTGCCGGACGAGAAATACTGCTGCGCTTGATCCGACGCGAGGTATTCGAGGAACAAAACCGCGTTGTCGCGGTTTGGCGCATGGGCTGCCACGCCGCCACCGGACAGGTTCATATGCGCCCCTTCAGAGTTCTGCGAGGGGAAAATCCACCCGATGTTCTCACGCTGCTCTGCCGACAGACCGTCCACGTCTCTGCGGATCGCGCGGGCAAAGTAGTAGGTGTTGGAAATGGAGATGTCGCATTCGCCAGACACCAGCCCACGCAGCTGGTCCGTATCGCCGCCCTGCGGGTCGCGGGCAAAGTTGTTGACCACCCCTTGCGCCCATCCCTTGGCCGCTTCAGCACCGTGGTTTTCGATCACGGCAGACAGCAGGGTTTGCGAGTAAACATTGCTCGACGACCGGTGGCAAACCTGACCTTCGTATTTGGAATTGGCGAGGTCCACATAGGTCAACGGCGGTTCGGTCACGTCCGTTTTGTCGTAGAAAATGATGCGCGCCCGCTGGGAAAACCCGAACCACTGGTTGTCATCGTCCTGCAAATAGGCAGGGATGCGCCCTTCGAGCGTGGCGCTGTCAATCGATTGCAGAACGCCTGCGGCCTTGGCACGTTCCAGCCGCGATGTGTCAACGGTCAGCAAGATGTCAGCGGGGGAGTTTTCGCCTTCGGCTTGCATGCGTGTGATCAGCTCATCCGCTTTGCCTTCGATCCGGTTGATGGTGATCCCGGTCAACTCTGTGAAGTCTGAATACAAGCGTTCATCGGTGTCATAGTGGCGCGAGGAGTACAGGTTCAGCTCGCCTTCTGCGAAGGCGACGCTTGCGGTTGCGGCAACAGATACAGCGGCCAATGCCAAAATCGAGGTTCTGGATTTCATCGTTTGGGTTCCTGTGGTTGAATAACTTACTGAAATAGTCAATTACAGGTTTCTGCGGGCAGCGCAAGTGTTTCCGACAAAAATACTAGGTTAAAAGTGTTGAGAAAACGCCGCGCGCTTTGCACAGGGAAAAGAAGCGCGCACCGTGCAGGGAAAGAGGCTCAGCGTTATCTCTGGCTCAGGGCCCGCAACACACGTCTTCGCGCGGCGTCGTCGTCCGGCAGGATGGTGGCCGTCTGGGCTTTGAACCGTCCGGTATAGGCTCCGGCAAACAGGGTGCGGTCCTGCGCATAGGGTGACAAGGCAAGGCCGCGTTCAAAGCTGTGGCCCAATCCGGAGATTTTGAACCCGGGCGATGTGTTGATCGGGTCAAGGAACCCTTCGACCCTGAGCCCCTTGAGCGGGCCTGCCGCGCCGGTGAAGCGGCCAGCGCTGGTTGATCTGGCTGTGAGGCGTCCGGTGGTCTGGTCAAACTGGCCTGTCACCGTGGCAAAGCTGCCGTCTGGCAGAGGGCCGATACCGCGACCGCGCAAAACGATTGTCCCGATCCGCGTTTGGGTGCCACGGCGCAAAACGTCGCCTGCGATTACGTCCTCTTTGTGGGGCGTTCGCGCGACACGGCTCGCAACAACGCGCGTGCCTTGCCAAATGCCCGAAACACTCACACGTTCCCCAATCAGGTCTTGCGAGAACGCACTGTCCACCAAAACGTCGATGCCGTTGACAGTGATCCGGTCAGACTGCGCACCGCTGTTTTGCGCCAGACCGATCAGGGGCTGCGTGACGTGAACGCGCACGGCGGACAGCCTGCCTTGGATCTCTGTTGCTTCAACGGTCAGGCTGTCGCCACGCCGCAAGGCAGAGGCCGCGACCGTGCCAAATGCATCAGTGTAGCGCGTCTGCGGTGTCTGAGCGACCCGCGCCCCCGCGATAATAAGGCTGCCGAAATCGGACAGCACGCCAACGATGCCAGTGCCGCCAATCCCGCCTTCAACATCCGGTGGGAAAGACTGTGCGCCCAAGGCCTGCGGTAAAAGACAGGCCGAGGCCCCGGCCAGCAGCGCCATTCTGCGAGAAATGCGGTCAGTCGCCATTGTCGGTCTTTCCTTCTTCGGGCCTGTCTTTACCTGTTTGGTAATAGAACACACCAAATCTAATTCTTTCAGTGGCATCCGGATGCGCCAGATCGTCTCTTTGGCGCGCGGCGGCAAAAGCGTTTATGTCCTCAAGCGCCCTGAGCCCTTTTTCACGCGAGAGTTCCTCAACAAGAGTGACGGAGTGCGGGGTCAGATTGTTGTAAAACACCGCCCGTTCCAGGTGGGGTGGCGTGTCGCTCATCAGGTTCTCCACCGCCGCCGCCGCATGGTCCGCGAGGTTGTGGGAAAAGAAATGTAGTTTCTGCTCAATGTCGTTGCTACTGACCAGCCCTTTGGAAATCAACGTCACATTGTCGCCGTCGACCGCGATGATCTGTTGCCGCAAAAGCTCGTCCAGCACCGTTCTTGGGCGAATGTCGCGGCTAACCGATTGCACAAGCTCGTCAAAACCGACCTCCGCGCTGGAACTGCGGGACAACACGCGCGGGTCAGCGCCGTGGAGGAATACCGGATCGGTCATCCAGCGTCCAACAACCGTTGCCAAAATCGACACTTTCTGATCAATCCCGTCCACGTCGCTGCCTGCCGTTTGACGAAATTCTTTGACGTCACGCCGGTGCACACCCGTCATCACATTGATCCGACTGTCTGTGGCGTTGGCCCCCAATTCTTCCATGGCAACCTCGACGTAGACTTTTTTAACCCATTGATAGAAGCCAGGTGCAGACACCCCGCGGGCCATCACAGCGCGCACGAGGGGCTTTAAAATCAACATGATACACGCAGCAAGCCTTCCGGACGGCGGCTGGTTTTCATCGGCATCCATGATGCAAGTCTGCGGCTTTGTGTGAAAAAGTTCCACAAGAAAGTTGCCAAACGGCGTTGGCGCGACAAATCACCACTCATCCTGTGTGTAATTTGCACACCAAACCAAGAAGGAAACCTGAGACATGAAACGCATCGGAATGCTCAAAGCAACGGTTCTGGCAGCAACTCTCGCCGTATCGGCTTGTGCAACAGTGGGCACCAGTGACCCGGATATTGTCGAAGTCGCGCAAGCCGCCGGGTCTTTTGACACGCTTGTGGCCGCCGTCGGTGCTGCCGGTCTGGTTGAGACCTTGCAAAGCGACGGCCCGTTCACCGTGTTTGCGCCGACCGATGAAGCCTTTGCCGCATTGCCTGCCGGCACGGTCGAGACATTGCTCAAGCCCGAGAACAAGGATCAGCTCACCGCAATTCTGACGTACCATGTGATCCCGGGCGCGGTAATGGCGGCTGATCTTGCAGGGCAGCGTCTCAGCGTTGCGACCGTCAACGGGGCGGATGTGCACATCGATGGCCGCAATGGCGTGAAGGTTGAGGACGCAACGGTTATCTCCGCCGACGTCAAGGCGTCGAACGGCGTCATCCACGTCATCGACAAAGTCCTGATCCCGTAAACTGATCTTGGCGTTCCGTGCTGAGGTGGGCTGATTTCGCCCCTACTTCAGCAGGCCAAATACCCGATGCCGCAGGCTGCCAAATACCCGATGCCGCAGGCTGCCCAATGGCGGAGCCTGCGGCATTTTTCTGCGCACCCCAGTCGCGCAGCGAACCACGCAGGCGACAAATGCTGCCGCCCTGTTTACGCTTCTGTCTGCGGTTTTTTTGGTGCCGAACGGCCGGGATGACGGCGAAGCTTCACCACATGCCACATCCCAAGGCGTATGGAAAAGACTGAAACCTTCACCCAAACACCATGTTTTAACCAAGTTCAGCAGGCGCGTGTTGCCCGTTTCACCGATAATTTCGACAAAAATGCATTGTTTTGGTCGGTTTCACTTGAGAGCAGGCCCCTTCTGCCCCAAGTAGAGGGTCGCTCCATACTGAACTGACCGGAGGTCGCGTGTCTCTCTTCCTTATCGTCGCCCTGCCATTTCTCGGCGCGCTGCTGCCGGGTGTGATGAACTCAGCGGGCCGTCAGGCCGTTGGAGGGGTCACCTTCATGGTTACCCTGTCGGCCCTTGTGGGCTTGCTGACCAATGCGCCTGCCGTGTTCCGCGGCGAAGTCGTTCAGGCCGGGGTAGACTGGTTGCCCACCCTGGGGCTGAATTTCACGTTAATGCTGGACGGGCTCGGGTTCTTTTTCGCCTGTCTGATCCTTGGCATCGGGCTTTTGATCATTGCCTACGGGCGTCACTATCTGGCGCGCGAAGACAATATGGGCGAATTTTTCACCTATCTGCTGCTGTTTCAGGGCGCGATGGTAGGCATCGTGATGAGCAATAACATCCTGTTGTTGCTTGTTTTCTGGGAGCTGACCTCGCTGTCGTCGTTCCTGTTGATCGGCTACTGGAAACATCTGCCCGAGGGCCGTCAGGGCGCCCGGATGGCGCTCACTGTGACCGGCATGGGTGGTCTGGCGATGATCGGCGGCATGCTGATCTTGGGCCAGATTGCGGGCAGCTACGATCTGACGGTTATTTTGGAAAACCGGGAGCTTATACAAGCCTCGCCTCTCTATTTGCCTGCGCTGATCCTGATCCTGCTGGGGTGCTTTACGAAATCCGCGCAGTTCCCGTTCCATTTCTGGCTGCCGCATGCGATGGCGGCACCGACGCCGGTTTCGGCCTATCTGCACTCGGCAACCATGGTGAAGGCCGGGATATTCCTGATGGCGCGCATGTGGCCGGTGCTGGCGGGCACGCCCGAATGGTTTGTGATTGTGACAACCGCAGGGTTAATTACCATGGTGCTGGGCGCGGTGATTGCCGTGTTCAAACATGACCTCAAGGCGCTGCTGGCCTTTTCCACGGTGAGCCATCTGGGACTGATTACCATGCTATTGGGTACCGGGACCGCCTTTGGGGCGATGGCCGCGATGTTCCACATCCTCAACCACGCGACATTCAAGGCGGCCCTGTTTATGTCGGCGGGGATTGTGGATCACGAGACCCACACGCGGGACATTCGACGACTTGGCGGGTTGCGACACCTGATGCCGATCACCTTTGTCATTGTCACGCTCGGTGCTTTGTCGATGGCGGGTATACCGCTACTGAACGGCTTTTTGTCGAAAGAGATGATGCTCGAAGAGGCGACAAAAACCGTGCTGTTCAATGCGCCATGGCTGGTGCCTGCGCTGGCAGTGGTCGGGTCCCTTTTCTCAGCAGCTTACTCATTCCGGTTGATCGGTCACACCTTTCTGGGACCAAAGCGCGACGACTATCCGGCAAAGCCGCATGATCCCGGTCCCGGCCTTTGGTTGCCCCCGGCCATTCTGATTGTGCCGGTTGTAGTCATTGGACTGGCCCCGTTTCTGGCGGAGCCTTTCGTCAAGATGGTCACCGCATCTGTTCTGGGCGATGCCGCAGAGGTGCCAAAGGCATACTTCAAAATATGGCATGGCCTTGTCCCGGCGCTCTTTATGTCAATCGCAGCGACAATCGGCGGCTTGATCATTCTGTGGCTTTACAAACCCGTGCTTGCCGCTTGGGATGCAGCCCCGCGTCCTGAGGCAAAGACGATTTTTGATGCCCTGATCGGGGCAATCGTATCGGCGGCGAATGGCGTCACGCATACCCTGCACAATGGCGCTTTCACACGCTACGGCGCGATCATGGTCGTGTCGGTGGTCGTGGCGGGCTATTATGCGTGGTCTACAGGTACAATCGGATCTGCTGACTTTGAAATGCAGCCGGCAGGCGCGGTGCCAATTGCGGCTTGGCTCATGCTGACAGCAGCAGTGCTTGGGCTGGTGTTCATGCATCGAAACAGGCTTCTGGCCTTGGTGCTGATTGGTGTTGCAGGCTTGCTGGTGTCCATGGGATTTGTCTATTTCAGCGCACCGGACCTTGCCATGACGCAGTTCACCGTTGAGGTCGTGGCGATCATCCTTCTGCTGCTCGCCCTGAATTTCCTGCCCAACCACACGCCTGTGGAAAGCAGTACGCTGCAGCGCTCGCGTGACGTCGTGGTGTCGGTTATTGGTGGCGTGGCGATCACAGGCCTCACCTACTACTACTTGCTGCGCGATACGGTCGCGCCTGCGATCTCGCAATTCCACCTTGATAATTCGTATAAAGGCGGCGGCGGCACCAATGTGGTGAACGTCATTCTGGTCGATTTCCGCGGCTTTGACACCTACGGCGAAATCATCGTTCTGGGAATCGCAGCCTTGCTGATCTACGCCCTGACAGAGACGCTGCTCTCTGGCCCGGTGCGTGCGCGTCTGCTGGCGCGCAGGCCCGATCAACCAAGGGCAGGAGACATGCACCCGATGATGATGGTTGTGCTGACCCGGGTGCTTTTGCCTGTGGCTTTGATGGTCGGGTTCTACATCTTCCTGCGGGGTCACAATGACCCCGGTGGCGGGTTCATTTCGGGCCTCGTCGTGTCGATTGCGGTGGTGATGCAGTACATGGCCAGCGGCTTCAGCTGGACATCGGCGCGGCTGCGCTATCCCTATCATGGCGTGATCGGGGCGGGGGTATTGATTGCGGGCCGCACGGGCATCGGGTCGTGGTTCGTTGCCAAACCGTTCCTGACGTCCGACTTCACCTACGTGCGCATCCCGCCGTTCAACGAATTCGAACTGGCCACAGCGGCCTTGTTCGATCTGGGCGTGTTCCTTGCCGTGGTCGGTGCGGTGATGCTGTCGCTCGAAAGCTTCTCGCGTCTTGCGAAACGCTCCGAAATGCCGGACAGCGACCACCCGATGGACATTGATCCGACCCGGGATGACGCGGCGAAAGGAGGGACATAACATGGAATTTCTCGTAGCCTCCGCTATCGGTGTTCTGACCGCAGGGGGGATTTACCTGATGCTCAGACTGCGCACCTTTCCGGTCATTCTGGGCATCTCGCTGCTGACCTATGCGGTCAACGTGTTCCTGTTCGCATCAGGCCGGTTGACGCTGGGCGCGCCGCCCGTGCTGCGCGATAACATGACCACCTATGCCGACCCTTTGCCGCAAGCGCTTGTGCTGACGGCCATCGTGATCTCCTTCGGGATGACGGCGGTTGTGGTGATGGTGGCCCTTGGCGCCTTTCTGGGGTCAGACGATGACCGCGTAAATGATCCGGCTGATGCGCAGGATATCAAGGAGAGCGGCCAGTGACACATTGGATCATTGCCCCTGTTATTCTGCCAGCTTTGGTCGGCCCGTTCATTGTTTTGGCGGCGCGTTACCATATGGGCATCCAGCGCATTTTCTCTGTCGCAGGGGTGCTGGCGCTTGTTGCGGTGTCCGCCGGTCTTGTCTGGCAGACGTCCGATGGCACCGTTTTGCTCTACCAGCTTGGCGACTGGGCCGCTCCTTTCGGGATCGTGATTGTGGGCGACCGTTTGTCCACGCTCATGGTGTTGCTGACGGCCGTGCTGGCGCTGTTTGTGCTGCTATACGCCATAGGTTCTGGCTGGGATGAACGCGGGCGGCATTTTCATGCGCTCTATCAGTTCCAGCTGATGGGCATCACTGGCGCGTTTCTGACTGGTGACCTGTTTAACCTGTTCGTTTTCTTCGAAGTGCTGCTGATCGCATCCTACGGTCTGATGATCCATGCAGGTGGAAACGCGCGCCTGCGGGCAGGGGTGCAATATGTGCTGTTCAACCTGCTGGGCTCGACGCTGTTCTTGTTCGCTCTGGGCGCCATCTACGCAGAGACGGGCACGCTCAACATGGCGGACCTTGCGACGCGCGCGGCTTTGGTAAGCCCCGAGGAAACCGCAGGGCTGCGTGTGGCGGCGGTGTTGCTGCTGCTGGTCTTTGCTATCAAGGCCGCACTGGTGCCGCTGCATTTCTGGCTGCCCTCCAGCTACGCCGAAGCGCCTGCACCTGTCGCGGCCTTATTTGCGATCATGACGAAGGTCGGGGCCTATGCGATTATCCGTGTCTATACCATCGTCTTTCCGCCAGAGCTTGAGGCAACCGCTGGCCTGCACGGGCAATGGCTGTTGTGGGCCGCGCTGATCTCACTGGCCATTGGCAGCATCGGGGTCTTGGCGGCGCGCAAAGCCGACAGGCTGGTGGCTTTTGCTGTGATCGGGTCCATGGGCATGGTCATGATCACCATCTCGCTCTTTACGCACGACAGTATTGCGGCGGCTGTCTACTACATGATCCACTCGACGCTTGCGGCGGCGGCGCTTTTCCTGATCTCTGATCTGATGCGGGCAGGGCGTAAAAACCTTGACCTGACGCCGCAGGCCCCTGTCGCCGGGGCCTCTCTGACAGCGGGCATGTTCTTTGTTGCAGCCATTGCGATGGCGGGTCTGCCGCCGCTGTCTGGCTTTATCGGCAAGCTGCTGGTGCTGGATGCCGCTTTTGATCAATCGGCCGTGGCCTACATCTGGGCCTTTGTTCTGATCTCAAGCCTTGTGAATGTGGTCGGTTTCGCCCGTGCGGGCAGTGTGTTCTTCTGGAAAGCAAAGAGCGTGCCTGCAACTGACGGGGATATTGAAAGTGAGCGGCCAAACCCGCTCGCCTATGTGGCAGTCGCGGGGCTGCTGGCCCTTATCGTGGCGCATACGGTCTTTGCCGGTCAAATGCGCGCCTACACCGGGTTGATCGCGAATGATCTGTTTGCGCCGGACGCCTACATCACTACCGTGCTAGAAACACCCGGCAAACTGAGCAAACCGACGGGGGAGGGGCACTGACATGAAACGCGCTTTCTATTGGTTGATACCGCATCCCTTTGTCACGCTGATGCTTGCGGGCGTCTGGATAGTTCTGCAAAATCAGGTCACGGCGGGGATGGCCGTCTTTGGTTTGATCCTTGGCATCATTATCCCTTGGATCACCTCGATCTGGTGGCCGGATACGCCGCGCACCTTCCACATTGGCCGATTGTTCACCTACTCCCTGATGGTTGTGTGGGATATCATGGTTGCCAACATCGAGGTTGCGTGGATCGTTCTGACAGTTTCAAACGAAAAGCTGAAACCGGCGTGGATTTCGATCCCCCTCGAGTTGCGCCAACCCGAAGCCATTACAATGCTGGCGGGCACCATCACCCTGACGCCCGGCACTGTGTCGGCGGACCTGTCTGATGAAGGCAATTGCCTGCTGGTGCATGTTTTGCACACGGACGACCCGGACGGGGTCCGGGACGATATCAAGTCCCGCTATGAGGCCCGCCTGAAGGAGATTTTCACATGAGTTTTGCAACTGACTTTATGAACATCGCGCTGATCATTGCCTTTGTTTCCGTGGCGATTGCGCAGGCATTGTCGATGGTGCGGCTGATCCTTGGCCCCAGTACCGGCGACCGCATTCTGGCGCTCGATACGATGGTCATCAACGCGCTTGGCCTGATTGTTCTGTTGGGGATATCGCAAGGCACGCGGATCCTCTTTGAGGTGGCGCTTTTGGTAGCGATGCTGGGCTTTGTCTCGACTGTGGCCTATGCCCGCTTTGTGCTCAGAGGAGATATCATCGAATGACCCTTGAGATTATTGGCACATTTGCAATCGGGATTCTGTTGCTCATTGGCGCGGCCTTCGCGTTGGTTGGCGCGGTTGGCATGTTGAAATTCAACGACTCCATGACGCGTCTTCATGCCCCTACCAAAATCGGAACTGTTGGCATTGGCGCTTTGCTTTTGGCGTCAGTTGTCTATGCAAACGTTCATTCGGACGGATCAATGCATGAAGTGTTGATCATGATCTTCCTGTTCGTGACCGCCCCGATTTCCGCGCATTTCATCGCAAAAGTGAACATCCACAAACGGTCTTGCGACACGCCGCCAAAACCCACTGTGGACACAACGTGGTCTACACTGAACGTGCCGGAAGAAGACCGGGACATCGTTCTGCGCGACGAAAAAGCCTGAGGGCCTCGTCGCGCAGTAAGGCCGGTCAGCCTTTTGCGTAGCCGATCGTTTGCAAGGCTTCCCGGATTTCATCCAGAATGGCCGGGTCATCAATGGTCGCAGGCATTTTGAACTCTTGATTGTCCGCAATCTTGACGACAGTGGCCCGCAAAATTTTGCCAGAGCGTGTTTTGGGCAAACGGTCCACGACCACCGCGGTTTTGAAAGCCGCAACCGGGCCGATCTGGTCGCGGATCAGCTTGACGCATTCGGTCGTGATTTCGCTGTGGGGGCGGTTGATCCCGGTGGTCAGGCACAACAGCCCAAGCGGCATCTGACCTTTCAGCGCGTCTGACACGCCGACGACAGCGCATTCCGCAACGTCCGGGTGGCTTGCCAGAACTTCTTCCATCGCACCGGTGGACAGGCGATGACCCGCCACATTGATCACATCGTCTGTGCGCGCCATGATATAGAGATAGCCGTCCTCGTCGATCATGCCCGCGTCGCCGGTTTCATAGTACCCGGGAAAGGTGTTCAGGTAGCTTTTCTTGAAACGATCCGTAGCCTGCCACAAGGTGGGCAGGGTGCCCGGTGGCAGCGGTAGCTTGATCGCAATCGCGCCCAATTCACCGGGTTTTTGCGGATGCCCTGCTTCGTCGAGGATTTGCACGTCATAGCCGGGCATGGCAACGGTGGGGGAGCCCACTTTGACTGGCAGCGCCTCCAGACCCGCAGGATTGCCTGCAATCGTGTAGCCGGTTTCGGTCTGCCACCAGTGATCATAGACCGGAACGCCAAGGATTTCCTGCGCCCAGACAATCGTATCAGGGTCGGCGCGCTCTCCTGCCAGATACAACGCGCGCAAACCGGTCAGGTCATATTTCTCGCGGTAGGTACCCTTGGGGTCCTCGCGTTTCACAGCCCGGATCGCCGTGGGCGCCGTAAAGAACGCCTTCACGTCATGCTCTGCGATCACGCGCCAGAACGTGCCTGCATCGGGGGTGCCGACGGGCTTGCCCTCAAAAACCAGCGTCGTGTTGCCGTGCACAAGCGGGCCGTAGCAGATGTAGCTGTGACCCACGACCCAGCCCACATCGGATGCCGCCCAGAAGACCTCTCCCGGATCGACGTTGTAGATGTTCTTCATTGTCCAGTGCAGGGCGATCAGGTGGCCCGCCGTGGGGCGCACAACCCCTTTGGGCGCGCCGGTGGTGCCCGAGGTATACAGAATATAGGCGGGGTGATTGCCCTCAACCGGAACGCAGTCTGCGGGTGTGACGCCCTCTTGCGCGGCATGCCAGTCAAGGTCGCGCCCAGCGATCAGGTCGGCGGCTTGTTCCGGCCGTTGCAGAATAATGCAGCAGTCAGGTTTGTGATCGGCGGCGTCAATGGCACCGTCCAGAAGCGGTTTGTAGGCAACAACGCGGCCCGGCTCGATCCCGCAGGAGGCGGCGATGATGGCCTTTGGCTGGCAGTCATCAATCCGCACCGCAAGTTCATGCGCCGCGAACCCGCCGAACACGACAGAATGCACAGCACCGATCCGGGCGCAGGCCAGCATCGCAACGAGGGCCTCAGGCACCATAGGCATGTAGATGATGACGCGGTCGCCTTTGACCACGCCCTGTGCGGCGAGTGCGCCGGCAAGCGATGCCGTTTGGTCCTTAAGGTCCGCGTAGGTCAGGCTGGAGGCATTGCCGGTAATCGGGCTGTCGTAGATGATGGCTTTCTGCGCCCCGCGACCGGCCTCTACGTGGCGGTCAACCGCGTTGTAGCAGCCGTTCAGCACGCCATCCGCATACCATTCGTACAGGTGATCGCCGCGGTCAAACAAGGCCTTACTAGGCTTTTTGACCCAGTCCACGCGCGCCGTTTGCTCCATCCAGAAATCTTCTGGATCGGAAAGGCTCGCTGCGTAGATGTCTTTGTACCCCATTATTTCCTCCCGCGATACGTCGCGAAAGGTGTAACGCCGCAAAGCAGGCAGGCGCAAGCGAAAGGGGGGAGGGGATCGTAATTGTCCTGCGCGACAAGCAGCACTGCAACTTGGTCTAGCGACCATCTCCGGAGCGGACAGGCCCGTTTAAGCCACGCCGCACGGCAAATTCACAATCGCGGGGGCTGTCAGGCAAACAGGTGAGGTATCTCGAATTGACCCGCACATCCGAGGTCTGGTATGACCTGCTGCCGGTTTCGATTGTGCGCGTGCGCAACTCGTATGCTTCGTTGTCCACGACGATGGTTTCTTTGGTTACATTGGTCACAGTGGCACATCCGGCGAGAAGGCTTGCGGCCACCAGGGGGCTCAGAAACGTCAGTCGCATCGTGTTCTTCAATCCTTTAATACGGCAGCTCATTAAAATGGTGGGTATCTGAGCAGATTCAAGAGTTTGCATGCCTGTCATGGGGCAAACACGCGATGCCTGCACGCATGCCTTCCTTACCATTAACAATTACACGGGCAGCGCGTCAAAGGCAAACCACGCAGGCTCACGTCCCCGTGACACCGGCACCCGTTCAGACCTCTGCCGCTGCCCGTCTTAGCTATACTGATCCACCGGTGTCCCTGCGATGGCCGCAACGTTGAGCAAGCCCCGCGCCGTGATCGAAGGGGTCACGATATGCGCGCGATTTCCCATCCCCATGAGGATCGGGCCAACTTCAAGCCCCGCGCCCTTCATTTTCAGGATGTTGCGCACACCTGATGCTGCATCTGCGTGGGCAAAGATCAACACATTAGCGGCCCCCTTCATCCTGTTGGTGGGCAAAATCCGCGACCGCAGGTTTTCGTCCAACGCGGTGTCAATGTTCATCTCGCCTTCATAGCAGAACTCACGCGGTGCGCTGTCAAGGATGTCGATGGCGGCCCGCAGGCGCGCCCCCGATCCTTCCGACTGGTTGCCAAACTGACTTTGCGAACACAGCGCGATGTTCGGCTCCAACCCAAAGCGGCGGACGTGACGCGCCGCACCGATCACAATTTCCGCGATCTGTTCGGGATCGGGCCGTGAATGCACATGGGTGTCCGCGATAAACAGCGGCCCATCCTCAAGGATCATCATCGATAACGCCCCCCGCGTGGAGCTTTGGTCCGTGCCCAGAATTTGCTCGATGTAGTTGAGGTGCCAGCGGAACTCCCCGAAGGTGCCGCAAATCAGGCTTTCCGCCTCGCCGCGATGCACCATCACAGCGCCGATGGCTGTCGTGTTCGTGCGCATGATGGCGCGCGCCAGATCGGGCGTGACGCCGCGCCGGGCCATCAATTCGTGGTAGGTCTCCCAATAGTCGCGGTATCGTGGGTCGTTTTCCGGGTTCACGTTGTCCACGTCGCGCCCCAGTTTGATCGTCAGGCCTGCGCGTTCAATCCGCGCCTCGATCACATCCGGACGCCCGATCAGCGTGGGGCGTTCCACGGTTTCCTCCAGTACGGCCTGACTGGCGCGCAGAACGCGTTCGTCTTCTCCCTCCGCAAATACAATCCGCCGGGGGGAGGAGCGCGCCGCCGCAAAGACCGGGCGCATCACCAAGGCCGATTTAAAGACCGACCCATCCAGTTTTTCACGGTATGCGACCAGATCCTCAATCGGGCGGGTGGCCACGCCCGTTGCCATGGCCGCGCGGGCCACAGCGGATGACACCACCCCGACCAGGCGCGGGTCGAAGGGTTTGGGAATAAGGTAATCCTGCCCGAAGGTCAGTTGTTCGCCCTTGTAGACCGCTGCCGCCTCAGCGGAGGTTGTGGCGCGCGCCAGTTCGGCGATGCCGTCGATGCAGGCCAGTTGCATCTCATCGTTGATCGTCGTGGCCCCCACATCCAGCGCGCCCCGAAAGATGAAAGGAAAGCACAGGACGTTGTTGACTTGATTTGGAAAATCAGACCGCCCGGTGGCGATAATGGCGTCCGGTGCGACCTCGCGCGCGAGATCAGGCAGAATTTCCGGCGTTGGGTTGGCGAGGGCAAAAATGATCGGTTGAGCTGTCATCTTTTTGACCATGTCCGGCTTGAGAACACCCGGACCGGACAGACCCAGAAAGAGATCAGCATCGTCCATGACGTCGTCGAGCGTGCGCTTGTCGGTGCTTTGCGCGAATTCAGACTTCGCGGGGTTCATGTCAACCTCGCGACCTTCGTAGATAACGCCGTGGATGTCACAGAGCCAGATGTTTTCGCGTTTCACACCCATTTTGAGCAGCATGTTCAGGCAGGCAATCCCGGCCGCTCCGCCACCGGTCGAGACGATCTTAATGTCCCCAAACGTCTTGCCCGCCACATGCAACGCATTCTTGACGGCGGCACAGACGACGATAGCGGTGCCGTGCTGGTCATCGTGAAACACCGGAATGTTCATGCGCTCGCGGCAAATCCGTTCAACGGTAAAGCAGTCGGGCGCTTTGATGTCTTCAAGGTTGATGGCCCCAAAGGTGGGCTCCAGTGCGCACACGATGTCGGCCAGCTTTTCGGGGTCCGGCTCATTCACTTCAATGTCAAAGCAGTCGATGCTGGCGAATTTCTTGAACAGAACGGCCTTGCCTTCCATCACGGGTTTTGAGGCCAGCGCGCCGATGTTGCCCAAGCCCAGCACGGCCGATCCGTTGGACACCACAGCCACAAGGTTGCCCCGCGATGTGTACCGCGCGGCATTGGCTGGGTCTTCCTTGATCTCAAGGCAGGCCTCGGCCACGCCGGGCGAATAGGCGCGCGCAAGGTCCCGGCCATTTGCCAGCGGTTTGGTGGCACGGATTTCCAGTTTTCCGGGCTTGGGAAACTCGTGATAGGTCAGGGCCGCATCGCGCAGCGTACTATTATTGTCGGTCATGAGCGAAAATGTCCTCCCTCGGGATCCCTGAGACGTTAACAGATTGACAGGCAGCGCCAAGCAGGCTTCTTCATGGTTGTCGCAGGCAGGGCAACTTTTATTGGTCTCTCGCTTGGGACTGGCCGGAACTCAAGGAGACGTCATGAGCACTACCGAGGCAGAAGTGCACCTTGCCAGCAATGACCTGTCGGGCGATGTTCCCTATTTCACCAAGGTGCTGGGCATGCGGATGGAGACGATCTATCCCGCCGATGACCCATCTGTTGCAGTGTTTTCAGGGCATGGCCTGCGCGTGCGGTTGGACAGCAAACTGGACCGCGCCCCCGGCCAAATTGGCATTCTATGCGACGATCCTGATGATTTTGCCGAAGGCGCTAGGCGTCTTGTGTCCCCCGGCGGCACGGAGGTTACGGTCTCTCAACGCAACGCGCCGCTTGAGTTGCCCAAGACCATTCACAGCTTTGTGGTGCGCAGGCTGGCGGATCAGGGCCCTTGGGTGATCGGGCGGGCTGGCATGCAGTATCGCGATCTCATTCCTGACAGGCTGGGCGGGTCGATCATCGCCAGTCACATCCGTATTCCCGACGGCGGTCCTGTGCCCGACATGGTGCATTACCACGATGTGGGGTTTCAGCTCATCTTTTGTTATCGCGGCTGGGTCGATCTGGTCTACGAGGATCAGGGTGACCCTTTCAGGCTGCACGCGGGCAACTGCGTGATCCAGCCGCCCAAGATCCGGCACCGGGTTCTGTATGCGTCCGACAATATCGAGGTGATCGAAATTGGCGTGCCCGCAGAACACATCACGACCATCGATCACGACATGACCTTGCCGAATAGCCCCGCCAACCCGGACCGTGTCTTTTCCGGGCAACGTTTCGTGCATCACAAGGCCGAGGAGGCCGCGTGGGCCCCATCGCGTCTTTCTGGTTTCATCAGTCGCGACACCACGATTGCCGCGCATACGGACGGTGTTGCGGGCGTGCATGTGCTGCGCCCCGACGAAGGCCCCTCTGAATGGACCAGCCACACCAGTGACATCCATTTTACCTTCGTGATGGAAGGGCAAATGACGCTGGAAGGGGAGGGGCGCGATCCGTTTGTGCTGTCTGCGGGGGATGCTTTTGTCATCCCGCCCGGCATGAAAACGCGCTATTCAGCTTTGAGCGCAGATCTGGAGTTGCTTGAAGTCACGCTGCCCGGTGCTTTCGACACCCTGCGCGCAGGTTAGGTTTTGGGAAAACAGCGACAGGTGACTTGCATCGCCCTTGAAGCCTTGAAAGTGTAGTGGTTACACGTCGAAGGGGAATCCGATGTCTCTACGAGAAGCAGCCTTGACCGTTCGAAAGAATGCCTATGCGCCCTATTCGGACTTTCAGGTGGGCGCTGCCCTGCGCACGCCGGAGGGGACCATCTTTGCAGGTTGCAACGTCGAAAACGTAGCCTTTCCCGAAGGTACCTGCGCCGAGGCCGGTGCCATTGCTGCCATGATCGCCGCAGGTGCACGCCAGATTGCGGAGGTCTACGTGGTTGCAGGCTCTCCGACGCCCGTCTCCCCTTGCGGGGGGTGTCGGCAAAAACTGGCGGAATTTGCTGATCCAGCCGCGCGGGTGACCATGGCGACGGTTGAGGGCCTTGAAGAGACGACCACCGTGGCCGCGCTGTTGCCCGGCGTGTTCAACAAAGCGCATATGAGCCCCGACGCGTGATAAACGCGCGCACCATCCTCGCCCGGATGCGGCATGGTGCACAACCAGACGACAAAGAGCTTTCATGGTTCGCCCAAGCCCTTGCGGACGGGCGCGTGAGTGACGCACAGGCAGGGGCCTTTGCGATGGCCGTCTGTCACAATGGGCTGGAGGATGCCGCGCGGGTCGCTTTGACGCTTGCGATGCGCGACAGCGGCACCGTCTTGTCGTGGGATTTTGACGGCCCGGTTCTGGACAAACACTCAACCGGGGGTGTGGGCGATTGCGTGTCGCTTGTGCTCGCGCCTGCGCTTGCGGCCTGCGGGGCCTTTGTGCCGATGATCTCCGGACGGGGGTTGGGGCATACGGGCGGCACGCTCGACAAACTGGAGGCGATCCCGGGTCTGGTCACACAAGTGGATGCCGCGCGGTTGCATGCGATTGTCGGCAAGGTGGGCTGCGCCATCGTCGGGGCGAACGCTGAAATTGCACCGGCGGACAAAAGGCTCTACGCGGTGCGCGATGTCACATCGACCGTGGACAGCCTTGATCTGATCACGGCCTCCATTCTGTCGAAAAAGCTTGCCGCTGGCCTTGATGGTCTGGTGCTGGACGTCAAGACCGGGTCGGGCGGCTTTATGAAAGACCTCGCATCCGCGCGCGCCCTGGCGCAGGCGCTTGTGGATACTGCAAATGCCGCTGGTTGCCAGACCTCTGCCATCATCAGTGACATGAACCAACCGCTGGCGCCAAGTCTGGGCAACGCGCTGGAGATTGCCGAAGTGATGAAGCTGCTCACGCATCCGGCGCGGACCCCGCTGCTTGAGATTTCTGCCGCACTGGGCGGTGTCCTTCTGGCCAATGCAAAACTGGCTGAAGACGTGCAGGCGGGGGCCGATGCCATTGCAAACGCGGTCTACAGCGGGGCCGCCGCCGACCGCTTTGGGGCCATGATCGCGGCCTTGGGCGGGCCGGTTCAGTTTGTTGAGAACTGGCAGCGCTTTTTGCCGGAAGCCCCGGTCATCCGGGAAGTGCGATCGCCCCGCGCGGGTTGGGTCGCCGCACTGGACGGCGAAGCGCTGGGCATGGCCGTTGTCGCCCTGGGTGGGGGACGAACGGTCGAGGCTGACCCGATCAACCCTGCCGTCGGCCTTGCCGATGTGGTGCGACTGGGCGCGCGCGTTGACAAAAACACCCCCTTGGCGGTGGTACATGCCGCACGGCCCGAAAACGCGGATCAGGCGGCAAAGGCTGTGCGCGATGCCATCCGGATCGAAGAGGCCCCGCAGCCTCTGCCGGACCTTGTCAAAGAAAGGATAGGGTAGGGATGCCGCGCGCTTTTCTGGTGGTCATGGATTCCGTAGGCATCGGCGGTGCGCCAGATGCGGAGGCCTATTTCAACGGCAAGGTGCCCGATACGGGGGCCAACACGGTGGCCAACATCGCTCACGCCTGTGCGCGCGGGCAAGCCACCCAAGGGCGCAGTGGTCCGCTGCAAATCCCGGTGCTGGACCGGCTCGGGCTGGGCCGTGCAGTGCATCTGGCAAGCGGTGAGGTGGCGGTGGGGCTGGGGGCCGAACCCTTTGGCCTGTGGGGGGCCGCGACCGAAGTGTCAAAGGGTAAGGATACGCCCTCCGGCCACTGGGAGCTTGCGGGCCTGCCGGTGCCCTGGGACTGGCATTACTTTGAGCAAACCACCAATAGCTTCCCGGCAGATTTGATTGCTGCTGTTGCTGACCGCGCAGGCACTGATGGTATTTTGGGCAACTGCCATGCGTCGGGGACGGATATCATTGAGCGCTTGGGCGCAGAGCATATGCGCACGGGCCAACCTATTTGCTACACCTCCGCAGATTCTGTGTTTCAGATTGCAGCGCATCAGGGCAGTTTCGGGCTGGACCGGTTGCTGGACTTGTGCGCCCAGGTTGCCCCCCTGTTGCACGAAAGGCGGGTAGGGCGCGTCATTGCGCGGCCCTTTGTCGGCTCTGAAGAGACCGGTTTCACAAGGACCGCCAACCGCCGCGATTATGCCATCGCGCCGCCTGCGCCGGTTCTGACCGATTGGGTGCAAAACGCTGGCGGCAAAGTTTACGCTGTGGGCAAGATCGGTGATATTTTCTCGATGCGCGGGATTGATGAAGTACGCAAAGGCACGGATAAGGTGTTGATGCAGCATTTGAACGACCTGACCCTGACCGCCGAAGACGGCAGTCTGACCTTCGCCAATTTTGTGGAATTCGACAGCCTTTATGGCCACCGCAGGGACGTGTCAGGCTATGCCCGCGCGCTGGAATGGTTCGACAGGCAGATCGGAGGCATTTTGCCGAAGTTACGGCCTGATGACATGCTGGTGCTGACCGCAGACCATGGCAACGACCCCACGTGGCAAGGCACGGATCACACCCGGGAACGCGTCCCGGTCCTGATCGCAGGCGCGCGCCGGGGCAGTCTGGGGCATATCGGTTTTCAGGACGTCGCAACGCTGGTGGCCAGACACCTTGGGGTTCAAGTGCCAACCCCTGCCACTTCGGTTGCAGACTGACGACGTCTTAGCCTTGTCTGGCGATGCATTATGCGGATACATCCGTCCAAAGCAGGAGTTCAAAAAATGTCTGAGCATTTGACAATCGTGGATCACCCATTGATCCAGCATAAGCTGACGATCATGCGCGATGCGGCTACGCCAACGGCAGTTTTTCGTCAGTTGTTGCGTGAAATCAGCCAGTTACTGGCCTATGAAGTCACGCGCGGGCTGCCCATGACAACCAAGGCCATTGAAACTCCGATGGGGCCAATGGATGCGCCGACGCTTGCAGGCAAAAAACTGGCGCTGATCTCTATTTTGCGGGCGGGCAATGGCCTTCTTGATGGGGTGCTGGAGCTTGTGCCCTCCGCCCGCGTTGGGTTTGTCGGGCTCTACCGGGATGAGGAAACGCTGCAACCTGTACAGTATTATTTCAAAGTGCCTGAAGCGCTCGAAGACCGGCTTGTTATTGCGGTTGATCCGATGCTGGCCACCGGAAATTCATCTGTTGCGGCGATTGACCTGCTCAAGAAATCAGGCGCAAACAACCTGCGGTTTCTGTGCTTGCTGGCGGCCCCGGAAGGCGTTGCACGAATGCGCGACGCGCACCCGGATGTGCCGATCATTACCGCAGCGCTTGATGAAAAATTAAATGAAGTAGGGTATATCGTGCCGGGGCTGGGCGATGCTGGCGACCGGATGTTTGGCACGAAATAGTGGCCTCAACTGCCGCAGTGCTTGCGCCACCGGGTTTGATGCGGCAGGTTGCAACCATAGATTGTGAGGCCGTGATGATGATTGAAAAACTTGCTGCCATATGTGGCTTTGCGGCCTGCTTGGGCCTGACGGCGCTGACACCGGCTTTCGCGCAAAGTGGCCCGAAAGTCCTGCCGCCTGCCACCTTTAAGGGCACGCAATACGTTGACAGCGATGGGTGCGTTTATATCCGTGCAGGTGTCGACAATATCGTCCGGTGGGTGCCACGGGTGACCCGGGACAGACGGCAGGTCTGTGGGTTTGTGCCGACACTTGATGCGTCCGCTGCGGGTCGCACCGCTCCTGTTACGTCTGTTGAGGTGATATCGGTCTCTGACACGACACCCCGTCCCGCCGTGGCTGAGGACCGCTTTATCTCCGGGAAATCCCCTGCATCGTCGGCCTTGGGTGCGCACAGTAGTGAAGAGCGGTTCATCCCCGATCACACAAAGGCGGAAAACGCAGCCATGCGCAGTGTCACGGTCCCCAAAGGTTTTGAGAAGGTTTGGCAGGACGACCGTCTGAATGTGCGCCGCGCAGAACAGACCAGAACCGGGCAACAACAGACAGAGGCCATCTGGACAAACACGGTCCCGCGCCGTCTGGTGGAATAGGGATCACAAGGCCATGCCAAGGACTGGTGCAACCGCTTCTAGCCGCCGCAGATGGCCTGTAGCCGCAGCCAATCCGCATCTGTCAGAAGCGACGCAGGCTCTTTTTCGGCCATCGGATCTGCTTCGATCAGCTCAAAAACGGTCTCTCCGGTGACGTCGCGCGCATAGGCATATGGTGTGCTGCGCAACTGCGCTGTCTCAAACGCGGCCAGCAATTCCGGTGCCGGCGGCACAGCGTGGGGCGCGCGCAGCAAGGCCTGCGCGTATGAATCCAGCGTTTCGTCCTCAAAGCCGCCGGTGGTCAGCAGCCGGAACGCAGACCACGTGCCGGTGATGTTCAGCATGTCTTGCAAAGGGTCGGCATTCCGGGCCGCCACATGCTCCGCCAGCACAAACCCTGCAGCCACATCGGGCTCTTCGAAATCTTCGACCAAGGCGCTCTGGATCAGGATGCGACCGCCCGGCAAGTGCAGGCTGGGCGGCGAAATGGCAGGCATCACGCTGATCGCACCGGTGCCAAGACGCGCGCGCAGCTTGCTGAGACTGCGCGCCCCTCCGGTGCGGCTGCACGCGGGCCCCGCAACCCGCTCGATCCGGTCAAAAAGCGCGTTGCCGATCTCGACCCGTTTGACCTGCGGCACCACGGAGGTCGCGTGACTGACCACAGCACCCGGCAACCAGAACAGCCCCAGCAACGCCACCAGGCCCAAAGACAGCCCCATGCCCAGCCACCGCAGCCGCCCGGGACGCGGACGGGTCCGGGACACCGCGCGCCGCAGCTTTTCGATGGCGTCGATCATCTGCGCCTCATCCGCGCCAAGCTCCAGCGTTTCGCCACTATCGCCATTGGGGTGGTACAGCGCGGGGCGTTGCCCGGGATTACTCCGCTCGACGGCGGCAAGCGACCAATGGGTGATCGCCCGGTCCTGCATGTCGGAAATCACAAGCGTTGCGTCCCCAATTGACACGACAACCTCGCGGCGCTGGTCATCGGGGTGCGCCCGCCAGAGCCCCGTCGCCTCAATGCGGGAAAATTTTTTTAACGCTGTCATCTATGGTCCGGCTGCTCAAAATACCTTGAGCTTAGAATAACACGCGCGGCTGTTGCCGCAATGACAAGTGCGGCGCGTTCTGTCACATCTCGCGCGCCCGCTTGCGCAACTCAAATTTCTGGATTTTCCCCGTCGAAGTTTTAGGAAGCTCCTGAAAAATCACATGCTTTGGGGCTTTGAACCCGGCAAGTGTTTCGCGGGAAAAGGAAATCAGAACAGCGGCATCCGCTGCAGCGCCGGGCTTAAGTTCGACAAAGGCGCAGGGCACCTCCCCCCATTTCTCGTCGGGTTTGGCCACGACAGCGGCCAGCAAAACATCGTCGTGTCCCATCAATACGCCCTCAACCTCCACCGAGGAGATGTTTTCACCGCCCGAAATGATGATGTCTTTGGCCCGGTCTGCGATCTGCATGTACCCGTCGGGGTGTTGCACGGCGATGTCGCCTGAATGGAAATATCCCCCTGCAAAAGCCTCCTGGGTGGCTTGCGGGTTTTTATAATAGCCCTTCATCACCGAATTGCCCCGCACCATGATTTCGCCCTGTGCGTCGCCGTCCATGTCGACCTGCTGCATTTCGGAGTCCATCACCGTGATATGTTCCATCATCGGAAAGGCCACGCCCTGCCGCGCCTTGATGGCGGCACGGTCCGGCCCTTCCAGCGCTTCCCAGTCTTCAGCCCGCCACAGGCATTCGGTGACATGGCCGTAGGTTTCCGTCAGGCCGTAGACTTGGGTGACGTTGAATCCCAGGGCTTCGATTTTCGCGAGGGTGGCCGGGGCAGGCGGGGCTCCTGCTGTAAAGACCTCAACCGTATGATCGAAAGGCCGACGATCTGAGGCATCAGCGTTCACGATCATGTTCAGAACGATGGGGGCGCCGCCAAAATGTGTGACCCCCTCATCCGCAATCGCGCTGTAGATGGCATCGGCGGTGATGTCGCGGCAGCACACCAGCGTGCCGCCAATCAGTGGCATCATCCACGCGTGGTTCCACCCGTTGCAGTGAAAGAGCGGCACAATCTGCATGAACACCGGATGCGTGACCATACGCCAGCTGATGACAGTACCCATGGTCATCAGGTAGGCCCCTCTGTGGTGATACACCACGCCTTTCGGGCGGCCTGTCGTGCCTGAGGTGTAGTTCAGGGCAAGGCTTTCCCATTCATCCTTGGGCATCACCCAGTCGAACGCCGGATCCCCGGTTGCCAGTAGGTTTTCGTAGGTCTGATGCCGTCCGGAGGCGGGAAAGCCTGCGCGCGCGTCCGGCACTTCGATCAGCATGGGGCCTGCACCGGACATCGCCGCCACCGCAGCCTCTGCGAGGTCAAGAAACTGCGTATCCACCAGCACAACCTTGGCCTCACCATGGTCGAAAATGTAGCTGACCGTGTCCTGATCAAGGCGCGTGTTGATCGTATTGAGCACAGCACTGCAGGCCGGCACGCCGAAATGTGCTTCGACCTGAGCCGGAATGTTGGGCAGCAGCGTTGCCACCACGTCGCCGTCAGAAATGCCAACAGCCACAAGCGCCGAGGCCAGACGGGACGCGCGGGCGTAGTGCTCCGCGTAGGTCGTGCGCTGCCCGGCATAGACCACCGCGTCGCGATGCGCGAAGACCTGCGCCGCCCGGCGCAAGTGTGACAGCGGTGTCAGCGGTACAAAATTGGCGGCGTTTTTGTCCAGTCCGGTTTCGTCGCTCATCCATCCCATGTGATATACTCCTCCCCTCATGCTGGCGGTGTCCGCCACTTGGTCTGCCGTACAGGATATTGCGCTTGAGCGAAATTAAAAGCACCAACAGCAAAACCGGTTTTTTCGCAAACAGTTTGCCGTGATCATCTCGCAGGGGCGGATGCGGGACACGTTCTTCTTTACGCCGGTGCCCACCCCATGGGACCGCGTGGTGAGCTACGATGCTTGGCTGCAGGGCCAGCGGTTTGCGAATCCTGATGTGTCGCTTGTACAGAGTTGTTCGTTTTAGGGGTTTCTGTCCGATCCGCGCGTGCAGGCGCGATTGTGCGCCTCGTGCGCCCGCAGCTACATGACCGACAGCACGGGGCAGCTGCACGCCGCCGCCTATATCCGGTTAGAGTGTTTTGACGGTGACGCGCGGGTTCTGTGGGATCATCTGGGCTTTTCGCTCGCGCTGCCCCATGAAAACCGCGCGCAGCGCAGGCCGTCTTTCGCAGGCTATTATGCGGCGCAAACCCGCGATCTGGTGGCAGACTTGTTTTTGGGAGGACATCGACCGGTTTAGCTAACAGTTAAACGCGTAAAGGCCCGGATGATGCCGGGCCTTGTGCTGTCTAATAGTTCGTGCGCGACCCGTTCAGGCGGCTTTTGCCGATGCGCCGAAACGTCCGTAGAAGCTTTGGTTTTTCTGCGCCATCTCCTGCAACAGGGCAGGGCAGGAAAAACGGTCGCCGAATGTAGCGGTCAGTTGGTTGCAGCGTTCCGCCGCATAGGCCGCCCCCAGCATATCCAGCCAGCTGAGCGGACCACCGGACCAAGGCGCAAAGCCCCACCCCAGGATCGCGCCTACGTCCCCTTCGCGGATGTCCATCAGCACACCGTCTTCGAGCGCGCGCACGGCTTCAAGGCTTTGAGCGAACAGAAGACGGTGCTGCACATCCTTCAGATCAGGTTGGTCGTCCTTGACGGGATATTGCGCGGCGAGACCATTCCACAGCCCGGTACGTTTTCCTTTTTCGTCATAGGCATAGAACCCGGCAGCTGCCTTGCGACCCAGCCTGCCGTCTGCCTCCATCCAGAAGATCACGTCATCCACGGCGGCATCGGGGTAGGCATCGCCCATGGCGGCCTTCGTGGCGCGCGCGATCTTGGCCCCCAGATCAATGGAAGTCTCATCGACAAGCTGCAAAGGACCCAAGGGCATGCCCACAAGCTTTGCCGCGTTTTCGATCAGCGCTGGTTCCACGCCCTCGGCTACCATGCGGATGCCTTCGTTGATGTAGGGGATGATGCAGCGATTAGCGTAAAAGAAACGGGCGTCGTTGACCACGATGGGTGTCTTGCGAATTTGCCGGACGTAATCCAGCGCCTTGGCCACAGCCCTGTTGCCGGTCTCCTTGCCCTTGATAATCTCGACGAGCAGCATTTTCTCTACCGGGGAAAAGAAATGGATACCGATAAACTGCGCGGCCCGCGTGCTGGCCTTGGCCAGTTCGGTGATCGGCAGCGTTGAGGTATTGGTAGCGTAGATGCAGTCCTCAGAGATCACGGCCTCAACCTTGCGGGTCATCTCGGCCTTGACCTTGGGGTCCTCAAACACGGCCTCAATGATCAGATCGCACCCTTGCAAGGCCTGCAGATCGGTGGTCGCGGTGATCAGCGACAGCAACTGCTCTTTCTTTTCGGGAGTGGTCTTGCGCCGCTTGATGCCCTTGTCTGCAAACTGCGCGGTGTAATCCTTTCCGCGGTCTGCGGCCTCTTGCGACTGATCGATCAAAACCACCTCGATACCGGCCTGTGCAGAGACAAGCGCGATGCCAGCGCCCATCATGCCGGCCCCCAGAACACCGAGCTTTTGCACCCGTTGGTCTGAAACATCCGCCGGACGCACAGCCCCTTTTTCGAGCGCCTCTTTATTGATGAACAAGGACCGGATCATCGCTTCTGACGAGGGATTCATCAGGACAGAGGTGAACCAGCGCGCTTCGATCTTTAAGGCCGTGTCAAACGGGACCAAAGCCCCTTCATAGACCGCTGACAACAGTGCCTTTGCCGCCGGATACACCCCTTGGGTCTTGCCGTTGACCATGGCAGAGGCGCCCACAAAGGTCATGAAGCCCGCCGGATGATAGGGCGCGCCACCAGGCATCTTGTAGCCCTTTGCGTCCCACGGTTTTACCAGATCGGCATCCTTGGCACCCAAGACCCAGGCGTGCGCTGCTGCCATCGGATCGTCCGCCACCTCGTCGATCAAACCGGCGGCTTTTGCCGCAGCCGGGGCCACCAGCTTGCCCTCCAGCAAAAACGGAGAGGCCGCCATCGCCCCCATCTTGCGCGTCAGTCGTGTGGTGCCGCCCGCGCCGGGAAAAATGCCCACCATGATCTCAGGCAAACCGATTTTGGCCTTCGGGTTGGGGGCCGCGAAGATGCGGTGTGTGCACATTGGAATTTCCAAGCCAATCCCGAGGGCGGTTCCGGGCAGCACGCAGGCCACAGGTTTGCCGCCCTTTTGGCTTTTGGGGTCCATGCCCGCCAATTCGATTTTGCGCATGATGCGATGCGCGTTCATGATGCCGTCAAACAGACCCTTGGCAGGATTATCACCTGCCATCTCTTTCATCTTGGCAATCACGTTCAGGTCCATGCCACCGGCAAAACTGTCCTTGCCGGACGTAAGGATGATGCCTTTGACAGTCTCGTCTGCCAAAGCCTCGTCAAACAAGCCTTCCAGAACATCCCACGCATCCAACGTCATCACGTTCATGGATTTCGTTTTGACATCCCACGTGATCGTCGCGACGCCGCTCGCGTCCGTGTGCATGGTAAAATCGGTCATTTTTGTCTCCCGGTTCTTGGAGTGAGTTGGATGATGGAGGCGCTGTGTACCGTTTTGGCGGTCTCTTCGCTGCTCTCCTTGGAAGGGTGTTTTGCGCGCCAGTTGAGGTGCCCCAACGCACGCAGAATTTTCGTGATATGCCAGCGCCCGCCCTCGCGCCGCAGGGTCATGGCCCCGTTCCACGGGTCAACCACATACCGTGGGCCGTTCAGAATATGGGCACGGTAGGTCAGCAGCATCAGGTCTTCGTCCACCTGTTCAGCCATGCGAACGATGCGGGTGATGTCCGTGACCTTGTTGATCTGACAGGCTTCACGGTAGAGCGTGAATTCCTCCCGCAGCTTTGCGGTGCCATCGACAATTTTCTGGCCCTGTGCTGTCTCTACGACAAAGGGTAGCTTGTACGCATTCTGCCACTCATCGAAATTACCAAACAGAAACGTCGTGTCGATCTTGTCCAGAAACGTCTGCATGGTCCGGCGCAGTCTTGCATCAGTACTGGTGTCTTCACGCTGAAACTGTGTGAGTTCACAATGGGGCAATTCCGAAAAGGTATCCTGCCCGATTGCACTGTCGGACTTGCTCACACGCCAAGACCCTGCATCGTCCAGCACCAGGACCCACTTGACGGTGTAGGTCGGCAGAGCTTCATGGTTTTCTTTGTACATCGTCGTCGTATGGTACCCTTCGATGCGGTCGGGGTCCGAAAAACGGGCAATTTCGCAAGCGCGCTCCATGCGGTTGACGCTCAACCGGCACAGTGCTGCGACATAGTCGACAAAAGCGATGTGAACGTCTTTTTCAGATTCGAGCATCAGCTTGCCTTCAAGCGTCGTCATCTGATGTGGGATGGCCAAAGCATCTACCCAAGCCCCAAGATCACGCGTGACCAATGCACGACCCGTTTGGTTCAGCAGTCTTTCGTAAATTGCCTTGGCTTTGATGCTCATGGCTCAGACACGTTCCAAAATGGTGGCCGCACCCATGCCCGAGGCAATGCAGAGGGTTGCCAGCCCGGTTTCCTTGTCGCTCCGTTCCATCTCGTCCAACAAAGTGCCGATGATGATGGCCCCCGTGGCCCCCAAAGGATGGCCCATGGCAATCGATCCGCCATTCACGTTCACCTTATCATGATCCACGTCGAAGGCCTGCATGAACCGCAGCACGACAGAGGCAAAGGCCTCATTCACCTCAAACAGATCAATGTCGCTGATCGCCATGCCATTATCGGCGAGGATTTTTTCGGTCACAGGCACGGGGCCTGTCAGCATGATGGTCGGGTCCGTGCCGATCTTGGCGGTCGCACGGATGCGCGCGCGCGGTTTCAGCCCGTGTTTCTCACCAAAGGCTTTTGATCCGATCAATACCGCCGCTGCGCCATCCACGATCCCGGAGGAGTTGCCTGCATGGTGGATGTGGTTGATCCGCTCAAGGTGCGGGTATTTCATCAGTGCAACCTTGTCGAAGCCGGGCATGACCTCGCCCATGGCCTGAAACGCGGGGTTCAACGCGCCGAGCGATTGCATATCGGTCTGCGGGCGCATGTATTCGTCGTGATCAAGGATCGGCAGCCCGTTCTGGTCTTCGACGGTGATGATCGATTTGGCAAAGCGCTTGTCATCCCACGCCTGTTTGGCGCGCTGCTGCGAGGCCACCGCCAGTGCATCAGCGTCATCGCGCGAAAAGCCGTATTCCGTGGCGATGATATCCGCACTGATCCCCTGCGGGACAAAATACTGATCCATCGCAAGGCTTGGGTCTACGGCAATCGCCGCCCCGTCAGACCCCATGGGCACGCGCCCCATCATCTCGACACCACCCGCGATATAGGCCTCGCCCGCGCCGCCACGTACCTGATTGGCGGCCAGATTGACCGCCTCCATGCCGGAGGCGCAAAAACGGTTGATCGACAGGCCGGGGATGCGTTCGTCAAGATCAGACGCCAGCACAGCAGAGCGCGCCAGACAGCCCCCTTGCTCCATCACTTGGGTGACATTGCCCCAGATCACATCCTCGACGGCGTGCCCGTCAAGATCATTGCGTTCTTTCAGCGCATTCAGCGTTTGCGCAGACAGGCGCAAGGCTGTCACCTCATGCAGGCTGCCATCTTTGCGCCCCTTGCCGCGTGGTGTCCGCAACGCATCATAAATATAGGCATCGGTCATTGTGTCTTCCTTCTTTGACGCGCTGTGCGTCAGGTCGTGTTCAGGTGCGGTCGGCAGGGGAGCCGGGCATCAGATCATAGGGGGCTTTCCAGCCCGGTGTGTCCGACAGGCGCGTGAGCCATGCGTCGATGTGTGGCCAGTCCGCCCGGTCAAACCCAAAGGGTTCAGGGTAAAAGAGGTATCCGCAGCAGCTGAGATCGGCGTTGCTGATGGCGTCGCCAACCATCCAGTCGCGCCCCTCAAGATGGTCATTCAGCACCGTATAGGCGGCTTTCAAGCGAGCCTGCATGAACCCGATGACCTCTTGCGGGCGTTTGTCTTCAGGCAGGAAATTCATCAAGAACCGCGTCATGCCCGCAGCAGAGCTAAGCTTGTGGTTGTCCCAAAATACCCAACGCAGGATTTCGCGACGCTCTGCCGCGTCTTTTCCGCCAAACTTTCCTGATTTCTCGGACACATAATCCTGAATGACACCAGATTGTGTTAACTTGATGTCACCATCGACCATGACAGGCGCTTCACCCATGGGATTCACGTCGGTCCGGTAGGCGTCACTGCGGGTCTCGCCGCCGAAAAAGTCCACTTTTACCGGTTCCCAGTCCAGCCCGGACAATTCCAGCGCAAGCGCGGCCTTGTAGGCGTTGCCACTTTCACCAAAGCAGTAAAGTCTGATTGTCATTGTCTGGCCTCCCCGTGCCGTTTTGGTCTTTGTGCCGCGCTACAGCGCCCGCGAAATCAGCTCTTTCATGATCTCATTGGTCCCACCGTAGATGCGCTGGACCCGTGCGTCTGCCCACATTTCCGCAATAGCGTATTCCTGCATAAAGCCATATCCGCCGTGCAACTGCACGCATTCATCCAGAACGTCGCCTTGCGTGTCTGTCAGCCAGTATTTCGCCATGGCGGCTTTTTCGACAGTGAGGTCCCCGCGCAGGTGGTCCGAGATACATTCGTCGAGAAAGGCGCGCGCCACCTTTGTTTTGGTCAGACATTCCGCCAGTTTGAAACGCGTGTTTTGAAACTGCGTGAGCGGACCACCAAAGGCCTCGCGTTCCTTGCAATAGGTGATCGTCCGCTCAACCGCGCCCTCCATCGCCCCCACAGCACCGCAGCCGATGATCAGCCTCTCTTGGGGCAACTGCTGCATCATCTGGTAGAACCCTTTGCCCTCTTCACCGCCCAAAATATTCTCGGGCGGGATCGCGACATCATCAAAGAAAAGCTCTGAGGTGTCAGAGGCGTGCAGGCCCACTTTTTCAAGGTTGCGACCGCGCTTGAAACCCTCTGCACCATCGGTCTCCACCGCCACCAGAGACACCCCCTTTGCCCCTTCAGAGGGGTCGGTTTTCGCCGCCACAAGGATCAGGTTGGCGTGCTGCCCGTTGGTGATAAAGGTCTTCTGCCCGCTCAGACGGTAAACATTCCCGTCTTTCACCGCCCGTGTCTTGATGCGCTGCACATCGGACCCGGTTGAGGGTTCGGTCATCGCCAGCGCGCCGACCATCTCGCCCGAGGCCATTTTAGGCAGCCAGTTTTGCTTTTGCTCGTCCGTGCCGTAAGCCAGCACATAGTGGGCAACGATGCCTGAATGGATGCCATGGCCCCAGCTTGCCAGATTGGCGCGCGCCGCTTCGATCAGAATGACAGCTTCATGGCCAAAATCGCCGCTCACGCCGCCGTATTCTTCGGGCACGGACGGGCACAGCAGGCCAAGCTCGGCGGCCTCGCCCCATGTGCTGCGGTCCATCTGGCCTTGCTTGCGCCACGCCTCAAAGCGGGGCGACCACTCTTGCGTGATGAAATCTGCTGTCATGCCTGCGAGCATCCTGTGCTCGTCGGTCATCCAGCTTGAATGGCTTTGGTCCATCATATCATGCCTTCCACTCGTCCGGTCCAAGCCTGTGATGCGTCCAAAGACCCAACCGGTTGTATCTGCGCGGGCTCCATCAGAAATTGGCCACGTCAAGCGCCATAACTGGCTCTGCACCGGTCTGAATACGCCCCAGATGCAAGGCCGTCGCAGGCAGTTGGCGCGCCATGTAATAGCGCCCGGTGTTAAGCTTTGTGGCGTAGAATTCGGTGTCAGAGGCCCCCTCCGCAAGCGCTGTTTGCGCTGCCAGACCCATCTTGGCCCACATCAACCCCAGACAGACCTGCCCGAAAAGATGCATGAAATCATAAGAGCCGGACAGAGCGTTATTGGGGTTCTTCATGCCGTTTTCCATGAAATACATGCCCGCCGCCTGCAGGTCTTTGCTGGCACTTTTCAGCGGCTCAAGGAAATCCTTGTCGAAGGCCGCGTCGCTGCCTTGGTTTTCCTTGATGAAGCTCTTCACCAGATCAAAGAACGCCATCACGTGTTTGCCGCCATCCTGTGACAGCTTGCGCCCCACCAGATCAAGCGCCTGAATGCCGTTGGCCCCCTCGTAGATCATGGCGATCCGCGCATCGCGGGTGAACTGGGACATGCCCCATTCTTCGATATAACCGTGCCCGCCATAGACCTGCTGGGCTTTGATTGTCATGTCGTAGCCCTGATCAGTCAGGAACCCTTTGATTACCGGCGTCAGCAACGACACAAGACCGTCCGCCGCCGCATCATCGGACCGGTGGGCGGCATCAATCAGCGTAGCCCCCCACAAAATGAACGCGCGAGCCCCTTCGACAAAGCTTTTCTGATCCATCAGAGACCGCCTGATATCAGGATGCACGATCAGCGGATCTGCCGGACCTTCGGGGTTTTTTACGCCCGTGACATCGCGGCCCTGCAGCCGGTCTTTGGCATAGGCCAGAGCGTTCTGGTAGGCAGCTTCCGCCTGACTGACACCCTGAGCGCCCACGCCAAGGCGCGCTTCGTTCATCATGGTAAACATCGCGCGCATGCCCTTGTGCGCCTCGCCCAGCAGATAGCCGGTTGCGCCGTCATAGTTCATGACGCAGGTGGCGTTGCCGTGTATGCCCATCTTTTCTTCGATCTTGCCAACGGCTACGCCATTGCGCGCCCCTAGCGCGCCGTCGTCATCCACCAGAAACTTTGGCACGATGAACAAGGACACGCCTTTGATCCCGTCAGGGCCACCGGGGATTTTGGCCAGCACAAGGTGGATAATGTTCTCTGCCATGTCGTGCTCACCGGCTGAGATAAAGATCTTCTGACCCGTCAGCTTGTAGCTGCCATCGTCCTGTGACTCTGCCTTGGTGCGCATCAAGCCCAGATCGGTGCCGCAATGTGGCTCTGTCAGGTTCATGGTGCCGGTCCAGTCGCAGGCGACCATTTTGGGCAACCACTTGGCCTTTTGGGCGTCGCTGCCATGGGCCAGAATGGCGCTGGCCGCCCCGTGGGTCAGCCCGTGATACATGGTAAAGGCCATGTTCGCGCCAGAAAACATCTCTCCGACCGCCGTGCCAATGACGCAAGGCATGTTCTGGCCGCCAAATTCTTCTGGCATGTCCAGACCGGGCCAGCCGCCTTCCTTGATCTGCTCAAACGCCGCCGTAAAACCGGTGGGCGTGCGGACAACACCGTTTTCCAGCGTGCAGCCTTCCACATCCCCGCTGGCGTTGATCGGGGCCAGAACCTCGCCGGACAGCTTACCGGCTTCTTCAAGAATGGCGGAGGTGAAATCCGGCTCCAACTCATCATAGCCCGGAATGGACTGGGTCGTGACCTTCAGGACATCATGCAAAACAAACTGCATGTCCTTGGTGGGGGCTGTATAGCTTGGCATCGGATATGCTCCTTGATGTGTTGCGCGCTCTTATTCGGCGGCGTCTCTGGGGGATTGCATGCTCTGCAGCATCTGCTCTCCCCATGTTAACTGTTCTGCGAGTTCATCAATTGCTTCGTTCAGCGCGTCGCGCTGCCGTTCCATGTCGGAAAGCCGCTCGCGCGCAATCTCCACGGTGCGTGTCATTTGCGTCAGCTGCTGGTCGCCCATGTCATAGAGGTCCAGCAATTGTCTGATCTCTTCGAGGCTGAAGCCAAATCGTTTCCCGCGCAGAATAAGCTTGAGCCGCGCCCGGTCCCTTTTGGTGAACAGCCGCTTCTGGCCTTCGCGGATGGGGAACAGCAATTCTTTGGCTTCGTAAAAGCGTAAAGTGCGCGGCGTGACATCAAAGGTGTCACACATCTTGCGGATTGTCATAATTTCGTCGGTCATCAAAACGGTCTCTCATCATCTCTTGATGGCGCTCAAATATGCTGCCTTTGCCCTGCTACAATACTCACTGACGTTTACGTAACTCCGACGTTACGTCACTTTGACAGATTCTCGCGGCGCCCGCAAAGGTTGAAATAACTCAAGTGATGCGCGGCGGGTTTTTGGCTGGCTCTGATGCGCCCGCGGTGATCGAAACCCTCACTTCAATGATGTGATTTGTGATCCGTTGCCTGCCCGCAGACGCAAGCGATCAGCCGTTTTCCACGGCCTGCGCCACGCTGTCGCGCATGGCCTTGAGTTCGCGCATCGCGTCCTCAAGTTGCTGCTTTTGCTCATCCAGACGCGCAAGCTGTTCATCCGCCAGAGGCACCCAGGCCTGCATCTGTGCTGCGTTGCCTTCGTTCTCGTACATCTGAAGCCACTGCCTGATCTCTTCAAGCGAAAAGCCCCAGCGCCTGCCGCGCAGGATAAGCTCCATTCGGGCGCGTTCGCGTGGTCCGTAAAAGCGCGCGCGGCCTTCGCGGTCGGGCTGCAGCAATTCGATATATTCATAGTAGCGCAAGGTGCGCGGGGTCACGTCAAAGTCCGCGCACATTTGCTTGAATGTCAGGCGATCTTCCGTCATCAGCTTGCCTCCCCGCAGCGCAGGCGCACCTGACCGCTTGGGGCGCAGGCTAAATCGACACAACCCCAAGCGCAACCACCGGGGTTGCCCTTCATCGCACACAGGCGGATAACGGGGCTGAGGCAGCAGGTGCTGCGCTACCAGACGAGGCTGGCATGTCGGACAAGATACAGATCGCGCGGCAGTTCATCGAGGCGATCCCCCACAGCAAGGCGCTTGGGATGCGCCTGACCGAAATGGGTGAGGGGGTCGCGGTCATCGAAATGCCCTATGATGAAAAGCTCGTAGGCGATCCGGAGACGGGTATTCTGCATGGCGGGGCCGTGTCCGCGCTGATGGACACCTGTTGCGGAGCGGCGGTGATGAGCCACCCGGCAAGCCCCGGTGGCACAGCGACGATTGACCTGCGCATCGACTACATGCGCAGCGCGACCCCCGGACAGGCCATTGTGGCACGCGCCGAATGCTACCATGTGACCCGGACCGTCGCCTTTGTGCGCGCCACAGCCACGGACAGCGATAGCGAAAACCCTGTTGCTGCGGCTACCGGTGCTTTTACGGTGGAGGGCGGCAGATGAAGGGCCCCCGCAGCGCGCCCGAGCCCGTTCAGGTCGTCAAACTGCGCCGCGACGCCATGTTGCGCGCCTTGGTCGGGGGGGTGCCCTACATCCGCTATCTGGGCATCCAGTTTGAACGCCGGGGGGATGAGTTGACCGGCGGTCTGCCCTTCGACAACAAGCTGATCGGCAACCCGATGTTGCCGGCCATCCATGGCGGCGTCACGGCGGCCTTTCTTGAGGTCACTGCGATCATCACGCTCAGCTGGACCTATCTGTGGGAAGACGTCGAATCCGGTGCCATCAATGCCGAAGCGCTGGCGACCAAATGGTTGCCGCGACTGCCAAAGACCATGGATATCTCAACGGATTACCTGCGCTCAGGATTGCCACGGGACGCCTATGCCCGCGCCCGGGTCAATCGGTCGGGCCGACGCT
>JBGCEG010000002.1:0-89808 GCA_045106135.1 Roseobacter sp. | reverse complement strand
TCTGGATTGCGCGGCCGCAACGATCGACGTGGCAATGAAGGCGAGGCAGGAGATGAAAAACAAGCGCATTGCTCAAAGTTAGCGCAGCGGCGCGCTTTTGCAAAAGTAACAATCAGGTGTTTCAGCCCGCCGTTGTTTTGCCACGGCGATCCATGCGCAAGGCTGCATATAAAACATGCGTTCGCCATCGCCCGTCGATCTGCAAATAGCTTTGGGCGACGCCTTCGTATTTGAACCCACAGCTTTCCAGCAATCCACGGGAGGCTGCATTTTCTGGCAGGCACGCAGCCTCGATCCGGCTCAGGTCAAGGGTGTTGCAGGCGTGGTGCACAACCAATCCGATGGCCTCTCGCATGTAGCCCTGGCGCGCAAAAGGCTGGCCCACCCAGTACCCCAGCGTACAGGCCTGCGCAGGGCCACGCCGAATGTTGTCCAGCGTGATCGCCCCCAGCAGCGTCTCGTCTTCTCTGCGGATCAGGAAAAGAGGCACGGCCGTGCCGCTGGCAATCGACCGCTGCGCCCAATAGACCCGGTTGGTAAAGGCTTTGCGCGTCAGGTGGTCTTCTGCCCATGACGGCTCCCACGGGCGCAGGTAATCGCGACTGCTGGCCCGCAGCGCTGTCCAGCCGCGAAAATCGGAGTGCTGCGGCGGGCGCAGCGTCATCCGCTCTGTCTCCAGCCGAAGTTTGCGGAAACCCCGCAGCATCAGGCCGCTCGACGCTCCTGAAGCTGCGTCAGGCTGGGGGCTGCCTCGATCGGGCCGTAAAGCGCCAGTGCGGCGGCAGCGTCTGACGCCATCCCTTCCGCAAACTCACGCACATCACCTGTGGTCACCGCATCAATCAGCGCCACGGTCTCTTCCAGCGGTGGCACGCGGTCCCAGATCTGCACCAGACGCGCAAGGCGTTCGGCGCGGTTGCTGGGGCTCTCCAACCCCATGAGCAAGCCCGCTTTCATCTGCGCCCGGGCGCGCGCAACCTCGGCCGGGGTCATGTCAGATGCTGCGCGTTTCATCTCATCAATGGTAATCTCGGCCAGTTGCGGCAACTGCTCTGCACTTGTGCCCGCATAAATTGTTGTCATGCCCGTATCGGCATAGGCACCGGCCTGCGCAAAAATCGAATAGCATAGGCCGCGATTTTCACGAATTTCCTGAAACAACCGGCTGGACATGCCGCCCCCCAAAGCGGAGGCGTAAATCTGCGCGGTGTAGATCTTGTCGTCGCGGTAGCCGGGGCTCTCGAAGGCCAGCGCGAAATGGGCCTGCTCCAACGCCTTTGTCTGACGCCGCTCGCCCCCGGCGAACTGCGCGGCTACGGCGGCCTTTAGCGGTGTTTGCACCATGCCGCCAAAGAGCTCTTCGGCAAGCCGCACGATTGCATCATGATCGACCGCCCCCGCAGCCGACAGGATCATCTGCTCAGGCCCGTAATGCGCCTTGATGAAGGCCTTGAGGTCCGCGCGGCTGAAAGCAGAGACCCGTTCCGCAGGCCCCAGAATAGTGCGCCCCATGGGATGATCGGGGTAGGCCTCTTCCTGAAGCCAGTCAAAGATCACATCGTCGGGTGTGTCCAGCGCCTGCCCGATCTCTTGCAGGATCACACCGCGCTCGACCTCGATCTCTGCGGTTTCCAGCGTCGGGTTGAGCAGGATATCAGCAATCACATCCAGCGCCAGCGGCACGTCGTTTTCCAGAACGCGGGCGTAATAGGCCGTCACTTCGCGGCTGGTATAGGCGTTGATATAGCCACCCACATCCTCAATCGCTTCGGCAATCTGCAATGAAGACCGGCGCTTGGTGCCTTTGAAAGCCATATGTTCCAGAAAATGCGCGATCCCGTTTTGAGCCGGTTTTTCGTGCCGCGCCCCGGCGGTCACCCATATGCCAATCGACGCAGAGGCAAGGCCCGGCATGTCTTCGGTCACGATGCGAAAGCCGTTTGGCAAAATGTGCTGTTGTACTGTCACGCGGTCAGGTGCTCTCTGATATGGCTCTTTAGGGCAGCAAGGTCGTCCGGCACCCGGCTCACCCGTTCCGACCGTTCATACAAGTCTGCCATGCGCGGGGGCAAGGGCGGATGAACACCAGACGCTTTTTCTACCGCCGCCGGGAACTTTGCAGGATGCGCCGTGGCCAGCGTGATCATGGGCGTGCCGCGCTGGCGCTGCTCCTGTGCGACTTTGACACCGATGGCTGAATGCGGGCACAGCAATTCGCCACTGGTTTTCAGGGCAGCGGCGATGGTGGCTTGGGTTTCTGCCTCGGACGCGCGGCCAGAGGCGTAGTGCGATTGCAAGACCTGCATGGCCCCTTGGCTCACCTCAAACCCGCCGACTTTCAACTCATCCATAAGCTGCACAATGGCGGGGGCCTCCCGGTCATAGGCATCAAAAAGCGCGCGTTCGAAATTGGAACTGACCTGAATGTCCATCGACGGGCTGATTGAGGGGATCGTCTGCCCCTTATGGTACCCTTGGCCCGTCAGACAGCGGTGCAGAATATCGTTCTGATTGGTCGCCACGATCAGTTTTTCAATCGGCAGCCCCATGCGCTTTGCGATGTAGCCCGCGAATATGTCACCAAAGTTGCCTGTGGGCACCGTAAAGCTGACGGGTCGGTGCGGCGCGCCCACCGCAACGGCGGAGGAGAAATAGTAGACGATCTGCGCCAGTACGCGGCCCCAGTTGATCGAGGTCACCCCCGCCAGCTTGACCCCGTCGCGGAATTCAAAGTCGTTGAACATATCCTTCAGGCGCGCCTGACAGGCGTCAAAGTCCCCGTCCATCGCAAGCGCATGAACATTGGGTTCTTGCGGTGTCGTCATCTGACGGCGCTGCACCTCGGAGATACGGCCGTGCGGGTACATGATGAACACATCCACACTGTCGAGCCCCCGAAACGCTTCAATCGCGGCAGATCCCGTATCGCCCGAGGTCGCGCCCACAATCGTCACACGATCCCCGCGCCGGCCCAGTGCGGTCTGGAACATCTGGCCAATCAGTTGCATGGCAAAATCTTTGAACGCGAGGGTGGGGCCGTGGAACAACTCCAGCAGGAAGTGCCCTTGATCCAGTTGCTTGAGCGGCGCGCGAGCCGCATGGCCAAAACCTGCATAGGCGCGGTCGATGATGTCGCCAAACTCTGCGTCGGTGAACACATCGCCCACGAAGGGCCGCATCACGCGGTAGGCGATGGCCTCGTAGCTTTGCCCTTCGAGCGCGGCGATGTCGGCGTGGCTCATCTGTGGGATATCCGCAGGCACATATAGCCCGCCATCCCGGGCAAGCCCCGTCAGCATCGCGTCTTCGAAGTTAAGGACGGGGGCCATGCCCCGCGTAGAGATATAGTGCATTTCGCGTCAGGCCTCTGATGTCCGGCGCTTGCGGCGCAGGAAATATATCGACATGCTCCCCCAGATCGCGGCAAGCGAAAACCAGGTTGCGGCATATTGCAGGTGATCGTTCGGAATGGCGGCGGTGTCGACTGGCAAGGGCGTCACCGGCCCGCCCGTTTGCGGCGCTTCCCGGCGCACGACCAGCACCGGGTCCGTGCCCAAAGCCTGTGCCATCAGGGTCACATCACGCGCAAACCAGATATTGCCGTCACGGTCAGGGTCCGGGGTGAAACTGTCCGTCTCTTGCGGCCATTGCAGGTTGCCCACAACGGTCACCGGGCCGCCCTCTTCAAATCGCAACCCGTCCGCATCGCGGGTGCGCACAAAACCAAGGTCAATCATGATTGTCTTGTCGTCCAGCATCATTGGCCTGATGATCCTGTATCCGGCACCGACCGTCTTTTGCGACACCAGCACCCGCAGATAGTCACTGCGCCACGCACCGGTTACTTCGACCGGCAGATAAGCATCTCGCTCAGGATCAAGCGCATTGGGCAAGGCGACCGGGTCTGTGCCGATCCGGGCGTCAATATCCGCCAGCACGCTTTCTTTCCATGCAAGACGTTGCAACTGCCAGACGCCAAGGCTGATAAGGATTGACGCCCCTCCCAGACCAACGACAAACAAGAAGACAAACCGACCCATATACCTTCGTCCCAAAGAAAAGCGCGCGAGAAACCGCGCGCTTCAGAGCTCCGTTTGTGAGCGACTTTAGTGCGCGCCCGGCATTTGCGCCACACCGTAGATATAGACGGCGAAGAACAGGAAGAGCCAGACCACATCGACGAAGTGCCAGTACCAGGCAGCTGCCTCAAACCCTACATGCTTTTCCGGGGTGAAGTGCCCCTTGAGCGCCCGGATCAGACAGACGCCCAAGAAGATCGTCCCGATGATCACATGTACGCCGTGAAAGCCTGTTGCCATGAAGAAGTTGGAGTAGAACTTATCGCCGCCGAATTCCCAGCCTTTGTAGAGCAGATAGGAGTATTCATACGCCTGCAAGAAGGTGAACAACACGCCCAGCACGATACCGATGGAAAGCCCGGCAATCAGGTCTCTGCGGTTATTTTCGTGCACCAGCGCGTGGTGCGCCCATGTCACAGCGCATCCCGACAAGAGCAGGATCAACGTGTTGATCAGCGGCAGATGGAACGCATCCACGTGGTAGATCTCGGGTTGGACGTATTCCGTGCCGACATAGCCGCTCATCGGGTAGATGGCGTGCTTGAAAAAGCTCCAGAACCAGGCCGCAAAGAACATCACTTCGGACATGATGAACAGGATAAAGCCATAGCGCAGACCAAGCCTGACCACGGGTGTATGGTCCCCGACCCGGCTTTCTGCAACGACCTCAGACCACCAGCCGAACATCACATACAGAACGCCCACAAATCCGATCCAGAACAGGAAGGGTGTGACGTTTTGCATCCACAAGACCGCACCAAAAAGCATGACAAACCCGGAAACGGAGCCAAGGAACGGCCAGATTGAGGGGTTCAGAATGTGGTAATCGTGGTTTTTTTCATGGGCCATAGCTTGGGTCCCTCGCCTTTTTTGGTGTCAGTTGGTCGTATTGTCTGACGGTTGCGCACTTTGGCCTGCATCCGCGTATTCCTCGGGCAGGTCGATTTCATAGAATGTATAAGACAGCGTGATCGTGTGGATGAACTTGCCATCGCGGTCGTCCACTATCTCAGGATCCACGTAGAAGGTGACGGGCATCTGCACCCGTTCACCCGGTGCCAGCACCTGCTCTTCAAAGCAGAAGCACTGGATTTTGTTAAAAAAACTGCCCGCCTGATACGGCGTGACGTTGTAGCTGGCAGAGCCCGCAATGGGTCTGTCTGTGGGGTTGTAGGCCTCGTAGAAGGCCAGACCGGTTTCGCCGATCTGCACCTCCATTTCGCGCACAACCGGCTTGAACTCCCAAGCCATGTGATTGTTCAGCGACCCGTCAAACCGGACCGTCACAGTCTGATCGAGCACGTCTTCGGGTGCCACATCAGACACGCCAGTGACACCGCCAAAGCCCGTTACGCGGCAGAACCAATCGTAAAACGGCACAGACGCCCATGCCAAACCGCCCATGACAACCACCAAACCCACTGTCTGGGCCAAGGTCTTGCGCGGGCCATGAAGCTTAATCATTGCGCAATCTCCTCAGCACTTGGCAATTCGAAATCACCATTGGTCACTTTGGCAACGGTCAGCGCCAGTACCAGCACCACAAACGCGCCCAGCATGATCCCAACACCCACGTTGCGGCCCCGGCGGCGGTTGTGAAGCTCGTGTTCTGCCTTGATCGCCATGCTCAGAATCCTCCCCACGCCATCGGTGGCAAGAACGCTTCAACAAGAACAGCGACGAAGTGGAGAAACAGATACCACAAGGACAGCCGGAAGAAGGATTTTTCAACGCGGTAGCCATCCGCCTCTGCTGTGGCCTCGTCACGGCGCCAGATGTCAAAAGCTCCCTTAAGGAACAGCACATTCAAGACCACTGCAACGGTCAGGTAGACTGCCCCACCGATGCCAGTGAAAGATGCGCCAATCGCCAGCCCTGCCAGCAGAACCGTGTAGGCGAGGATGTGCCGGCGCGTTGCGCGGCGACCATGTGTCACCGTCAGCATGGGCACGCCCGCGTTGTGGTAATCGGCCTTCATGAACAGCGCCAGCGCCCAGAAATGCGGCGGCGTCCACATGAAGATCAGCGCGAACATCAACCACGCCTCAATCGAGACAGAGCCTGTCGCCACTACCCAGCCAATCATCGGAGGGAACGCGCCAGCCGCGCCACCTATCACGATGTTTTGCGGTGTCGCGCGCTTTAGCCACATGGAATAGATGACCGCATAGAAGAAAATGGTGAACGCCAGCAATCCGGCTGCCAGCAGGTTGGACGCCAGGCCCAGCATCATCACCGACAGGCCGGACAGCGCCAGACCAAGGCTCAACGCTTCGCCAGAGGGCACCCGGCGCGATGGAATAGGCCGCTTTGCCGTGCGCCGCATGACCGCGTCGATATCCGCGTCCCACCACATGTTCAAAGCACCAGAGGCACCCGCGCCGATGGCTATGAACAGGATCGACGCAAAAGCGATGATCGGGTTCATGTTCCCCGGTGCGGCCAGCAGCCCCACCAGCGCGGTAAACACAACCAACGACATGACGCGCGGTTTCAGGAGCTCAAAATAATCACCCAGTTGGGAATCGTATTCCCGGACACCGGTCTGAGCTGATGTGTATCCAACGTCTGCCATTTACGAACGATCCCTCACCTGTGCGTGACGACAAAAAGGCCGCGCACCGCGCAGCCTGTGCCTTCAGTTGGACGCAACAACACGCGATGCAGGTACACCTGCGTACTCTTCGCGCGCCTCGATCAGCCATGCTTCATAAGCTTCTTCCGACACGACTTTTACGGTTATCGGCATGTAGGCGTGGTTGAGGCCGCACAGCTCTGAACACTGACCAAAATAGATGCCTTCTTTCTCGGCAGAAAACCAAAGCTCAGCCAAACGTCCGGGCACCGCGTCTTGCTTTACGCCAAACGCGGGGATGGTCCATGCGTGGATGACGTCGCCACCTGTGACCTGAACCACGATGGTTTTGCCAACCGGCACAACCACGGCTGTATCAGTTGCCAGAAGGAACTCGTCTTCGCTGTATCCTGCTTCTTCCAGCTGCGCGATCACCTCGGGTGTTTTACGGTTGTCACCGCCTGTGGACGGCGCGCCAATCATGTAGGACGAGAAGACAAAGTCGTGGTCGACGTATTCGTAGTCCCAATACCACTGGTAGCCAATCGCCTTGATGGTGACGTCTGCCTCTGGAATTTCCTGCTGCTTGAACAAAACAGGCAATGAAAACGCGCCGATAAACACAAGAATAACAATCGGCACGACCGTCCAGGCAATCTCAACCGGCGTGTGGTGCGTAAAACTTGCCGGCGTCGGGTTCCGCTTTTCGTTGTAGCGGTAAATCACCCATATCAGCAGGCCAACGACGAAAATCGTGATCAGAGTGATGATCACCATCAACATGCCGTCAAGCCACTGCAAATCGCGGGCGAGTTCCGTGGCAGCAGGCTGAAAGCCAATGGCGCGATCGACAGGTGCCCCGATGATTTCGAGGGTGTCCTGCGCCTGCGCCTGGACTGTACCTACCCCACTCAGAATGAGGGCGAGCGATAGAATATTTTTCATAGTCTGTCCTGATCTGGATTTGATCTGTGGATCATCATTGCACTGTTGGTCCCCACACAATTTGGCCTTGCCGCCATGTCCGAGGGTTGTTTGTCTTCTTAACAACCATATTCTTTCTTTAAGATAAAGAGCCATGATTGCGTCATTGAGCCGCGACAGCCATTTTTGTATGCCGCTGCATACACCACAGGAGCCAAAAAATGTCCGATCACCCCTTTTCGCCCTTTGAAACCTCTCTTGATCGGGAGGACGCGGTGCAGATTTTGCGTGACGCCACGCAGGGGGCGGACGACGGGGAGCTGTTTTTGGAACGACGCCGGTCAGAATCACTGGTGTTCGATGACGGTCGTTTGAAGACCGCCAGCTACAATGCCTCTGAAGGGTTCGGGCTGCGCGCTGTGCGGGGTGAGGTGGCAGGCTATGCGCATTCGACAGACGTTTCTGCGGCAGCGCTGCGCCGGGCCAGTGAAACCGCGCGCCTTGCTGTGAGGGACGGCGGCGGCGCATGGGCAGACGCCCCGAAAGCGACCAACAAGAAACTCTACACGGATCATGACCCGATCGCGGGGGCGACATTTCCGGTCAAGGTCGAGACCCTGCGCGCCATCGATGACTTTGCGCGCAGTCTCGATCCCAGAGTAGTTCAGGTTACCGCAACAATCGCGGCCAGTTTGCAAGAGGTTGAGATACTGCGGCCCGACGGGCAGTCCCTGCGCGATGTGCGCCCCATGACGCGTGTGAATGTGTCGGTCATCGTCGAAGAAGACGGGCTGCGCGAATCCGGCAGTGTTGGCGGGGGCGGGCGCGTTGGTCTTGATGGCATGCTGGCCGCCGAGGACTGGCAGGCCAAAACACGTGAGGCCCTGCGCATCGCCACCGTCAATCTGAAGGCAGAGGCGGCCCCGGCGGGCGTGATGGATGTGGTCCTTGGGCCGGGCTGGCCGGGTATCTTGTTGCACGAAGCTATCGGGCATGGCCTTGAGGGCGACTTTAACCGCAAAGGCAGTTCCGCTTTCGCAGGTTTGATGGGCCAACGGATTGCCAGCCCCGGGGTCACGGTGCTTGATGATGGCACGATCCCGGACCGGCGCGGGTCCATCAGTATTGACGACGAGGGGACGCCATCGGCGCGCAATGTGCTGATCGAGGATGGCATTCTGGTGGGCTACATGCAGGACCGGCAGAATGCGCGCCTGATGGGGGTCCCTGCCACGGGCAACGGGCGCCGCGAAAGCTACGCCCATGCGCCCATGCCGCGCATGACAAACACCTACATGCTGGGCGGGCAGACAGCGCCCGAAGATATCGTGGCGGATTTGCAGGACGGCATTTACGCTGTGGGCTTTGGCGGTGGTCAGGTTGACATCACCAACGGCAAATTCGTGTTTTCCTGCACCGAAGCCTACCGGGTCCGGAACGGTAAAGTCGGCGCGCCAGTGAAAGGCGCCACGCTCATTGGCGACGGAGCGACCGCGCTGAAACAAATCCGCGCGATTGGCAATGACATGGCACTTGATCCCGGCATGGGGAACTGCGGGAAGGCAGGGCAGTGGGTGCCTGTTGGCGTAGGACAACCGACGCTCATGATCGGTGGACTGACCGTGGGCGGACAAGGCATTTAGCGCCACCCTCCCCCAAAATAGCGAGGTCACGGACGGTCTGTTATTCATGGCTTGTTAACCAACTCGCCTTAAACCTGATTCTGCAATAGACGGAGCTTCGGATGACTGAAAAGGACCTCAATCCTTCTTCCACTCACCCCCCACTCCCACCCACCTCGGAAGATGACCAGTTTTCAAGGCTCCGTCTTTTGCGCTCCCGCCGGGTCGGCATAGCGACGTATAAACGACTGCTGACTGAACACGGCACGGCGCAGAACGCGCTGAAAGCGCTGCCGGAAATAGCCCGCGCAGCTGGCGTTGAGGACTATGAAATATGTCCCGAGGCTGTCGTACAGGCAGAACTCAACGCCGCACGGAAATTGGGTGCGCGCCTGTTGATACAGGGCGCACCTGCCTTCCCTCCCCTGCTGGCCGAACTTGACGACTCCCCCCCCTTTGTCTGGGCGTTGGGCAATACGGATCTGCTGACCCGCCCGATGATCGCCATGGTCGGCGCGCGCAATGCGTCATCTCTGGGCACACGGATGGCTGCCCGTCTGGCGCGCGATCTGGGACAAGCCGGATATGTGGTGGTGTCAGGCCTTGCGCGCGGCATCGACGCGGCAGCCCACCGCGCAGCGCTGGCAACAGGCACGATTGCCGTGCAAGCCGGGGGTGTCGATATTGTTTATCCGCAGGAAAACGCCGATTTGCACCGCGAACTCGCGCAGGAAGGGCTTCGATTGTCTGAACAGCCCATTGGGTTGCAACCGATGGCGCGGCACTTTCCGAACCGCAACCGCATCATCTCTGGTCTTGCGCGCGCGACAATCGTGGTCGAAGCGGCTGCAAAGTCCGGCAGCCTGATCACTGCGCGCGACGCGCTGGATCAGGGACGCGAGGTTCTGGCCGTGCCGGGGCATCCTCTGGATGCACGTGCGGCGGGCTGCAATATGCTGCTGCGTGACGGGGCGACCCTGATCCGGTCTGCCGATGACGTGCTGGACGCGCTGGCACCGCTGGCCTCTGCCCCGCAACAGGAACTGGTAATGACGCCCCATCGCACACCCCCCAAACCAAAAGAACGCGCCCTTGCCAAACCGCTGAAACGCGTTGCTGCCATTCACGACAAAATCCTGTCGCGTCTGAGCCCCGCGCCCGTTGCCGAAGATCAGTTGCTCAGAGACCTTGCCGTCACACCGTCGGATGCCGCGCCAGCGCTGTTGGAGCTGGAGCTTGACGGCAGGATCAGGCGGGATGCAGGTGGCCTGATCACGCGCAACTGACGCGCCGACACGCTGCCGATTTTTGCGGCACCGAAACTGCTACATCCCGTCACAGGATTGACAATATGCGCTTGCACACCACATGCCGCACAGCCATAGAAACGTAACTAGTTGTTTGAAGGACCCACACTTTATGCCGGTCGTCGTCGTCGAATCTCCTGCTAAGGCAAAGACAATCAACAAGTATCTTGGCAGTGACTACACCGTTCTGGCCTCGTATGGGCATGTGCGCGATCTGCCGCCAAAAGATGGATCGGTCAAACCCGATGACGATTTTGAAATGCTTTGGGAAGTCGCCTCCGACAGCAAAAAACACGTCAAGGCGATTGCCGATGCGCTGAAAGACGACAACGCGCTGATCCTCGCGACCGACCCCGATCGCGAAGGCGAAGCGATCAGCTGGCACCTGCAAGAGGCCCTGACCAAGCGCAAGTCGATCAAGAAAGACACTCCCGTCAGCCGCGTGGTGTTCAACGCGATCACCAAATCCGCCGTGACAGAGGCAATGAAGAACCCGCGTCAGGTGGATATGCCGCTGGTCGAGGCCTATCTGGCCCGCCGCGCGCTGGACTATCTAGTGGGCTTCAACCTTAGCCCGGTCTTGTGGCGCAAATTGCCGGGCGCGCGCTCTGCCGGGCGGGTGCAGTCGGTCACCCTTCGCCTGATTGTTGAACGCGAGATGGAAATCGAGGCGTTCCGCGCCCGCGAATACTGGTCGGTGAAGGCCTTGCTATCTACCCCACGCGGTCAGGACCTCGAAGCCCGCCTGACCGTTCTGGCTGGCAAGAAGCTCGAACGGTTTGACATCGAAAACGAAACGCAGGCTGAAATGGCGGTGCAAGCCATCAACAGCCGCGATCTGTCCGTCAAATCGGTGGAGGCGAAACCGGCCAACCGCAATCCGGCAGCCCCTTTCATGACCTCCACGCTGCAACAAGAGGCCAGCCGCAAGTTCGGCATGGGTGCGCGCGCCTGCATGTCCACCGCACAGCGGCTCTATGAAGCGGGCCACATCACCTACATGCGTACGGACGGCATCGACATGGCCCCCGAGGCCGTGACCGCCACGCGCGATGCAATCAAAACCCTTTATGGTGCGAACTACGTGCCCTCTTCGCCACGTATCTACAAAAACAAGGCAAAAAACGCGCAAGAAGCGCATGAATGCGTGCGCCCCACCGATATGATGGTCAAAGCCGAAGACCTCAAGCTGCTCGAACCGGACCAGCGCAAGCTGTACGATCTGATCTGGAAACGCACCATTGCCTGCCAGATGGAAGCCGCCCGCATGGAGCGGACGACTGTCGATATCGGGGCAGCAGATGGGCAGGTTGAGCTGCGCGCGACCGGTCAGGTTGTGCTCTTTGACGGCTTTTTGCGGGTCTATGAGGAAGGCCGCGATGACGTGGCCAGTGATGACGATGACAAGCGCCTGCCACAGATCGACCAGGGCGAGGCCATGGCCAAGCAAAGCGTCACACCAGAGCAGCATTTCACCCAACCGCCGCCGCGCTACACCGAGGCCACGCTGGTCAAGAAAATGGAAGAGCTCGGGATCGGGCGCCCGTCTACCTATGCCTCTATCGTGACGACGATTCAGGACCGCGAATACGTGCGCAAGGAAAAGAACCGCCTGTTTCCCGAAGACAAGGGCCGCCTTGTGACGGCCTTTCTGGAAAACTACTTTCGGCGCTACGTGGGCTATGATTTTACCGCGGACCTCGAAAATCAGCTTGATCACGTCAGCGCAGGCGATGCGGAATGGAAAGATATTCTTGCCAGATTTTGGCGCGATTTTTCCGCTGCCGTTGCTGAAACCTCAGACTTGCGGATCACGGAAGTTCTCGAAAAAATCAACGAGGTGCTCGAGCCGCATCTGTTCCCGCCTAATGAAGAGGGTACAGACCCACGCCTGTGCCCGAACTGCGGATTGGGGCGGCTCAGCATGCGCACCGCCAGGTCTGGTGGCGCGTTCATCGGCTGCTCAAATTACCCCGAATGCCGTTACACGCGTCCTTTTGGCCCGCCTGACCCCGAAGCAGAAGCCAGCGCCATTCCGCCGGAGGGCAAACTGCTGGGCACCGATGCGGGCGACAATATCTCAGTGTTCAAGGGGCGGTTCGGCCCCTACGTGCAGCGCGGAGAGGTGACAGAAGACAACAAGAAACCACCGCGCCAGTCGATCCCTAAAGCATGGCCGCCGGAAGATGTCGACCTCGCGCAAGCCGTGAAACTCTTGGATTTGCCCCGCGAGATCGGGCCGCATCCCGAAGATGGCGTGGCGGTCTGGGCCAACATTGGCCGCTATGGTCCGTATCTCAAGCACGCAGCCTCCACGTCCGAACGCGGCGGGACAAATGCCAACCTTGAGACGCTTGAGGACGTCTGGACCGTCGGCATGAACCGCGCTGTGCAACTACTGGCAGAGAAAGTTGCCAGCCGGGGGGGACGCGGCGTTGCAGCCAAAACCCTGCGTGAGTTGGGCGAGCATCCGCAGTCCGGCGGTGCCGTCAGCATCATGGAGGGCAAATACGGCCCCTACGTGAAGTGGGAGAAAATCAACGCGACCCTCCCAAAGGAAAGCGACCCCGAAAAGCTTACCATGGCGGAAGCGCTTGTTTTGATTGACGAAAAGGCCGCAAAAAAGGGCACGCGGCGCAAAACCACCAAAAAACCCGCGGCCAAAAAGCCTGCTGCCAAAAAGAAGACAACCAAGAAACCAGCAGCCAAATCCTGACAGGGCAGGCGCGCTGCAATGTGAGGAATTTGCACACATCGCACCCTGCCCGCAGCAAATCCGGCCCTGCTTGATCTGGACGCATCAGACTGACTCCCAGCGTTTTAGGCGGGCATGGCAGTTTTTGTGTCGCACGGCGCTGCTTCCTCTTTTCGTGGGCGGTAGACCACGGTATACGTCCCTGCAACAATACTAAGGACAGGGCCGCGCATCGCTAAGATTGACTCGCGAAAAGTGCGTTGGCACAGTCCAAAAGCCAGCCGGGACTAAGGAAGCACAATGAAAAAAGTTTATGATTCAGCGGCGCAGGCGCTCGATGGTATTTTGCATGACGACATGCTGATTGCTGCGGGCGGGTTTGGGCTATGCGGTATTCCCGAACTGTTGTTGGCGGCGATCCGGGACGCCGGTGTCAAAGACCTGACCTTTGCGTCAAACAACGCAGGCGTGGATGACTTTGGCATTGGTATTTTGCTGCAGACACGGCAGGTCAAAAAGATGATCTCGTCTTACGTGGGCGAAAACGCCGAATTCATGCGGCAATACCTGTCAGGCGAGTTGGAGCTTGAGTTCAATCCGCAGGGCACTTTGGCGGAGCGCATGCGCGCGGCAGGCTGTGGCATTCCCGGCTTTTACACCAAAACAGGCGTGGGAACGGGCATTGCAGAGGGCAAAGAGCACAAGGATTTCGACGGAGAGACCTACATTCTGGAACGTGGCATTTTCGCGGATCTGTCGATTGTAAAGGCGTGGAAAGCCGACGCCACGGGCAACCTTGTCTTCCGCAAGACCGCACGCAATTTCAACCCGCCCGCCGCCATGTGCGGCAAAATCTGTGTTGCGGAAGTCGAAGAGATTGTCCCGACCGGCAGCCTTGACCCCGACAGCATTCATCTGCCCGGCATCTATGTGCACAGGTTGATCCAAGGCGAGCACGAAAAACGGATTGAGCAGCGCACGACGCGCGCTGCCTGAGGATTACCCGATGGCCGACACGTCATTCGATACGAAAACTGATGAAGTTTTTATGTTCGACGAACGCGGGTTCGACGGGTTTGGACGTGCTCAGGTTTCGATGATCGTGACGAACCCCCATCTTGAAGACAACCCGATTGTCTATGTCAATGAAGCGTTCACGCGGACCACGGGCTATGCGCGCAGTGCCTCCATCGGGCGTAACTGCCGGTTCCTTCAGGGTGAAGATACCGACAAGGCAGCGGTCGATTTGGTGCGCGCGCGCGTGAAGGAACAAAAGACCGTGTCGGTCGATATTCTGAACTACCGTGCGAATGGTGCGCCGTTCATGAACCGGCTGATGGTTGCGCCGCTCCATGATGCCGAGGGACGCCTGCAGTATTTTATCGGCATCCAAAAAGAGCTTCGCCACGGGGAACTCGAACCCAACATCGAGAAGATCAACACACAACTGATGGAAGTGCAGAACCGGGTTCAGTCTGATCTGTCGATGATCATTTCGATGGTGCGTCAACAAACGGTCGCGACCTCTGTACCCGATGAATATGCCGCCCTGAGCCGCCGGATTGAGACACTGCAACTGCTGTACGAAGAAATGAAGCTTGCGGATGCGCAGTCAAATCGAGACACCATCCAGATGGGCACTTTTCTGTCGCGTCTGGCCTGTGCCATAGCGCATATATACGGTCGTTCCGGTGTACGTATGAACATGCAGATCGAACCGCTGGAAGTACCGATTGAGACCGCAACCCGCGTGGGCTTGGTGGTATCAGAGCTTTTGACCAATGCGTTCCAGCACGCCTTTGACCGTTTGGACATGGGCCTTGTCGAAATCCGCATGTCCCAGTTGAGCGCCGGTGGGTTACGGCTCATTGTGTCGGACGACGGCATCGGCATTCCGCAAAATGTAGCCTGGCCCTCCCCTGAGACTGTGGGCGGGCGCATTGTCAGCGGCCTCATCGAAGGGCTTGAAGGCACGCTTCAGTTGGGCCGTGGAGCGGCAGGCAGTTTCATCACAATCGACGTGCCTGGCAGCGCGTCCCTCCTCGAATAATCTAGGGAAAATCAGACCATGCCTTGGGATCGCAACCAAATGGCCGCGCGCGCGGCTCAGGAACTCGAAGACGGATGGTACGTCAACCTTGGGATCGGCATCCCGACGCTGGTGTCCAATTACCTCCCCGACGGGATCGAAGTCACCCTCCAGTCCGAAAACGGCATGCTGGGCATGGGTCCCTTCCCTGTTGAGGGCACGGAAGACGCGGATATGATCAATGCGGGGAAGCAGACGATCACAGAACTGCCGCAGACCGCATATTTCGATTCTGCCCAGAGCTTTGGCATGATCCGGGGCGGGAAAATCGCCATGGCGATCCTTGGCGCGATGGAAGTGGCTGAAAACGGTGATCTGGCGAACTGGATGATCCCCGGCAAGCTGGTCAAGGGCATGGGCGGGGCGATGGACCTTGTTGCCGGTGTCGGGCGCGTTGTGGTCGTCATGGATCACACCAACAAGCATGGCGACAGCAAAGTGCTTAAAGCCTGTACCCTGCCGCTGACCGGTCAGAAGGTTGTTGACCGGATCATCACCAATCTTGGCGTGCTTGATGTGGTTGAAGGGGGTCTTAAGATCGTGGAAACCGCCGATGGCGTGACCGAAGATGCGTTGCGCGCGGCAACAGAGGCCACGATCGTCTGAGGTGGTAAAAAAGCGCGCTGCGTGATTGTCATGAACGGTCACGCAGCCGAGCGGACTTATTCCCGCTTGCACCGACAAACGGCTCAACCGGGTAGCCGGACGCGGGCATTGCCTTGGTCACAGGGCTGATCGAAAACGCGTTCGCCGGGTGGCAAACAATAGCCCCCTTACGCCCGTTCGTGAAAGCCCAACGCGCGAAGCACCCTGACGGGGCGGACGCCTTTAACGTCTGACGGTGCGGTGAAACACCTATTTCATCCCCACGAAAACACATCCGTCTGACAAAAGCTCAGGCGGCGTACGACACAGACCCCGCGCCACCTGATAGGCGGCAAGCACTTTCGGGACGTAGTCGCGAGTTTCGGGATAAGGCGGGACGCCTGCGTGTTTCTGGACCGCCCCCTCCCCCGCGTTATAGCCCGCCAGCACGAAAATTGGATCTTCCCCGAACTCTTTCATTAGCCAGTCAAGGTAGCGCACACCGCCTGCAATGTTCTCCCCCGGCTCGAAACTGTCACTGACACCAAACCGTGCCGCCGTGGCGGGCATCAGCTGCATCAGGCCCTGCGCCCCCGCGCCGCTTTGCGCATCCGCGCGGCCCGCCGATTCAACCGTAATCACCGCCAGCACCAAGGCCGGTGAGACCCGCGTCCCAATTGTGGCACGCAAAATGTCAGAGCCGTTTATGCGCGCAATGTCCTGCATATGTGCAAGCCGGGGTTGGGGCAGGTCCTCGCGTCCCAGCAGCACATCCAGCGCCCCGGGCAGCCTGCCGGGTCCGGCGCTCGCCAAAGACGGCGACATTCTCTCCCAGAACCAGTCAAACCGCCCGGTGCTGTTTGCGTGCGGGGCTTCGGGCAGCGCAACCTCGATGGCCGGGCGATCCCCCGGTTTGGGCAAAGCTGCAAGGGCTGCTTGCTGTTCGGTCGGATCAATCTGTATAGTCAACCGCCGCTCACCGGGCTTGGGCGGCGACACCCGCTTTGCACTGAAGTCTGGAAACGGGCGCGGTGTGTCAGCCAAGGACGGTGTGCACAACATGCACAGTGCGGCCAGCCCGCCTGCCAATATGTTTTTCATGATGCCTGCTCGCGCTTTGGTTACGCCTGTTGGGTTTGTTTATCGCAGAAAACCCGCTCTGGTGCCATAATTCTGGTGCGACGACGCGGCGGTTTTGCCACATTCAGCTTTGCCCTCAACGACGGACAGACGGCAAAATCGCATTTTATGATTATTTATCAATACACTATGGTTTTTCACTAAAATGGTGCTGGTTGACCCAAAAGCCTCATTTGCAGTCAAAATGATGCCTGAATCCCTTGCCTATATACCCACAGACCACGTCGGACAGACCTTTGGAGAGAGACGGTCACTGATGACGGCACGGTTAGTGGGACAAAACCTGATGATCCTTGGAGGGATACAAGATGATGAAATTTATCAAGAATTTTCGTAAAGACGAAGACGGCGCCGTAACAGTTGACTGGGTTGTACTAACAGCGGCCGTGGTTGGGCTCGCCGTGGCTGCCTACACATCGATCGAAGGCGGTGCATCCGACCTGACTTCCCGGACCACCTCGTTCCTTGGCGAACAGACGCCCGGCGCGTTCGGTGGTGGCACGACGGGTGGCACAACAGGTGGCACGACGGGTGGTACAACCGGCGGTACAACAGGCGGCACGACGGGTGGTACAACCGGCGGTACCACAGGCGGCACCACCGGAGGCACGACAGGCGGCTAAGGCGCCCGCACGCGCGTAACGCATTTTTGGGGGTCGCGTTCTGCTTTGGAACGGTGACCCCCATGTATGACGACAAAACACACGGCTACTGACGGAGGGTAAAGATGCGCGGGCTTCTTCGACGATTCATTCCGAGCGAAGACGGGGCCGTGACGGTAGACTGGGTGGTGCTGACTGCGGCGGTTGTGGGGCTTTGCATCGGCCTTGTGGCTACGCTCAACGATGAAACATCCGGCCTCAGCCAGCGCGCAAACGGCTACATTTCCAGCCAGGAACCCGGCAACGTCGGCACCCAGACCGGAGAGGACGGCGGCTAAGATGCCATGCGCGCGCTGCATTTTGTAAGTTCAGGCGTTTGCCACAGAGCAACCATGGCCACCGCCAGAAATGGTCACATCAGGCAAGTACCAGAATGATACACGGTGCTCCACAAAGGTCAGTCAGAACCAGGAGGTGACACGATGCGAATGGTTTTCGGATTAGTACTGCTGACAGGCGTAACGCTGGCAGGTGGTGCCGTATACATGGCAAAAGACTACATTGGCCGCTATCAGGCAGAGCTGGCTTACGCACGACAAATGCAAAACCAGATCGTGCCCACGCAGCCCGTTTTTGTCGCAACCCGTCAGCTTCGGTATGGCGATGTTCTGACGCCCGACGACGTGCGCACGGTCAGATGGCCTGCCGACGCCATCCCGCAAGGCACGTTCATTGATTGGGCGGTTCTCTTTCCGGAAGGTGTAGAGGAGCCGCGCCTGATTGTCCGCGCGATGGAGCCAAATGAAGCGATCATGGCGCTCAAAGTCACTGAACCGGGTGAAGACATTGGCCTGACAACACGGCTCGGGAAAGGTATGCGCGCGTTTGCGATCCGTGTCGATGTTGCCAGTGGTGTGTCTGGTTTCCTGCGACCCGGTGACCGGGTGGATGTGTACTGGACCGGGTCCGTGAACACAGACGCAGGCCGCGAGGACATCACCCGCCTTATTGAAAACGGCGTGAAACTGATCGCGGTGGACCAGATTGACAATGAATTGAGCGGCGCGCGTATCGCCCGAACGGTTACGGTTGAGGCTACACCAACACAAGTCGCAGCCTTTGCGCAGGCGCAGTCAACGGGCAGTTTATCCCTGTCGCTTGTCGGCGCCGGGGACGACACAGAAGTCGCCGAGATCGAAGTGGATCAGGTGTCATTACTGGGTCTTGAGGTGTCGGCCCCCGTGCGGGCTGCACCCGAGGCGCGGGTTTGCACCATTCGAACGCGCCGAGGGTCCGAAATCGTCGATGTGCCGATCCCTTGCACAAACTGATGGAAAAGCATGAGCTTACAAAGGCGTCACGCGAAATGTGGCACCCTTTTCTATTATAGCGTGTTGCCAATAGTCCACATAAGAAACGTGCCCGAACCCATTGATTCTTGCAAAAAAACGCATTTCAAGCAAAGGTTCGGGCACGTGGGCGACAAGACCCCGCCCTGAGGCGTGATCACAAAAGGGCAGATCACATGAAAATCGATGGAATTTTGAAAGCGGCCCTCTTGGGGCTGACTTTGAGCGCGTCACCTCTGGCGTTGACCGCCCCCATTGCCTTACATGCTGAAACTCTGCGCGTGGTCACCAAGGGCACGACCAAAACGCTGGATGTTTCCATGAACCGCGCGGTGATCGTCGAAAGCGAAATACCCTTTGCGGAACTGAGCATCGCCAATCCCGGCATTGCTGATATTTCGTCCCTGTCGGATCGCAGCATCTACGTGCTTGGCAAAGTGCCCGGCATCACCACGCTGACGCTTCTGGACGCCGCAGGGCAGCTGGTCACCAATGTGGATGTCCGGGTCTCGCCGGATGTGACCGAATTCAAAGAGCGGCTGGGCCAAATCCTGCCGGGCGAAAAGATCGAAGTCCGCACCGCCAATGATGGCATCGTTTTGTCGGGCTCCGTATCCAGCCCGCAAAAGCTGAGCCAGGCGATTGAATTGGCCGCGCGCTATGCGCCGGACCGGGTGTCGAACCTGATGACGGTGGGCGGCGTGCAGCAGGTTTTGCTGAAAGTGCGCTTCGCTGAGATGAACCGCAGCGTCTCTAAATCGCTGCAAAGCTCACTGACGCTGGGCAATCCGGGCGATGATCTGCGCCTTGGTGTCAACCGTGGTGTCAACGGGCAGGTCGGACAGGCAGGCAGCAATGCAATCGGTGCGGTCCTCTTCAGCTTTGGGGGCGGCTCTGCGCAAGTGGGCGTCCTGCTGGAAGCACTTGAAAACAAGGGCGCTGTGCGCTTGCTGGCCGAACCCAACCTGACAGCTTTGTCTGGACAAGAGGCAAAGTTCCTCGCCGGTGGTGAATATCCTGTGCCGGTCGCTCAAGACAATGACACCATCAGCGTTGAGTTCAAACCCTTTGGCGTTGAGTTGAATTTCGTGCCGCGCGTCGTGGATGGTGATCTGATCAACCTGCAACTCTCTGCGGCGGTGTCGGCGCTCGACACTGCGAACGGGGTGACCGTTGGCGGTTTGCAGATCGCAGCCTTCACCCGGCGGGAAACCTCTACCACGGTCGAGATGCGCGACGGCGAAAGCTTTGCCATTGCCGGTCTTTTACAAGACAGCTTTAACGATTCCGTCGCTCAGGTGCCGTGGTTGGGGGATATTCCCATTCTGGGGTCCTTGTTCCGCAGCACGCAATATCAACGCGACCAATCCGAGCTTGTGATCATCGTAACACCGCACCTCGTGCAGCCGACGCGCGGTGAAGCGCTGGCCTTGCCCACAGACCGCGTGCGCCCCCCGTCAGAGCGTGACCTGTTCCTGAACGGCAACACCGTCAGAACGGCAAACAGTCCCACGTCCGGTGCAGCCGGAGAGGTTGCCAAGCAAGACTTCAGCGGGTCCTACGGATATGTGATGGAGTAGGACAATGCAGTGTCTCTTAAGGACAAAACATGCCCTTTTGGCCGCCGCCGGCGTCGTGGCGCTGGCCGCCTGCACCGCTGAAACAAGCCAGTTTCAGCGTGAAGCAGGCGCAAAGTTGAAAAGCGGCGGCTTCGGTTCTGCAGAAGAAAACAACATTGCGATCCAAACCGGCGCACAAAGCGCCATGCTGGCCCTGGCTGGTCGCTTTGATCGCGAAGTGCCCTCAATGGTCAATTTCGATTTCAACAGCACCGTACTGGATGCTGAGGCGCAGACAGCCTTGCGTCAACAGGCAGGCTGGATCAGCCAGTTTCCCGAGATCCGGTTCCGGGTCTACGGCCACACCGATGCGGTGGGCAGCCCTGCATACAACAAACGCCTTGGCCAGCGCCGCGCGCAAGCAGTCGTGAGCTTTCTGATGTCTCAGGGCATTGAACGGGCCAGACTTGAAGCGGTTGCGTCCTTTGGCGAAACCAGACCGCTGGTCGCCACACAAGACCGCGAACGGCGCAACCGTCGCACCGTCACCGAAGTCACCGGCTTTGTAAAACGCACGCCCGACCCGTTGGATGGCAAGTATGCCGCGATCATCTACAGAGACTACGCCGGCAGCGCAGGTCAGATCAGCACGGTTGAGGGCGCGGACTCGCAGTAGTCAAAACTTTCTCCAGAAAGACCAATTCAGGGGCGCCGCGTGGCTGCCCCTTTTTGGTTTTCAGGAGCACCTTTGATTTGTGCACCCTGCCCGGCGCTGCACCAGACAAATCGGTCCCCACGCGGTGACTGTGTAGAGACACCCAACAATCGGGCGGATTAAGCCCTAATCTCGCCCAGTTTGACTGCGACCAACACCTTACGGGGACACGTATGCCGGGCGGGTGCCGCCGGGAGAGAGCAACCACAAAACTGAACGCGCAACACTAAAGCCCAAACGTGTCGCATGCCTACCAAGCCTCAGAATGCAAAGGAACAACTGGCAATGAGCAGCACAATGCCACACCCTGACACATCGTTGATCGCCGCCTGTACGATCAGCCGGGATGTGCAGAATTTCGATCTGTTGATCGAAGACATGGAGATGGCACTGGGGGAAAGCTGGGGCGATCTTGGTTTTGCCGAAGCGCTTGCGTTTTTCAGCCAGCCCGAGGCCAAGGCCCTTGAGTTCGTAGCCTTGGCTATCGACAGCATGGATGAAAGCAATCTGTCTCTGCTGGGCGAGATCATCGCGCAGGCAAAAGAACGGGATATTCAGGTTGTGTTGATTGCCGAAGACGTAACTCCCGCAGCGCTTCATGCGCTGTTGCGTCAGGGCGCAGATGAATTTGTGCCCTACCCCTTGCCCGAAAACGAACTGAAAGAAGCGATTGAACGCATCAGAGCCAGCAATGCAGAGCCTGCTTTGGCGAAAAGCGCGCGGTTGGGCAATGGTCAGGAAAAAGAGGGCGCCGTTATCGTGGTGCACGGTCTGGCAGGCGGGTCAGGGTCTACCACGTTTGCGGTCAACCTTGCGTGGGAGTTGGCGAATGCGGAAAAAGAAGGCGGGCCCAGCGTCTGCCTGCTTGATCTTGACCTTCAGTTCGGGTCGGTCGCCACGCACCTTGATTTGCCGCGCCGCGAGGGGGTCTACGACATGCTCTCTGACACTGAAAACATGGACGATGAAACCTTCGGTCAATCGCTTCTGAGCTTTCAGGATAAAATACAGGTCCTGACGGCCCCTGCGGAAATCCTGCCGCTGGACCTGATCGGCTCTGAAGATGTGAACCGGATACTGACGTTTGCGCGGCGGCATTTCGACTACGTGGTGATTGACATGCCATCCACCGTCGTTGCCTGGACAGAGGCCGTTCTGAACGCCGCCCATATCTATTTCTGCATGCTGGAGCGGGACATGCGATCAGCCCAAAACACCCTGCGCTTCAAGCGGGCCCTGCAGTCCGAAGAGCTTCCGGTCGAAAAGCTGTGCTACGTCATAAACCGGGGGCCCGGGTTTACGGACCTCAGCGGAAAGACCCGTATCAAACGCATGGCTGAATCGCTGAATATTTCGATTGATGTGCTGTTGCCAGACGGCGGTACACCTGTCCAGCACGCCGCCGATCACGGTCTGCCCCTTGCACAATCCGCTCATAAAAATCCGCTTCGGAAAGAAATCGCAAAACTCGCACGCTCGATCCACCATTTGAACAGTAACGACGTCAAAGCCGCCTGACGGACACAGGGGTACCGCGCATGTTTTCCAAATACAAAAAGACGCAAGCCGCCACGCTGGACGGTGCAAAGCTGCAAGATGCAAAAGGGACCAGCATCGCGCCCCCCCACCCTGCTGCCGCAGCGTCAGGCATCACCCGGAAAGCGGCTCCCCCAGCCCCGGCCAAGGCCGCCCCAGAAGACAAAGAGCGCAAGCGCAAGGAACGCATGGGCGAGATCAAGCTTGAGTTGCACCGCGTGCTGCTTGAAAACCTGAACCTGTCAGCCTTGGAAGCCGCCACGGAACAGGACTTGCGTCAGGAAATCAGCGCCATTGCCAGCGAATTTCTGGAAGAACGCTCCATCGTGCTCAACCGCGAGGACCGCCAGACGCTCACCTGTGAGCTTTATGATGAGGTGACCGGGCTTGGCCCGCTTGAGACATTGCTGAAGGACGACACGGTCAACGATATTCTGGTCAACGGGCCGCAACAGATTTTTGTGGAACGCGACGGCAAGCTGGAACTGACCGATGTAACGTTCAAGGATGAACGCCACCTGTTGCGGATCATCGACAAGATCGTCAGCGCGGTGGGCCGCCGGGTCGATGAAAGCAACCCTTACGTTGATGCGCGCCTCAAGGATGGGTCGCGGTTTAACGCGATGGTGCCGCCGGTTGCGGTCGATGGCAGTCTGGTGTCGATCCGGAAATTCAAGAAAGACAAGCTGGGCATCGACGATCTGGTCAATTTCGGTGCCTTCACCGAAGAAATGGCCGCCTATCTGCAAGCCGCCGTCGCCACGCGGCTCAACATCATTGTGTCCGGCGGGACAGGGTCGGGAAAAACCACAACGCTGAATGCGCTTTCCAGCTTCATCGACAATGCCGAACGTATCCTGACCATAGAAGACACCGCAGAACTGCAACTGCAGCAGACCCATGTGGGCCGGATGGAAAGCCGCCCCCCGAATGTCGAAGGCAAGGGTGAAGTATCGCCGCGAGACTGTCTGAAAAACGCGCTGCGGATGCGCCCTGACCGCATTATCGTGGGCGAGACGCGCGGCGAGGAAGTCATCGACATGCTACAGGCGATGAACACAGGTCACGACGGCTCCATGACCACAATCCACGCCAATTCCGCACGTGACGGTATTTCCCGCCTTGAGAACATGATCGCGATGGCCGGGGTTGAAATGCCGCTGAAAGCCGTTCGCAGCCAGATTTCATCGGCGGTGAACCTGATTGTGCAGGCCTCGCGTCTGCAGGACGGCTCGCGCCGGATGACCTCGATCACCGAAATTACCGGGATGGAGGGCGAGGTGATCTCCATGCAGGAGATCTTTCGCTTCCAGCGCGTCGGCCTGACGCCTGACAACAAGATCATCGGTCACTTCACAGCCACTGGCGTGCGCTCGGCCTATGCCGAACGGTTCCGCCTGTGGGGCTATGATCTGCCCCCTTCCATCTACGACCCCATCGCCGCGCTGTAAGGATCAGTAACATGAGTGCAGAACCTATCATTTACGGGTTGATTTTCATCGGCGTGCTGGTGCTGGTCGAGGGTATCTACCTCGTCATTTTTGGCAAATCCATCAGCCTCAACAGCCGGGTCAATCGCAGGCTCGAGATGCTGGACAAGGGGGCCGGGCGCGAGGAAGTGCTGGAAAAGCTGCGCAAGGAAATGCAGCAACACATGAAAGCACGGTCCATCCCGCTGTATTCGCTGCTGGCCGAAAAAGCGCAAAAAGCGGCTATTGCCTTTACGCCGCCGCAACTGATCATGGTCATGGGCGTTCTGGCCGTCCTTGCTTTTGTAGGGCTGAGTGTTGGAACAGCCACCGAAATGGGCGTGCGGGTGCTGCTGTCGGTCGGGATCGGTGTGGGCGCGGTGTACCTATGGATTTCGATGAAGGCCAAGAAGCGCCTTGCCATGATCGAAGAGCAATTGCCCGACGCGGTGGAACTGATGGTGCGCTCCTTGCGTGTGGGGCACCCGTTTTCCTCTGCCATCCAGATCGTCTCAAAGGAGGTGCAGGACCCGCTGGCCTCTGAATTCGGGGTGATCGCGGATGAGGCCGCTTACGGCCGGGACGTGGGCGAGGCGCTCAAGGAAATGGCCGAACGGATTGATATGCAGGATTTGCGGTTTCTGGCCGTGGCGGTCACAATCCAACAGACATCCGGCGGTAACCTCGCTGAAATTCTGGCAGGTCTTGCGCAGGTGATCCGGGCGCGGTTCCGTCTGTTCCGCCGCGTGAAGGCCATCACCGCAGAGGCGCAGTGGTCTGGCAAGTTCCTGTCCGCCTTCCCCCTTGTGGCCTTGGTCGTGATCAACGTGAGTGATCCTAACTACTACGATGAAGTGCGTGACCATGCGCTGTTCATCCCGGCCTGTTTCGTTGTGGGCATTCTGCTGACGGTCAACCTGTTTGTGATGCGCGTGCTCACAGACATCAAAGTGTAAGGAGCAGGGACATGGCCTTTTTAGATACCGTGAATGCGATGATCGTTGATCTGCTGGGGCCTCTGGGTCCGATGATCCTGCTGGGCACGCTGGGGGGCGTGATGATTGCGGGCACTCTGGCGCTGATGCTGTCACAGCCAGAGGACCCAATGGCGCGGCTGAAACGGCAGGTGCAAACCCCAAACGCGTCTGACGGCGCGCCCACCAAGCAGTTGCGACAGGGCGAACGCAACGAGCAACTGCAAAGGTTTGCGTCGTTTCTTGAACCAAAGGACGTCGCAGAGCTGAGCAAGCGCCAGTTGCAACTTCGCCAGGCCGGATACCAGAGCAAGGACGCAGTGCGGTTTTTCCATTTTGCCCAGTTTTCTCTGGGCATTCTGGGGCTGCTTGGCGCCTTCGTCTACATGAACATCATGGGCGGCGGCGACGGCATGTCGACACAGCAATCCATCATCTACACCATGGCGCCGGGCGGCATTGGCTACTATCTGCCCACCTACTGGGTGACCCGCCGCGTTGAAGAGCGCAAGGAAGCCATCACACGCGGTTTTCCCGACAGTCTTGACATGATGCTGGTCTGTGTCGAAGCCGGGCAGTCGCTAGATCAGTCCATTGTCCGTGTGGCGCGCGAACTGCATGCCTCCTGCCCGCCGCTGGCACAGGAATATGACATCGTGGCCCACGAGATGAAGGCCGGTAAGGACAAAGTCACTGTTCTGAATGAAATGGCGGAACGCTGCGGGGTGCAGGACGTGCAGTCTTTTGTCACCGTTCTGGTGCAATCTGCGACCTTTGGCACGTCGATATCTGATGCGTTGCGGGTCTACGCAAGCGAGATGCGCGACAAGCGGGTGATGCGCGCGGAAGAGGCCGCAAACAAGTTGCCAACCAAGATGACCCTTGCCACTATGATGCTGACAGTCCCGCCGCTGCTGATCATTCTGGTCGGGCCGTCGGTGCATGGAATTACGCAACTGGGAGCCATCGGCAACTGATGTATTCGCGGCGCAGGCGGGCAAACAGGCCTGCTGCACTCATAACGCTTATGCTGCTCAGCGCGGGTTGCAGCCCCACAGGCGGCGTGGCGCTTTCCGAAGACCAGATTTTTGCCCCCGGACTGGATACCGAAGCCGAAGCCGTGGATGGCGCGGAGGTCGGGCACCGTTTGCTTGCGGCGGGGGAATATGAACTGGCCATATCAGCCTTTAACCGCGCAGCCTTGGAACGCGGTGCAATCGACGGGGAAATCCTTGCAGGGCTGGGGGCGGCCAATCTTGGGCTTGGCCGGTTAAACCAGGCCGAAGGGCAGCTGCGCCGCGCGGTGGCAGACCCTACCGCGCAACCTGAAGACTGGAACAACCTCGGCGTTCTGCTGATGGAGACAGGCCGCACGCAGGAAGCGGTCGGCATCTTTCGAAAAGCGTTTGGTCTCAGCAATGGCGCAAACATCGCAATCCGGGACAATCTCAGATTGGCGCTCGCAAAATTGGAAAATTCTGCTACCCTAGGTTTAGAAAATAACAACGAATATAAATTGGTGCGGCGCGGAACCAGCGAGTTCGTGATCAAGCCCGCACCATGACCGAGTCAAGAGCAGTAAAAGGACGCGAAAATGCGCCACCCTACCCTTTTGGTCGCCTGCGCCACAGGCGCGCTACTGGTTGCCGGATGTGCGCCGAAAAGCGCCAAGGAAAACGTTGACCGGGCTTTTCAGGACGTCAACGTGATCGAGGAGAGCAACCTGAGTGAGGTCATGCTGACCGTGGCGGACCCCAATGAAGCGGTCTCTTTCTTTGCACGCACCGCCAGCGAAAAACCAGACGACATTGCCCCGCATCGCGGGTTGGCGGTCTCTCTTGTGCGCGCGGGCCGGTTTGATGAAGCCGCCCCCGCATGGGAAAAAGTCGTCTCCTTCAAAGACGCCACGGGCGACGACCGCGTCGCATGGGCAGATGCTCTGGTCCGCAGCGGCGACTGGGCGCGCGCAGATACGGTGCTGGACGCGGTCCCGCCCACGATTGAAACCTTTGACCGCTACCGCCTTGAAGCGATGCTCGCGGACGGCAACAAAGAATGGAAGCGCGCCGACAGCTTTTATGAAACCGCCGCAGGCCTGACCACGTCGCCTGCCGGCATTCTGAACAACTGGGGCTACTCAAAACTGAGCCGTGGGGATTTCGCAGAGGCAGAGCGGCTGTTCAATCAGGCTATCCGCAACGACAGCACCTTGTTTACCGCAAAGAACAATCTGGTCATGTCGCGCGGCGCGCAGCGGAACTACACCCTGCCCGTTATTCCGATGAGCCAGACAGAGCGCGCGCAATTGCTGCACACGATGGCCTTGTCGGCGATCAAGCTGGGGGATGTCAAAACCGGCGAAACCCTGCTGCGTGAAGCGGTTGATACCCACCCTCAGCATTTTCAGGCCGCCTCGCGCGCGCTTGAGGCGCTTCAAACCTCGGGCTGATCCGTGGCGTTGCACGCGGTCACTGCATGGTGGTTCCTGCCCTTCGTGGCCCCCATCTGCCTGTATGTGGTCTATACAGACCTCTCGCGCATGAAAATCACCAACCGCGCGGTTGTGGCGCTGGCGATAGTTTACGCGGTCATCGGCACCCTCGCCCTGCCGGACTGGACCACCTACGCATGGGGGTTTGCCTGTCTCGGTATCGTCCTGGGGGTCGGCATCATCCTGAACGCCGCAGGCGTCATGGGGGCCGGTGACGCAAAATTCTGTGCAGCCGCGGCGCCCTACATCGCGCTCGGGGATCTCAAGCTGCTGATCACCTTGTTGGCGGGTATTACGCTCGCAGCCTTCGTGGCGCACCGGATTGCGCGGGCGACACCCTTGCGCAAACTGGCCCCCGACTGGGAAAGCTGGGCTGCCGGTCCGCGCTTTCCCATGGGGCTGGCCCTTGGCCCGACCTTGTTGGCCTATCTGGCGCTCGCCGCCCTTAATGGTGCCTGAAATACGCCCTATTCTCGCGCCATTGCCTCGCTAATCGTCAGAGATCCCACACCAGATCAGAGGCTGAAGCGAGACCGCAATGAACATGCAAACCCCTCATGTGACGCAGCCCCCAACGCCACGCACGCTTGACGATATGCAACTGTCCCCCGTGATGATGCAGGACATTGTTTTGAAAACCATGTTCCGCAAAAATGTGGAAATGGTCAGCGATCTGGCAAAGGCCATCTGTCTGCCGATCCCCGTCACACAAGAGCTTGTGGATGCCGCGCGCGCACAGCGGCTGCTGGAAGCCACCGGGACGCTGCACGCAAACAACGGCAATGAAATGGGCTACCAGTTGACCGAAGCAGGCAAGGCCCGCGCGCTGGACGCTTTGGCGCAGTCGGAATACTTCGGGGCCATGCCTGTGCCGCTGGGTGTCTACCGCGAACAGGTCGCGCGCCAGTCGATCCGCAACATTCAGGTGACGCGTGACCAGTTGACCGCTGCCATGGGACACCTCGTGCTGCCAGATGACCTGCTGGGCCAGCTTGGGCCTGCTGTTTCAGCCGGGCGGTCCATTTTGATGTACGGGCCGCCGGGCAACGGAAAATCCTCAATCTCGAACGGCATCCGCGACGCGCTGGGCGATAGGGTCTATGTGCCGCGCGCCATCGAATATGCCGGTCAGGTGATCACTGTCTACGATCCGATTGTGCATAATGCCGTGCCAGAGCCCGAGGATGATCCCACCTGCCTGCGCCGGGCGAAACGCTTTGACGCGCGCTATGTCATGTGTGACCGCCCCACCGTGATCACCGGCGGTGAGCTGAGCCTTGAGATGCTCGATCTGGTGTATAACCCGACCGCGCGCACCTATCAGGCCCCCCTGCAATTGAAATCAGCGGGCGGCATTTTCATCGTCGACGACCTTGGCCGTCAGGCAGAGCCGCCGCAAGCGCTCGTCAACCGCTGGATTGTGCCACTGGAAGAGGGCAAGGACATCCTTGCCTTGCAATCGGGTGAGAAATTCGAGGTGCCCTTTGATACCCTTGTGATTTTCTCCACCAACTTCCACCCAAACAAGATTTTCGATCAGGCCGCCCTGCGGCGGATTTTCTTCAAAATCAAGATCGATGGCCCCAGTCAGGAGAACTTCCTGAAGATTTTCGCCATGATCGCGAAAAAGCGGCAAATGCCGCTGGATGAGGCGACGCTGGTGCATTTGCTCAAGGTCCGCTACCCCGAAATTGACAATGTATACGCCAACTACCAGCCCATTTTCCTGATCGACCAGATGGTCGCCATCTGCGACTTTGAAGGGCTGCCCTACCAGATGTCGCCAGACCTTTTGGACCGGGCATGGGACAACATGTTCGTCAAGGATGAGCACATCGTGAAATAGACCGACAGCACTGGACATTGTTGCAGCTTTCCTCCCTTTTGACCCCAAGGGACTAAACGGGGAGGACACAGGATGAATTTGGCAAGACTGGCCGCAGAAGCGGCAGAAAAAGGCACGCCCGTCCGCGTCGGGTTGATCGGCGCAGGCAAATTCGGCTCCATGTTCTTGTCGCAGGTCCCGACCATCACAGGGCTTGAGGTGACGGCCATCGCCGATCTGGACCCCGAGCGCGCCCGCGCCGCCTGCCGATCCGTTGGCTGGACCGACGAGCGGATCGCGGCGACCACCTTCCTTGAGGACGGCGGCAGCCTTGCGGCACGCGACGACGTGGATGTTGTGATCGAGGCGACGGGCCATCCGCGCGCCGGTGTTGCCCACGCGCAGGCGGCCTTTGCCCACGGCAAGCATGTGGTGATGGTTAATGTGGAGGCTGATGTGCTTGTCGGCCCCGCGCTGGCGCAACAGGCACGCACAGCCGGGGTCGTCTACTCCATGGCCTACGGGGATCAGCCCGCACTGGTGGCAGAAATGGTGGATTGGGCGCGCGCGACCGGGTTCGAGGTGGCAGCCGCCGGGAAAGGCACGAAATACCTGCCCGCCTACCACCATGTCACGCCTGGCGATGTCTGGGACCACTACGGGCTGACGCCTGAGGCTGCCAAAACCGCAGGGATGAACCCGCAGATGTTCAACTCCTTTCTGGACGGCACCAAAAGCGCCATCGAAATGACCGCGATTGCCAATGCCTGTGGGCTCAACATCCCTCATGACGGGCTGGGGTTTCCGCCCTGCGGTGTGGACGATCTGGCCCATATCCTGCGCCCGCGCGCGGTCGGCGGCCAGCTTGAGGCCGACGGGATGGTGGAGACGATTTCATCGCTGGAACGCGACGGCAGGCCCGTTTTCCGCGATCTGCGCTGGGGTGTCTACGTGGTGCTGAAGGCCCCCAACGACTACGCCGCCGCCTGTTTTCAGCAATACGGCCTGCCAACCGATGATACCGGCCGCTATGCGTCGATGTACAAGCCCTTTCACCTGATTGGACTGGAATTGTCCGTCTCTGTGCTGAGTGCAGCCTTACGCGGTGAGGCCACGGGGCAATCACAACTCATGCGGGGCACCGTGGCCTCTGTCGCCAAAAGGGACCTCAAGGCAGGCGAAGTGCTGGATGGTGAAGGCGGCTACACGGTCTACGGCAAGGCCCTGCCCGTCTCCGCGGCGCGGGACGCCTTGCCCATCGGACTTGCCCATGGCGTGCCGCTGACCCGCGATGTGCGCGCGGGCGAACAGGTCTGCATGGCGGATGTGACGCTGAGCGATGATCCGGTGGACACCCTCTACCGTGATCTGGTTGCAGGCGCGCAGGCCACGGTCTGAGCCACCACCCGCACCAAGCGCCGCATAGGCAGAAACACACATGAGCGCTGGCCCCTGCGGATGGCCGCGCTAGAATGCTGTTCATGCCTGACATCCCTCAATCCTTTCACGACTGGTTCGCTGCCAAAGGCTGGTCAGTACACCCGCATCAGGTTGATATGCTGGCCCGGGCCGATGATCCTGCTGTCCTGCTGATTGCGCCCACGGGCGGCGGCAAGACGCTGGCGGGGTTTCTGCCAACGCTGATTGATCTGGCCAGTGGCGGGCACGAGGGTTTGCACACGCTCTACATCTCACCGCTCAAAGCACTGGCCGCAGACATCCGGCGCAACCTGATGACGCCGGTGCAGGAAATGGGCCTGCCCATCCGCGTCGAAGACCGCACCGGGGACACGCCTGCCAGCCGCAAGAAACGCCAGCGTGCCGACCCGCCGCATATCCTGCTGACGACGCCGGAAAGCCTCGCGCTCCTGACCAGCTACCCGGACGCGCCGCACATGTTCAAAGGCCTCAAACGTGTTATTGTCGATGAAATCCACGCACTGGCCGAAAGCAAGCGCGGGGATCAGTTGATGCTGGGCCTGAGCCGGTTGCAATCGCTCTGCCCCGATCTGCGCAGGGTCGGTCTTTCCGCAACCGTCGAGGACCCGCAGGCGATTGCGCATATGCTGGCGCGTCACCCGGACCCGTGCGATATTCTGCTGGCAGACCCTGGACCGGCCCCGGATATCTCGATGCTGACCATCGACGAGCCGCCCCCATGGTCGGGCGGTGGCGCAGCCTACGCTATTCCTGCCGTGCTGGCAGAGGTGCGCCGCCACAAGACCACGCTGATCTTCCACAACACCCGCGCGCAGGCAGAGCTTTTCTTTCACAACCTGTGGCTGGCCAACGAAGATGCGCTGCCCATTGGCATTCATCACGGCAGCCTTGACCGGCAGCAACGCGAAAAGGTCGAAAACGCCATGGTCGAAGGCAGCTTGCGGGCGATTGTCTGCACTGGCAGTCTTGATCTGGGAATTGACTGGGGCGACGTCGATCTTGTGATCCAGATCGGGGCGCCCAAGAACGTCAAACGGCTGGTGCAACGCATCGGACGTGCCAATCACCGCTACAATGCCCCATCCAAGGCCCTGCTGGTCCCTGCCAACAGGTTCGAAGTGGTCGAATGTATTGCTGCCCTTGATGCGGCAATGGCGGGTGATCTGGATGGTGATCCGCGCGGGCGTGGCCCCCGCGATGTGCTTTGCCAGCATATCCTGATCATGGCCTGCGCAGGCCCCATAGACGCGCAGACGCTCTATCAGGAAATCACCACCGTCGGGGCCTACGCAGCACTTACCAGAGCCGAATTTGACGCCTGTCTCGATTTTGTGGCAACCGGCGGCTACGCGCTGAAGGCCTACGACCAGTGGAAACGGCTGCAACAGGACGCAGAGGGCCTGTGGCATCTGCGCGACCCCCGCGCGAGCCGGCAAATACGCATGAACATCGGCACCATTCAGGACACCGATACGCTGAAGGTCAGGCTCAGGCGCAGCAGGGGCGGCAAACCGCTGGGCGAGATCGAAGAAGGCTTTGCGGCCTCTCTGACGCCGGGCGACACCTTCCTGATCGGCGGGCAGATCGTCCGCTATGAGGGCCTGCGGGAGATGACGGTCGAGGTGACCCGGAACGCCGCGAAAAAGCCCAAGGTGGCGACGTTTATGGGCACAAAATTCGCCACGTCCACACAACTCAGCGCGCGTGTCATTGAGATGTTGCAGCAGGACGACTGGCCCGATCTGCCCGCGCATACTGCTGACTGGTTGCACCTGCAACGCCGCCACAGCCGGTTGCCGGAACCCGGTCGCTTGCTGATTGAAAGCTTCCCACACGATGGCCGCGCGCAAACCGTGATCTACGGGTTTGCCGGGCGCAACGGGCAGCAGACACTGGGGTTATTGCTGACCAAACGGATGGAGGAAATGGGGCTGGACCCTCTGGGCTTTGTGGCGACGGACTACGCGACGCTGATCTGGGGGCTGGCTCCGGTGTGCGACCCTGCACCGCTCTTTGATCTGGAGGCACTGCAAGACGGGCTGGAGACATGGCTGGCGGGCAATGCGGTGATGAAACGCACTTTTCGCGCCTCTGCCACGATTGCAGGGCTGATCCAGCGCAACACGCCATCGGCGCGCAAAACCGGGCGGCAGGCAACGTTCAGTTCCGACATTCTGTACGATACGCTTCACAAATACGATCCGGGGCATCTGCTGCTGGATATCACCCGCGAGGAGGCCCTGCGCGGCCTTGTGGATTTCGGCAGGATCGAAGAGATGGCAGCGCGTGTCGAAGGCCGGATTGACCATGTGGAATTGTCGCGTGTAAGCCCCCTGTCTGCGCCGCTGTTTCTGGAAATGGGGCGCGTGCCGGTCAAAGGTGCGGCAGAGGAGCGGCTGCTGGCAGAAGAAGCACAACGGTTGATGGAACAATCCGGCCTTGCCAACATCACGCCACAACCGTCCGACACACCGCGCTGGCGCGTGGGGTACTAGAGATGATCTTGCGACTTGAACTCAGTGCTGTGATCGGCGATGAACAAATCATGAACTCACTTCCTTTCCGTTTTGCAGATGCCGACCTGCAGGCCATGGCCTCGGGGGCCTTGTGGTGGCCAGAAAAGGCGCTGCTGTGCGTGTCAGACCTGCACTTGGGCAAATCCGAGCGTGTGGCACGGCGCAGCACCGTGCGCCTGCCGCCCTATGAAACGCAAGATACGCTGACCCGGTTGAGCCACGATCTGGAGGCAACTGGGGCCAGGACAGTGATCTGTCTGGGCGACAGTTTTGATGATGAAACCGCGGCCAGGTCGCTGCCTGAGGCAGAGCGTCTGTGGATTACACAACTGCAAGCGGGCCGCGAATGGATCTGGGTGGAAGGCAACCATGACCCCGGCCCGCTGGAATTTGGTGGAACCTACCGCGCAGATCTGAGGCTTGGAGCGCTGACCTTTCGGCACATCGCCATTGCAGAAGCGGGCGCCGAAGTCTCGGGCCACTATCATCCCAAGGCGCAGCTTTCCCTACGGGGACGTACGGTCAGCCGGCCTGCGTTTTTGTGTGACGAGAACCGCCTGATACTGCCCGCTTATGGGACATACACGGGCGGCCTGCGCTGCACTGACCCTGTGTTGCAAAACCTGATGTCCCCTCAGGCGCGCGCCATTCTGACAGGACCCACCCCCACCAGCATACCGATGCCGAGGTAATCATGACCCCATCCCTACGCAGCCGCATTGAACAGAGCTTTGCCCGCCAAAGCATGATGGCCACCTTGGGCGCCACGCTGTCCGAGATTTCCGAGGCCAGAGTGGTCATCACCGCCCCTCTCTTGCCCGGCAGCCTTCAGCAGCAGGGCTTTGGGCATGCAGGTCTTACCTTTTCAATCGGTGACAGCGCGTCCGGGTACGCGGGGCTTACGACCTTGCCGGACGGCTATGAGGTTTTGACCGCAGAGACCAAAATCAACCTTCTGGCCCCGGCGCAAGGCGACTTTCTGCGCGCCACAGGCACCGTGATCAAACCAGGCAAGCGGCTGATCGTGGTCAGCGCAGATGTCCACGCGATCAAGGGCAAAAAAGAGACCCTGATCGCCGTCATGCAAGGCACATTGGTGCCGGTCGCGGTCTAAGCCGTCAACCCTTCGGGCTCCGGCAAGCCATTGGCGCGGCAGCAGGCAGTCACCGTGTTGGCCAAGAGGCACGCAATGGTCATCGGCCCTACCCCGCCCGGCACCGGCGTGATGGCCCCCGCAACAGCCGCACAGCTGTCAAAATCGACGTCTCCGACAAGGCGCGTCCCGCCTTCGGGTTTTTCGATACGGTTGATCCCTACGTCAATGACCGTTGCCCCCGGTTTGATCCAGTCCCCCGGCACCATCTGAGGGCGGCCCACGGCAGCCACGACGATATCCGCGCGGCGCACCACATCGGGCAGGTCTTTGGTGCGGCTGTGCGCGATGGTCACGGTGCAGCTGTCGCCCAACAAAAGCTGTGCCATCGGTTTGCCGACAATGTTGCTGCGCCCCACCACCACGGCATCCAGACCGGACAGGCTGCCATGATGGGCCCGCAGCATCATCAGACAGCCAAGCGGGGTGCACGGCACCATGCTCTTTTGCCCCGTGCCCAGCAGCCCCACGTTCGAGATGTGAAACCCGTCCACATCTTTCGCCGGATCAATCGAGTTGATCACTAAATCTTCGTTCAGGTGACCGGGTAGCGGCAATTGAACCAAAATGCCGTGAATGCTCGGGTCTTCGTTCAGGTCCTTGATGATGCCCAGCAAATCCGCCTCGGACGTTGTCACGTCAAGCTTATGCTCAACCGATTTCATGCCCGCCTCAAGCGTCTGTTTCCCCTTGGAGCGCACATAGACCTGACTGGCCGGGTCTTCGCCGACCAGCACAACGGCCAGACCGGGGGTGATGCCGTGGTCTGCCTTGAGCCGGGCAACGTGGTCCGCAACCTGGTCGCGCACCTGCGCTGAAAAAGCTTTTCCGTCGATGAGTTGAGCAGGCATGGAAGTCCTTTATCTGATGAAGTCGACCCGATGGGTCCATTTTTCGCCGTCCGTGACCAGCAACTCATCAAAGTTCATCAGTTGCAAAAGGTCATAGAAGGTTGCGACGTATTGCAGTTCTTCCTGCTGGAAAAACCCGCCTTTGCGCACACTGACAGTAAGCTGCGCCATGATAGCCCGCGCGCGGTAGAGCGTTGAAAACACTTCGTCATCCAGCGCTGTAAGGATCAGAGTCTTTGAATCCGATCCTTTCACATAGAACACGAAACGCGGGCTTTCGGGCGCTTCAAGCTGCGCAGTGGTCAACACATTGATAAAATCAATCCGCACGGCTTTGCCGGCCCCACTGCTTTCGCGCACGACCCTCTCAAAAACCTCCTCAGAGGTTATTTCGGGGTAGTAGTAGCCCACATAACGCTCTTCGGCCTGGGCGGCAGCGACGAAAAACAGGCAGGACAGGATGGCGGCAAGCGTTTTCACAGTGGATCTCCGAATATTGAATGCTTTGCTGCAGCTTGAAGGGTGCCCGCGCGAGGGGCAACCCTTAAGCTGACAGCACACCGTTTTTCAGAAGCCTAAAGCGTTTCGATTTTAACATGAAACATCGCTCATCACTTTTCGCGTTCGACCAAATGGAGAGGACGCGAGCAAGGGATTCAACTATAAATCGAAACGCTCTAGAACAGCCCCTCAACATCGCCATCCGCGTTCAGCTTGATGGCTTCCGCCGAAGGCACGCGCGGCAGGCCGGGCATGGTCATGATCTCACCGCAGATGGCCACGACAAAGCCCGCCCCCGCGCTCAGGCGGACTTCGCGGACCGGCACCGAAAACCCTGTGGGCGCGCCGCGGCGCTCTGGGTCTGTGGTGAAGCTGTATTGTGTCTTGGCCATACAGACCGGCAGGTTGCCGTACCCTTGCGCTTCCCAATCCTTGAGTTGCGTGCGTAGTTTCTGGTCCATCAGGACCTCGTCGGCGCGGTAGATACGCTTTGCGACGGTCTCGATCTTATCAAACAGGCTCATGTCATCTGGGTAGATCGGCGAAAAATTCGCCATATCGGCATCCGCGACTTCTGCAACCCGTGTGGCAAGATCGGCGGAGCCTTCGGACCCAAGCTCCCAGTGGCGGCTCAGGATGGCCTCGGCCCCCTGCTCTGTCACGTAGTCTTTGACGGCCTGAATTTCCGCGTCCGTGTCTGTGACGAAGTGGTTGATGGCGACAACCACCGGCACGCCAAAGGATTTGACGTTTTCGACGTGACGCCCAAGGTTCGGGCAGCCCTTTTTGACGGCATCGACATTCTCAGCGCCCAGATCAGCTTTGGCCACGCCGCCGTTCATCTTCATGGCGCGCACGGTTGCCACGACCACCACGCAGGACGGGGCGAGGCCTGCTTTGCGGCATTTGATGTTCATGAACTTCTCGGCACCAAGGTCCGCGCCAAAACCGGCCTCAGTCACCACATAATCGGCCAGTTTCAGGGCCGTGGTCGTCGCAATCACCGAGTTGCAGCCATGGGCGATGTTGGCGAAGGGTCCGCCATGCACAAAGGCGGGGTTGTTTTCCAGCGTTTGCACGAGGTTAGGCTGCATCGCGTCTTTCAGCAGCACGGTCATGGCGCCATCTGCCTTGATGTCGCGGGCATAGATCGGCGACCGGTCCCGGCGGTAGGCAACAATCATGTCCCCCAGACGGGTCTGCAGATCGCTCAGGTTCTTGGCAAGACACAGGATGGCCATAACTTCAGAGGCCACCGTGATGTCAAATCCGGATTCACGGGGGAAGCCATTCGCGACACCGCCCAAGGAGGCCGTGATCTGACGCAGGGCCCGGTCGTTCATGTCCACAACCCGGCGCCAGACGACGCGGCGTGTGTCAATCTCCAGTTCATTGCCCCAGTAGATGTGGTTGTCGATCATGGCGCTCAGCAGGTTGTGGGCGCTGGTGATCGCATGAAAGTCGCCGGTGAAGTGCAGGTTCATTTCTTCCATCGGGACAACCTGTGCATTGCCGCCCCCCGCAGCGCCGCCTTTCATGCCAAAGTTCGGCCCAAGCGATGCTTCGCGGATACAGACGCAGGCGTTTTTCCCAATCCGGTTCAACCCATCGCCAAGCCCAACAGTCGTCGTTGTCTTGCCTTCGCCTGCAGGGGTCGGATTGATCGCTGTGACGAGGATAAGCTTGCCGTCCGTGCGCTCCTGTACGGAATCAATGAAGGATTGCGATACTTTTGCCTTATCATGACCGTAGGGCAGCAAATCCGCCTCCGAGATACCAAGCTTTTCGCCAATCTTCTGGATCGGTTGTTTCGTGGCTGCGCGTGCGATTTCGATATCTGTCTTGAAGGCCATGACCTTATCCCCCCTGAATGCCCCAATGGCATGAATTCCATGTCCATGCTTACGCAGGAAGCGGTCAGATTTATTGGGACAATTCCGACATTTCCTTGATCTGATGCGGCGATAACGGCCAAAAGCGTTTCTTTTCGGAAACCGCAGCCGTCTATGCGCGCCCGCGCCCGACAGGTAGGGCGCATTTAAGCCAAGAGCCCGATGTTGCTAGAATACGGGTCGACGGTGCTGTTTGCGATCTGAATCCTCGTACTTGCTGAAGGGCGGATCGTAGCTGTGGCGGTGCCCACGTCAATCAACAACGTCAGAGACAAGTTCAATGATAGTCGAGAACTCAAGTACAGCTTCTGTCGCAACACGTAATACAGGCCAACAAAAAAGCCCCCGCGGTGCGACGCACGGGCGGGGGCTTTGAAGTCTGAAGAGACGCGGATTAGCCTGTGGGTTCAGGCTCCATCCCACCATCATGGGCAGGAGGCGCTTTCTTGTTTTTCGCCTTGGCTTTCGGAATACCAGTCACACTTGGCGCCGATCCGCTGTCGGATTTGTCTTCTTCATCCGATGGCGGCACGGGCGGTTCGCCGCGCATCACGCGTTTGATCTCTTCACCGGTGAGGGTCTCATACTCCAGCAAGCCTTGCGCAAGCCGCTCGAACTCCTCGGTGTTTTCTTCGATGATCTTACGCGCCCATTCGTAGCCATCCTGAATGAAGCGTTGCACTTCTTCCTCGATCAGCTCTTTGGTGTTCGCCGAGACTGAAAAGCCTGCGGTATTACCCTGATAGCCTTCTGCAGCCTCGGAATAGTCGATGTTCCCGACCTGGTCCGACATGCCCCAGCGCAGCACCATAGCGCGCGCCAGACCAGACGCCTGCATGATATCACCGGCAGGGCCATTCGATACAGCATCCGGGCCGTATTTCAGGATTTCGGCCGCCTTGCCTGCCATGGTCATGGCCAGACGTTGGTGGCATTCGTCCTTGAACATGTTCAGACGGTCCATCTCTGGCAAGCTCATGACCATGCCCAGCGCGCCACCGCGCGGGATGATTGTTGCTTTATAGACTGGGTCACACTTCGGCAGCATGATGCCTACCAACGCGTGGCCTGCCTCGTGATAGGCGGTCATTTCCTTTTGCGCGTCCGTCATCACCATGGAGCGCCGTTCGGCCCCCATCATGATCTTGTCCTTCGCGCTCTCGAAATCGATCATGGTCACGAACCGACGACCGACGCGTGCGGCCCCCAATGCGGCCTCGTTCACCAGGTTAGCAAGGTCTGCACCAGAGAACCCGGGCGTTCCGCGTGCGATGATACGCAGATCCACATCTGGTCCCAAAGGTGTTTTGCGCGCATGCACGCCGAGAATTTTCTCGCGGCCTTTGATGTCCGGATTGCCAACGGTCACCTGACGGTCAAACCGTCCTGGGCGCAGCAAGGCAGGGTCCAGCACGTCCTTACGGTTGGTGGCCGCAATGATGATAACACCCTCGTTTGCCTCAAAACCGTCCATCTCCACGAGCAACTGGTTCAGCGTCTGTTCCCGTTCATCATTGCCCCCGCCGTAGCCTGCGCCACGATGGCGACCGACGGCGTCAATCTCGTCAATGAACACGATGCAAGGCGCGTTCTTTTTCGCCTGCTCGAACATGTCGCGGACACGCGATGCGCCCACACCCACGAACATCTCAACGAAATCAGAGCCTGAGATCGTGAAGAATGGCACACCCGCCTCACCCGCAATCGCACGAGCCAGCAGCGTTTTACCGGTTCCGGGAGGTCCCTCAAGCAACGCGCCTTTGGGAATTTTGCCGCCAAGCCGCGAGAATTTCTGCGGATTGCGCAGGAATTCCACGATTTCTTCAAGCTCTTCCTTGGCCTCGTCAATGCCAGCCACGTCGTCGAACGTAACCCGACCATGCTTTTCCGTCAGCATCTTGGCCTTTGATTTGCCAAAGCCCATGGCACCGCCTTTGCCGCCCCCCTGCATCCGGTTCATGAAATAGACCCAGACACCAATAAGCAGCAGGAACGGAAGCAGCGACATCAGGAATGTCTGAAAGCCTGATTGTTGCTGCTGTTCGGCGCGCACGGGCACGTCGTTGGCGATCAACAATCCCGTGATTTCCGCGTCTTCAGGTTTGATTGTGACATAATCGGTGCCGTCTTCCTGACGGAAGCGGACCTGTTCACCATCCAGCGTCACATTGCTGACCTGGCCGGCTTCAACCGATTCTACGAAGTCCGAATAGCTGATTTCACGGCTTTGCATCGTGCTGCCGGGCCCTGAAAACATGTTAAAAAGCGCCAGAATCAGTAAAAACAATACGACCCAGAAGGCGATGTTGCGAGCGTTACCCAAGAGTATCTCCTGTCATGTCGCGCGGTGTGCGCGTAACCGTTATGTCTAAGATAGAAGTCTTACGGTCAGGTTCAATGCGAAAGAAGTGCGGCAAAGAACGCATCTTCGCCTTTTGCAATCGTTGTGCTCCACCCTTGGGCAAAGCCTGCCAGCGGCGCTGCGACCAATGTTGCGCCAGACCAGATTGCGGGGCTGGCCGTCAACAGATCACGCGGCAACCCCTCATCCCGCCAGAACGGACAGAGCAGAATACCTTCCTCGCCCAAGGGGGCCATTTGCAAATTGTCGTCGTCGGTGTCGGGGCCAGTGGCCTCCCAGCGGCCATCCCATGGCTCTGAGATGGGTGTTCGATGCTGGGCAACTGCGTTCAACTCGCGGAAAATCCACAGGGTATCATCTATGCGCCGCAGCATGCAGCCTTCCAGCGTGGCACTGGGCGTGTTTTTGAGCAGGTCCATCGCCTGCGCAACCGACCGGCGGCGCGGAGGGTATTCGGCCCCACCAATCCAAAGCAACGCATTCACCAGCAACCGGCGCGCTATTTCATCGGGAAGCGTGCGGTAGCCGCGCCAGTCGATCGCCAACGCCCCCGCACGCACTTTCACCATTTTGCGCGCTTCCAGAAAGGCCTGCCAATCCAGCGCATCGCGCGCCCGCGACATGTTGGACGCAACCTGCCCGAGGCTGGAGGCGTCGATTCCGAGCGGTTTCAAGATGGCCAGAGCCTTGCGCGCCTTGATCCGGTCGTAGCGATCATCCTCGTTTGTGGGGTCGTCACACCAGCTGATCCCGCGTTGGTTCAGATAGTCGCGCAGTTCCTCGCGTCCGGTGCCCAGCAAAGGGCGCAACCAGACCACGCCGTTTTTGATCCGTCGCGGCACCATGGCCGTTAGCCCGTCAACGCCAGACCCGCGCGCCAGCCGCATCAGAACCGTTTCCGCCTGATCGTCGCTGGTATGTCCCAATGCCATGGTCTGGATCTGACGCGCTTTGGCCCAATCGGTCATCAACGCATAGCGGGCGCGGCGGGCGGCATCCTGTTTGTTCCCCTGCCCGTCCCAGTCCCGCCATCGCAGCACCGTATGATTGACGTCCAGTTCCGCACAGCGCGCAGCGACATGCGCAATTTCCCGGATAGCCTCGACCCGAAAACCATGATCGACCGTGACAACGGACAAATCTATCGAATAGTCGTCAGCAATTTCATGCAGCAGGTACAACAGCCCGGTGGAATCGCTGCCGCCCGACACAGCAAGCCCCAGTTTTTCAGGCGGATGCGGCAGAAAACTTGCTGCAACCCGATCCTTTAGGCTGTCAGACACCGCCTTAGCTGCAGCCCAGACGCTGCATCTCGGCACGAGCCTCGCCCACCGCAGGATCAGATGGAAAGCGCAGCTCTACTTCGCCCAGCGTCAGGCAGGCCTCAGACACCTGATTCAAAGCACCAAGGCTCCGCCCCAGCAAAAACAAAGATTGCGGCGCAAGCGTACCCGTTGGATCAGCTGAAAACCCCTGAAGGTAGGCGCGCGCGGCCATCTGGGTTTCGCCAAGGGCTTCCAGCGCCTGACCCCGCCCCAGATCGGCACCGGCAGCAAGTGGCCCGCCGGGGTACTTTTCCTGAAACTGCGTGAACTGATCTGCAGCCCGTTGATAGTCACCGTCTGCCAGTGCCTGCTGCGCAACCCTGAAGTCCTGTTCTTCGCCCACAGCCAATTGCGCGCCGCCGCCCACAGCGAGATCGACCTGCGCGCCCCTATCCGGCACGGGCGTCTCGCCGGTGCCGGAGGGTGAGGCGCCCCCCAAGGTCGTGGTTTCGCCCAACTGGCTTAAATCGCCGCCCTCAAGCTCGACCAGACGAAACTCCAGATCACCAATCCGGTTGGTGCCATCTGTGACAATCCGGTTGATGCGGAATTCCAGCTCTTCTGTCGATGAGGTGAGCCGCTGCATCTCTGCCTCGATCGCGGCAAGACGGTCCAGAACCGATTGTCCGCCGACACTGACCGACGGGCTGCCCGTGGTCGAAAGCTCGCGCCTAAGACGTTGCACCTCAACATAAAGCACGGTCAGTTCCTGCCGGATATCAGCCAGCGTCTCTTCGTTTTGGGCCTGCACGGGCGGCGCTGCAAGCGTTGCCAATACAGCAAAAACGGCCAGTGCGCGCATCATTTATCCGGTCAGATCGCTTGCAAGCACGGTGACGGCGCGGCGGTTCTTAGCGTAGCAACTTTCATCGCTGCACACCTCCAAAGGCCGCTCCTTGCCGTAGCTGACTGTGCGCAGACGGTCTCCGGCAACGCCGCGCGACACAAGATATTCGCGCACCGCATTGGCCCGCCGCGCGCCCAGCGCCACGTTGTATTCGCGTGTACCTTGTTCGTCTGCATGGCCTTCGATGACGGCTGTGAAATCCGTATTGGTCAAAAGCCAGGTCGCCTGACCATCCAGCACGATCTGGCCGTCCGGTGTCAGCGACGACTGATCCACCGCAAACAGCACCCTGTCACCCACCGTTTGATTGAAGAAAGCAGGCGAGCTTGGGTCATTCGGGCTGCCCGGCACAATAGCACCACCTGCACCGCCCACACCACCTGCGCCGGTTGACGGGTCAAATCTGCCGGGGTTAGTGCAGCCTGCAACCGCAAGCCCCACAATCAAAATCAGAGAAATCTTAAGTTGTTTCATGCGCGAAGCCTCACCCGCCTGTTTTCATTTTTCTTGTGCAAACCGTTAACACAACCGCCAGCCTATGAAAATCACTTCAACGTTAATTATCGTTGTAACGGCGACCATGAGGGGTCAGACCCACCTTCGGGCGTGCGCAAGGGGCGCAGATTGCGCCCGGTGATGTCCACGGAATATAGCGTGGAGCGGCCCTGCGCCCCTTGGGTTTCGCGCGTGAACATGATGACCCGGCCATTGGGGGCCCATGTGGGGCCTTCATCAAGGAAAGACGCGGTCAAAAGCCTTTCTTCACTGCCATCTACGCGCATGACGCCAATATGGAAGCGTCCGGCGTTTTGTTTAGTGAAGGCGATCAGATCCCCTCTGGGCGACCACACCGGCGTGCCGTAGCGTCCAGCCCCAAAAGAAATCCGGCGCGGCTCCCCCCCTGTGGCGGGCATCACATAAAGCTGCTGTGAGCCGGAGCGGTCACTCTCGAACACAATCTGGCGCCCATCGGGCGAAAAGCTTGGCGCGGTCTCGATCGAGGGGGCAGAGGTCAGGCGCACAGGCGTGCCGCCGTCGATGTTTCTGGCGTAAATATCGGTGTTGCCCGCCTGGCTGATCGAATAGACAATCGTGCGGCCATCGGGGGCAAACCGGGGCGCAAAACTCATGGTCCCCTCTTCGCTTTCCAGAACGCGGCGCTGGGTTGTACCGATATCGAGCACATAAATGCGCGGAAACCCGGTCTCGTAGCTGGTGTAGAGCACCCGGCTGCCATCAGGCGAGAACCGCGGGGCCAGAACAATCGCCTCATCCCCTGTCAGGTTCTGCACATTTGCCCCGTCGTAATCCATGATGGCCAGACGTTTGCGGCGCGCATCTTTGGCCCCGCTTTCCGAGACAAAGACCACGCGGCTGTCAAAATAGGCTCCTTCGCCTGTGACGCGGCTGTAAACGGCATCCGCTACTTTATGCGCCATGCGACGCCAGCCATCGGTGGTGCCCGAAAACTGCAATCCTTCGCCCAACTCGGCTGAGGAAAACACATCATAGAGCCTGAATTTCACGGTCAGTCGTTCGCTCTGAACAGACACCGCACCTGTGATCAGGGCTTCAGCGTTGATGGCCTTCCAGTCTGCAAACTGCACGGGCGCGTCAAACCGCGTCGGCGCACTGATAAACGCGTCAGAGGATATTTCGCGAAAAAGCCCCGTGTTGGTGAGGTCGTTCGAAACCAGCTGGCTGATCTGCGCGGCCAAACCACCGGCCGCCGCCGTTTCCGGCAAGAACACCGGCAAGGCGAAGGGCAAAGGTTCGATCACCCCCTCATCGATATCGATCCGTAACGGGCCGCCGTCCTGCGCCTGCGCCGTACCGGCGAAAACCGATGCCAAAATAAGCATCAAAACACCAAAAATTCTCATTTGACACGCATCCTTTCGGGATTGAACGTCATTTCAATTTCACGCCACTGGTCAAATTTCTCCTGTGGCAAATCGTACCCCCGTGCCCCACAGCGAATGATCGCACGGCGCGCGGCTTCAAACGCCTGATTGGCCGCCGCATCCGACCCGCCGCTGCTTGACAGCATGCGAATGGACGCAACCACTGGCTTCCCATCCTGTGTCATGTCCACGCCAACCACAACCGTTGTGCGCAGCGCGTCGGTCGACAAAGCCCCCACATTCCAGCAATTCGACACGGCAACGCGCAACGCATCCTTTTCCCCAGCGGAGAGCGGTGGCCCAGAAGGCTGCAATGATGCGGATGATGGCGCGGCTAAGGCCTCTGCCAGGGCGTCTGCGACGGCATCTCCGGTCTCTTCGGTCGGGGCGGGTGTCGGATCAGGGGCCGGTGCGGCGGTTTGTACGGGCGCTTCAGGCCGGCGCGCGGGGGGTCGCCGCGAGTTTTCCGGCGCGCGGGCGGGCGTTTCGGCTTCGGTCACGATCTCGGTGGCGGCAGCTTCTGGCGCCGTGGCCTCCTGCGTCTCGCGCTCTTGCGTGCCAACCTCATCGGGACGCGCGGCCTCGCGCACCTCAGGGTCGGGCAGACTGTCCGGAGGGGGTGCTTCAACGGCTTCGGGGGCCACCCGGTCTGCAGGTTGCGGCACCGCACGTTCCGCGACATCAGGGGCAAGCACGGCAATATCCTGCGGCGGTGTGGGCAGCACGGGGGCTTCATCCGTAACCTCTGCTTGTGCAGGCGGCGGGGTGATCTGCGACACGTCAGGCGATGCCTCTACCTCCGGGGCCGGGGCGCTGTCCGGTGTTGTCAGGCTGGGCGCATTTTCGGTTTGCGCATCAATGTTGGGCGCATCGGGCGTCACCTCGGGGCTGGAGGGTTGTGCCACATCCGCCAGCGATTGCGGCGATTGCTGCGCGGCCATCAGTGCCGCGAATTCCGCGCCCGAAATCACCGAAACCTCGGTCGCTTCAAAGGGCAAAGGTTCGGCTGCAAAGCCGTTGCCAAACGCAAGCCAACCCAAAAGAGCCACATGCGCAGTCCCCGAGATATAGTGGCCAATATGCATAGACCTAGCGGTCCGCCTCCTGCGTCACCGATCCATCAAGGGTCGGCCCGCCAATGTCCGTCACCAGGCCGATGTTTGAAAACCCACCGGCATTCAACGCCCCCATCACCTCCATCACCGTTGAATAGGGCACCGCGCCGTCTGCGCGCAGGAATACCTGATCGCTGGTGCGCTCTACTGCGATGGCGCGCAGTTTGGGGATCAACTCTGACGCGGCCGTCTCTGTTGTCTGGATCTGGATCGCCCCGGTGGCCGTGATGGTAATGGTCAGCGGCTCTTCCTGATCGGTGGGCAAAGCTCCGGCTGCTGTTTTGGGTAATTCGACCGGCACGCCAACGGTCAAAAGCGGGGCGGCCACCATGAAGATGATGAGCAGCACCAACATAACGTCCACGAAAGGGGTGACGTTGATCTCTGACATGGGCTGCGCGCGATTGCGGCTGCGCCGCCTGCGCTTACCCTCTGATTGCTTCTGAAGAACGCTCGCGCCCATGGCTTACCCATCCAACTGACGGCTGAGCAGGGTCGCAAATTCGTCCGCGAAGGATTCGTAGCCCCCCACGATATGATCCGCATCTGCACTGAGCTTGTTGAAAAAGATCACCGCCGGGATGGCGGCCAGCAGGCCAAGCCCGGTGGCCAGCAACGCCTCAGCAATGCCGGGGGCTACCACCGCAAGGTTGGTGTTTTGCTGCTCTGCAATCTCGATAAAGGCGTTCATGATCCCGATCACCGTGCCGAAAAGACCAATGAAGGGCGAGGAAGACCCGATGGTGGCCAGCACCGTCAGCCCGCCGCGCAGGTATTCGGATTCCTTGTTGATCGCCACATCCATAGACCGGTCAATCCGTGCCGTGGCCCCGGCAATAAGTCCCCCATCGTCGCGGTGGGATCGCTGCCATTCGGTCATGCCAGCGGCAAAAACCTTTTCCGTGCTGCCAGAGGGCGTGGGGCCGACTTGCTGGAAAAGCCCATCCAGCGGCTCGCCGGACCAGAAAGCCCGGTCAAACCGGACCGCTTCGGCGCGCGCACGGCGGTAGACCATCAGCTTGAGAACAATAATTGACCACGCCCAGAATGACGCCGCAATCAGCATCAACATCACAATCTGCACGATAAGGGTCGCGCGGGCAAAGAGCCCGAAAAACGAAAAGTCGATTTCCTGTCCAACGGACAGGGCCAGCATACCTGTGTTCATGAGCCTGCTCTTTGCTAAACCACCTGCGGGCCGCTTGGTGCGACCTCTATTCGGGGGTGATTCTACATCAGTGGCGCAAACTTTGCCATCACTATAGCGTCATGTCTCTTTGGCTTGATAGGCTGCGCGGAGTTTCGCTGGCATTCGCGCCGGTCTGCCGCCCGGGCCGATGCAGGCAATCGTCACACTTGCTGCAAAAACCTTGTCCGCAGCGCGCCAAACCTCCTGCCCCATCACCATGCGCGCGCCCGTGATCTGGGTAAGCGTTGTGCGCACCTCCAGCACGTCATCAAAAAAGGCCGGTTGAAAATAATCCGCCTCGACCCGCCGGACGGCAAAGACCACGCCTTCGGCTTTCATGGCCAGTTGGTCAATCCCAAGCTCCCGCACCCAATCGCTGCGGGCACGTTCGATGAACCGCAGGTAATTTGCGTAGTAGACGATGCCCGCCATATCCGTGTCTTCGTAATAGACCCGCAACGAAAACTTATGCATGTCTTAGCCTCCAACAGGCGGATAAGTGGGTTGTTTCGGGTCGCAAAACGCCTGCGCACCCCATCACTGCGCCCGCCCCATCCGCGCCATGAGGCGCAGCGCATGGCTCTTATCCTCAGCGACGGATGGCAGAACAGGATCGTAGGCCGCGCGGATCAGCGTCGCAATTTCGGGGCGCAGGATCACCCGCTCTGCCACCTGTGCAAGGGGCGAGCGGTCCTGAAACGCCGTGTCAGACCACAGCAGCATGGACTGCACCACCTGAGACAGCGCCAGCTTTTCGGCAGGCACCGCAGAGAGGTTTTCATCCATCCGCAAGAACACAAAGCACGCCTTGATCGCGCCCGCCTCATCAAAATGAAACACCCGGTACTGGTTCGCATCCGCGTCCTTGAGGCGCGCGACCAGTGGCTCCAGCCCCAGAACCAGCCGGTCCAGCCCCGGCACGTCCAGCAATTCTTCCCAGTTCAAAAAGAAAAAGAACATCATGTTGCTGCCAAGCTCGGGATCGGTCTCCGCCATTTTGTGGCCCGACAGGACCATCACGGCTTCCATGGCACCTTTGACCACGCTGAGCGTCTTATCCTCCACGCCGAATACGATGGGTGCGATGGGCCGCCCCCAGCGCGCGAAAGCAAATGCGCCACTGCTGCGCGTAAACAAGGCCTCAATCTCGGCGGGCGTCATCGCGTCACTGGTCTTGTCTTCCATGCCTCAGCCTTGTCTCACGTAAACAGATCGCTTTGCGATTTCGGCGGTTCAAATCCAAGGTGGCGCCAGCCTTTCTGCGCCAGCATCCGCCCGCGCGGCGTGCGCTGGATCAGACCTTGCTGCAACAAGAAGGGTTCGATCACCTCCTCCAGCGCATCGCGGCTTTCGCTCAAGGCGGCACTCATGGTTTCGATGCCGACGGGTCCGCCGTTATAGTTCTCTGCGATCAGGCGCAAATACCGCCGGTCGGCCCCGTCCAAGCCCAGCGCATCCACCCCAAGCCGGGTCAACGCCATATCCGCAAGCGCGCGGCTCACACGCCCGTCGCCCTCAACCACGGCGAAATCCACGACCCGGCGCAGCAGACGCCCCGCGATCCGGGGCGTGCCGCGCGACCGGCGGGCGATCTCTCGCGCGCCGCCTTCATCCGCAGGCGCGCCCAATTTGTTGGCATTGCGTTCGATAATGATGAAAAGCTCGTCTTCGGTATAGAATTGCAGGCGCGTTGGAATGCCAAAGCGGTCCCGCAAGGGCGTGGTCAAAAGCCCCATCCGCGTGGTCGCGCCTACCAGCGTAAAGGGCTGCAACTCGATGCGCACGGTGCGCGCGGCAGGTCCTTCACCGATCACCAGATCAAGCTCGAAATCCTCCAGAGCGGGATAAAGCACCTCTTCGACAGCCGGGTTGAGCCTGTGAATCTCGTCGATGAAAAGCACATCGCGCGCTTCCAGATTGGTCAGGATCGCGGCCAGATCCCCGGCTTTTGCAAGGACAGGCCCCGACGTCATGCGGAAATTGACCCCCAGTTCCCGCGCCATGATCTGCGCAAGGGTCGTTTTTCCCAGCCCGGGCGGGCCGTGAAACAGCGTGTGATCCATTGCTTCGCCGCGCTGTTTGGCGGATTGGATAAACACCCGCAGGTTTGCCCGCGCCTCGGCCTGCCCCACGAACTCTGAAAGTTGTTGCGGCCTCAGCGCCCGGTCGCGGTCGTCGGGCAAAGGGTCGGGGCGCACGGTGGGGTCAATGTCACTCATCGGTACTACTCATCCCTAGCATGCCCTTACCCCTTGGGTGCCAAAAGCTTTAGTGCCGCGCGGATCAGATCGGCGGTGTTTGAGGCGCCGGTGTCCTGTGCCGCCTGCGCGACTGCCCCCGCTGCATCGCCCGGCGCATAGCCCAGATTGGCCAGCGCGGAAAGGGCCTCCGCCTGTGCTGTGGCGGTTGTCGGCACCACAGGTTGGCGCGGCGGCTGTGCCTCTTGTGGCACGTCGGGTTCTATAACGCCCGGGTCCTCGTGCAAGGGCTGCGCGTCGGGCGTGGCCCCCATGGCCATGATCTGCGGGGCCTTGTCCTTCAACTCCTGCACCACGCGCTGCGCGATCTTGGGGCCGATCCCCTTGGCTGCCTTGACCGAGTTCCAGTCGCCCAGAGCGATGGCGCGCCCCACGCCTTCAGGCCCCAGCGTTCCCAGAATAGCCAGCGATGCCTTGGCCCCCACGCCCTGCACGGATGTGAGCAGCTTGTGCCACTCCTTTTCCGCCAGACTGGCAAAGCCAAAAAGCTGCAAGAGGTCTTCGCGCACCACCAGATCAGTATAAAGTGCGACCATCTCCCCCACTGCAGGCAGCGCCGACAACGTACGGTCAGAGCAGTACACCAGATAGCCCACGCCCCGCACGTCGATAAGCACATGATCGATGGCCTTGTAGTCCAACCGGCCCGATAGTTTTCCAATCATCACAGCACCTTTACCACTGCTTGCGCGATGCGCCCGGCACCGTGATGCGCGTGACAGATCGCAACCGCCAGCGCATCCGCCGCATCCGGCCCTTCGATCCTGGCCCCCGGCAGTTGCATCTGCACCATGTGCAGCACCTGGCGTTTATCGGCGTGCCCCACCCCCACTACCGTCTTTTTGACCGTGTTTGGCGCATATTCGCCAATCGTAAGACCCAGTTGCGCGGGCACCAAAACGGCAATGCCCCGCGCCTGCCCCAGCTTGAGCGTCCCCGCGCCATCTTTGTTGACAAACGTCTGTTCAACAGCAGCGCCCTCCGGGGAAAAGCGGACAAAGACCTCCGTTAGCTGGACATGCAGCGACAACAGCCGCGCGCCAAGATCATCGCCCTGAGAGACACAAACACCGTTGGCCACATGCCGCAACCGGGGGCCATCCACATCAACAACGCCCCAGCCGAGGTTGCGAAGTCCCGGATCAATCCCGATCAACCGCATGCATGTTCCTACTCGTTCAATTTTGTTGTTTTTTCCGCAATAGCACGAAAGGCGAACATCAGCCAGTGGATGTCTTTCTACCGGGCAGGTTACCCTCAGGGCAGGCCAAAACACCCTGTGCAAGCGCAGAAAACGGCACGGGAAAGTCCGAAAGCGACGAAAACTCTACACGGTATTTACCATTATTTTACAATGATTTATCCGAATTTCCCGCTATGCAAAAACTGCATATCAATCATGCGTTTTTTCATCTTGCTGAAAAAACAGGCGGCTCCTAAATGCAGTCCACAACACACCGGCATGACCGGTCAACCACCAGATATAGGACGGCTAACATGACTACTTTTGATACTTCCCGCACCACTTACGGCTCGTCCACAGCGACCAGCGGTTTCCTGAGCATTTTCCAGCGTGCCGCAGCAGCAGTTATCGCATGGAACGACGCGCGCGTGACCCGCAACGCCCTGAGCGGCCTGACAGACCGCGAACTCGACGATATCGGTCTGAGCCGCTCGGACATTGATCTGGTTGCAGAAAGCAAGATCACGCGCTGATTGATCAGCACCACGCACATAAAAGCCGCTGCATCAGGTGATGACAGCGGCTTTTCTATGTGTTTCGTCTGGCCCGAGACAGGTGGCCTGCAGTCATTGGCACGGCCTAAATGGCGCTCATCCATTTGATCATTGCGACAATCCCCTCACTGACAGGTTCAGGCTGCATCAACCACGCTGCAATACGTTCGAAAAAGGTACCGGACTGCAAACTGTAGATCCGTTCCAGATACGTTTGCGGGCTGATCATCTCCATCATGATCGCTTTGAAGATAAACAACCCGAAGATCATCAAGCCCGCGAGGCGAAAGAGCATCCGTGCGTCTTCGCGGTTTGGCTCAACGATTATCAGTCCGTTGCGGCGCACATTGACCTGATAGCCCTGCGCCAGTTTCTTGTGGTTTCGGACGAGGTTTTCGCATTTTTGTTCCAACCGAGCGTAGCTGTTCATCGCTTCACTCCCCAATACAAAAGGCCCCCACCTGATTGTGGTGATAAATCCTATTAAATTTTAGCAAAATCAAGAAAATATGGTCATACCCGCGCAGGTCGGGCCGTTACGCAGGTTTCTTGCGAAGTGTTAACGTCGTCCAGTCACCAATCTGTTCCTTATGCACCAGATTGATCCCGTTTTGCGCGTAAACACTTTCGACCTCGGCGGCTTGTTCATTCAGAATGCCGGACAGAATCGCGCAGCCGTCTGCTGTAAGGTGGCGCGCAATTTCCGGTGCGAGGGCGATCAAGGGTCCTTTGAGGATGTTGGCAAAGACCAGATCATAGGGTGCCGCCTCTGCCAGTTCGGAGTGATCGAAGCCTGCGGCCTCGACGCAGCGAATACGGTCCACAAGGTCATTGGCTGCCGCATTGCTGCGCGCCACGTCCACCGCCACGCTGTCGATGTCACTGGCAAGGATCGTGCCCGACCAGATTTTGGCAGCAGCCATGGCCAGAACAGCCGTGCCGCAGCCAATGTCCGCAACAGAACGCCCGACAAAGCCATCGTTTGCCAAGGTATCCAAGGCGCGCAAGCAGCCCAGCGTGGTGCCGTGATGTCCGGTGCCAAAGGCCATCGCGGCCTCGATCAGCAAGGCCTCCGCCCCCGGCGGCACCTTGTCTGCGTCGTGACTGCCGTAGACAAAAAAGCGCCCCGCCTCTACCGGGGCCAGTTCGCGCCGGACATGGGCCACCCAATCGGTCTCGGGCAATTCAGACACCACAAAAGCCTTCGCGCCAACACTGGCCGCCAACAGGGCAAGCGCCACATCGTCGGGCTCTTCGGTGAAGTAACCACCAACTTCCCACAGGCCCGAACCATCCTCCATCTCGAAGACGCCGACGCCGGTGGGTTCAGGGAACAGGTTCTCCATTGCGTCCCCCAGCCGTTCCGCTTCGGCCTTACCAGTGAGCGTGGTCAATGCAGTGTATGTGGGCATCAGCGTATCCTGTAGCGATCGGGGTTTGGGTAGGGTCTGAGCGGGTCACCGTCAAGGTCATCAACGGGTTGCCTTTCAAGGTGGGTGACATAACGCCAGCCCCAGATTGCTGCCCCGAGGCCCACAAGCGCACCCGCCACAGCCTGACCGTAGATCACGCCTGAGGCCCCGAACACCGGCGCAAGCAAGGCCGCTGCGGGCCAGCTGAACACGCCGTCCTTTGTCCAGTTCAGCAAGGTCGACCGCGCAGGCTTGCCCAGATTGTTGAAGGCCGCATTCGACACAAACAGCGCGCCTACAAACAAAAAGCCACCGACCCCCACCGTGATAAAGGCCCAGACCACTTCCGCCCCCTGCGCGCTCAGATCAAAGGCCGCGATCACGTAAGGCGCCGCCATAAACAGCAAGGACCACACCGCCAATGTGTAGACGATACAAAAGAGGATGGCGTCGCGGTATGTGCTCTTGACCCGGTCGTATTTGCCCGCCCCGAAGTTCTGCCCGAAGATACCGCCTACCGCGCCCGACAGCGCGAAAATGCCGCCAAAGGCCACAACGGTCAAACGTCCCACCACCGCCCATGCGGCCACGGCGCCATCGCCAAAGCGCGCAATCACGATGGTCAGAAAGTAGTTTCCCGCAGGGGTCGCCAGTTGCGTGGCAATCGCCGGGACCGCCACCTGCATGTAGCCGGGCAACACCCGCAGGATCGTCTCGCGGCTGGGTGTGCCGACCAGACCCTGCTGCCAGACTGCGAAATAAAGCCCCATCCCCATCAGGGCCGCACGAAACAGCACCAGACCGATCGCTGCACCGTCCAGCCCCAGACCCATCCACAGGATCAGAACCGGGTCAATCAGCATCAGGACCAGCCCGGACGACAGTGTGACATACATCGCCTTGGCCCCCAGCCCTTCCGCCCTGAGCACCCCCGAACAGATCATGCCAACCGCCATCAACGGCAGCGACGGCATGGTAATCAGCAGATAGCGACTGGCGAGGGCCGCTGTGTCCCCCGTGGCCCCGGCCAGTGCCACCAGATCTTCGCGAAAGAAGACCACAAGCGCCGCAACCACGGCCTGACACAGGGTCGCGATGATGATCGCGGCTCCCGCCTGTTCACGCGCCTGATCGCGCCGCGCCTGTCCGATACTGCGCGAGACAAGAGCTGTGGAGGCAATCATCAGGCCAACGCCCGAAGAGACCGAAAAGAACTGAATGGCAAAGGCGAAGCCGATGGCCGCGATAAGCTGCGGATCGCCCACCTTGCTGACCCAGAACAGGTTCATCGCATCCACCAGAAAGACAAATGTGATCCCGAACGCGCCGGTGGTTGTCATGCGCACCACATGGCCCATGGTTGATCCGGTCAGGAAGCGTCCTTCGCTCATTCAGCAGGTTGCGCCCAACCGCGGGCAAAAATTGTCTCGTTGCCCTTTTCGGGGTGACGCGGGATCATCAGCGCAAGGATCAGCGAGATCCCCGCCATGCCAGCCGCCAGAATGAAAACCGCAGGCGGCGACACCAGCCACAAAAGCCCCAGAAGCACCGGCAGGAACACCGCAGCAATGTGATTGATCGTGAAGGCCACCGCAGCCGTGGGGGCGATATCCTCCGGATCAGCAATTTTCTGGAAGTACGTCTTGAGCGCGATGGCCAGCCCGAAAAAGATATGATCGAGCACATAGAGCGTCGCGGCGACTGCAATGCCCCAGTTAAAAAAATAGAGACCGCTGTAGCACAGGAACACACAGACCAGACCGATGTATTCAAAGCCCAGCGTGTTGCGTTCACCAAAATGACCCACAGCCCGGCCCAGCAGCGGGGCCACGATGATATTGATCACCAGATTGACCGTGTAGAGCAGCGTAATCTCATGCACGCCATAGCCGAACTTTTCGACCATCATGAAGCCTGCGAAGACCACGAAAATCTGCCGCCGCGCCCCCGACATGAACTGCAGCGCATAGTACAGCCAGTAGCGGCGGCGCAGGATCAGTTTCTTGTGCTGCGGGTTGGGCGCTTCGAACTGCGGGTAGGCCACCAGCGCAAAGAGCGCGATCAGCACCGTGATGCCGCCACCGACCATGTAGACCGAGTTGAACGACAGCGACAACGTCTCCCACAGGGCCACGATGGCAAGGTAGGCGATCAGCGTCGCCGTGGACCCCGCCGCCAGCAGCCAGCCCAGCATTTGCGGCGCTTCTTCCTTGTTCAGCCACTGCAATTGCAAGGACTGGTTGACCGTCTCGTAATAGTGAAACCCGATGGAACTGATGAAGGTGATCATCAGGATGCCGCCCATGGACGGGAACCACGCCGTCACAGCCGTCGCTGCCCCCAACAGCAACAGCGACACCAGACCCAGCACCTGTTCGCGCATAACCAGCAGGATCAGGATCACAGCGACCGCCAGAAAGCCCGGTATTTCGCGTATTGTGTGCAGCAGGCCATTGTCGGCCCCATCGAAGCCGCCGACCTCAACGATGAAATTGTTCAGCAGGGCAGACCACACGTTGAATGCAATCGGCATGCCCAACGCCATGAGAAACAGCAGCCCAACCGGCCTGCGCCAGCGCGGCAGGTGCTGCGTCTGGTGCAAAGGCATGATGTCTCGCAAGAAGGTCATCCCTTTGCCTTACGCCTCTTTCGATAAGTTGACGAGACAGAAAAACGCATCTTGGTCCTGCGCGGTGAAGGGTCCGGCCACCCGTGCGACACCGGAAAACCAGAAAAGTCAGTAAAAGCTTTGCGGGTCGATATCCACGGCAAGGCGCAGATCGCCCCGGACTGGGGCGCGCGCGATCCATTGCGCGATGGCCGCCTGCAGGGGGGCCGATTTCTCAGCCTTGACCAGCAGCCGCACGCGGTGACGCCCCCGCACCCGTGCCACAGGGGCCGGGGCCGGGCCGAACACTTGCGCGCCAACGCGCCGCAACGGCGCGTCCTGCCGCGCCAGCCAGTTGCCCAGATCAAAGACAGCACTCACATCCGACCCGCTGAGCACGATCCCCGCCATGCGGCCAAAGGGCGGCATGCCAGCTTCTTCGCGCAGACCGGCCTCGGCGCGCCAGAATGCCTCCTCGTCGCCGCCCATGATCGCGCGGATGACCGGATGCTCCGGCTGGTAGGTTTGCAACAGCGCGGTGCCCGGTGCCTCTGCCCGGCCCGCCCGACCTGCCACCTGACGCATCAGCTGAAACGTCCGCTCGGCCGCGCGCAAGTCCGACCCTTGCAGGCCAAGGTCCGCGTCAATCACGCCCACAAGCGTCAACAGCGGGAAATTATGCCCCTTTGCAACAAGTTGCGTGCCGATGATGATGTCGGCAGCCCCCTCTGCAATGCCTTCAATCTCGGCCTTGAGCGCGCGCGCGGTGCCGTACATGTCCGAACTCAGCGTTGCGATCCGGGCATCAGGGAAAAGCTCTGCCGCTTCTTCACCCAACCGTTCTACACCCGGCCCCACGGCGGCCATTTTCCCTTCGACTTTGCAGGTGGGACAGACCTCTGGCAGCGGCTTGGTTTCGCCGCACTGATGGCACATCAAGCGTTTGAGGAACCGGTGTTCGACCATGCGCGCATCGCACTGGTCACAGCCCACCTGCGCCCCGCAGGCACGGCACAGCGTAATCGGGGCGTAGCCACGCCGGTTGATGAACAGCAGCGCCTGCTCTCCCTTCTCCAACCGTTTGATCACCGCCTGCCGCAGCACGCCAGAGATCCAGCGGGTGGAGGGCAGATTTTCCGCGCGCATGTCGATGGTGCGCATCTCGGGCATGACCGCAGGCCCAAACCGGGAGGCCAGATCGAGCCGCGCGTATTTGCCGGCTTCGGCGTTGGCCCATGTCTCAAGGCTGGGCGTGGCAGAGGCCAGCACCACATGCGCGCCGCAAATAGACGCCCTGAGCACGGCCATATCGCGCGCATTATAGAGCACGCCGTCTTCTTGTTTGTAGGAGGTGTCGTGTTCTTCATCGACAACGATCAGACCAAGGTTCTGAAACGGCAAAAACAGGGCTGAGCGCGCACCGATCACCAATTGCACGCCGCCTTCACTGACCATGCGCCAGATGCGGCGGCGTTCTGTCATGGTGACCCCTGAATGCCATTCAGCGGGCCGGGCGCCAAAGCGTTCCTCCACCCGTGCAAGAAACCCTGCGGTCAGGGCGATTTCGGGCAAAAGCACCAAAGCCTGCCGCCCTGCACGCACCGCAGCGGCCACCGCTTCAAGGTAGACTTCGGTTTTGCCCGACCCGGTCACCCCACGCAAAAGCGTGGTGCCATAGGTTTCGCGCGCCACGGATGCTGCAAGGGCGCGCGCGGCCTCTGCCTGATCGTTCGTCAGCGCCTTGCCGTCGCGGGATGGATCAAGCCGCGCAAACGGCTGGTCGCGCGGCGTGTCCTCTTCCAGCACCGCGTGTTGCGCCACAAGCCCTTTGACCACAGAGGTGCCGACCCCTGCCGCCTCCGCCAGTTCCCTGAGCGTAAAGGCAAGATCACCATAGTCTGCCAATGCCGCCAGCACGCGTTCGCGGGCTGCAGTGATGCGGTCGGGGTCTTTCGGCCCCCGACGGTAGACTTTGCGCATCGCAGGCGGGTCGCCCAGACCCGGCGCACGGGTGGCCAGACGCAGCATGGCGGGCAAGGGCGTCAGCGTATACTCTGCCGCGCGTTCAATGAAAGACCGCAGTTCATCGCGCATGGGGGCTGCATCCAGCACCCGCGAGGCGCGTTTGATCCGGGCCGGATCATAGTCGCCTTGCCCGGCCCCCCAGACCACCCCGATCACTTTGCGCGGGCCCAAAGGCACCTCGACAAAGGCACCGACCATGCAGCCCCCCTCGGGCGCACGGTAGTCTAGCGTGCGCCCCAACGGTTGCGTGGTCAGCACCGCGATCAGGTCGCCTGTCTGGAACTCTGCGGGCACCTGCAAAAAAGCCCCTCCAAGGAAATAAAACGCTCTGAGGGTTTAAGCCGCACAAGGGATGCGGTAAAGCCAACGCAAAGCTGATAGCGCGCACAGAGCAAAGATCATAGGGAGGCTTCTCATGAAGTTTTTTGTCGACACCGCAGACACACAGGCCATCGCCGAACTGAATGACTTTGGAATGGTGGACGGGGTGACCACGAACCCCTCCCTGATCCTGAAATCCGGGCGCGACATCCTAGAGGTGACCAAGGAAATCTGCGACATCGTCGACGGCCCGGTCAGTGCCGAAGTTGTGGCACTTGAAGCCGACGCCATGATCGCCGAAGGGCGCAAACTGGCCGACATCGCGGAGAACATTACCGTCAAACTGCCGCTGACATGGGACGGATTGAAAGCCTGCAAGGTTCTGTCGGGCGAAGGCAAGATGGTCAACGGCACCTTGTGCTGTTCGGCCCCTCAGGCGCTGCTGGCTGCAAAAGCGGGTGCAAGCTTTATCAGCCCCTTCATCGGACGGCTGGATGACATCAACCTTGATGGCATGGACCTGATCGAGGACATCCGGACCATCTATGACAATTACGGGTTCGAGACGGAAATCCTTGCCGCCTCCATCCGGTCGGTCAATCACGTGCAACAGGCAGCCCTTGTGGGGGCAGACGTCATGACCGCGCCACCCGATGTGATCAAGAAACTGGCCACCCACCCGCTGACCGACAAAGGGCTGGAGCAGTTCATGTCCGACTGGGCAAAGACCGGGCAGAAAATCCTCTGACGCAGCGCGCCCTGGGATACCCGATCCGGTAGAATGTCGCTGAAGCGGTTCTGCAACACCTCGCTGTGACCCTGCGCCAGCACGATTTTGCTAAAGATTTTCAAGGGCTGGGGTGCTACTCTTCATGTCATGGCGCCGTAGAATGCGCTGACAAAAAACGAGAGAGCCGTGAGCAGCACCCCAAAACTGAGCCCCGCCTTGCGGGACGCGATACTCGCGCGCCCGCAAGACATTCTTGACGACCGGGACATGATGCAAGCCCTGATAGAGGGCAACGACAAACGGATGGGCGAAAACATCGTCGATCTGCGCGGCATTGCCATGGAACGCCTTGAGGCGCGGCTGGACCGCCTTGAGGACACGCACCGATCCGTCATTGCCGCCGCCTATGACAACCTTGCCGGGATGCATCAGATCCACCGCGCAGCCTTGCAGTTGCTGGAGGCTCAAACCCTCGGTGATTTCACAGCGATCCTGAAAAAAGACGTCACGGAGGTTCTGCGGATTGATGCGGTCAGTCTGGTTCTTGAGGTGACCGGCGAGCCGATGATCGACAAGGCCTGCCAGCACAGTGTCCTGAGCATCATGGAGGCCGGTTTCATCGCGGACTACCTCAGCCAGGGCAGCACAGCCCGGTCCAAGGATGTCACCCTGCGCAAGACAAGCGACGCGATCTGGCAAGCGCATGCCTCCCATCAGACGGGCATCCGCTCGGAAGCCTGCATTCAGCTTGATCTGGGCTCCCCCGACATGGGCGGGCTGCTTATTCTGGGGGCCAAAAACGAAAAGCTGTTTGCACCGCACCAAGGCACCGATCTGCTGACCTTTATGGGCGGCGTTACAGAAAGGCTGTTGCGTCGGTTTTTGCCATGAGTGGCGATCTTGCCCTAGTCAGCCCTGCGGCGGCGGATGCGTTGAAAAGATGGCTGACCCATCAGACGGCGCTGAAGGGGGCTGCGGAAAACACGATCATTGCCTACCGGGGCGATGTGGCTGATTTTCTGGGGTTCATCACACAGCATAAGGGCGACTTGCAGGGATTGGGCGCCCTTGGCACCATCGGCATTTCCGACATGCGCGCGTGGATGGCGCAGCTGCGGCGCGATGAGACCGGCGCGCGGTCGGTTGCGCGCAAACTTTCTGCGGTCAAAAGCTTTTACCGCTGGCTGGCCGAACGCGAAGGGTTCGACCCCACCGCCGTTCTGTCCGCACGCACCCCCAAGTACCAGAAAAAGCTGCCGCGCCCCCTGTCGCCAGAGGCTGCGCAAGACCTGCTGCACATGGTCGAAACCAACACGCAAGAGCCGTGGATTGCCGCGCGCGATACGGCCGTGTTGACCCTGCTATGGGGCTGCGGGCTGCGCATTTCCGAAGCCTTGGCGCTGACAGGCGGGGATCATCCCCTGCCCCCCAGCCTGCGCATTGTGGGTAAAGGCAACAAGGAACGCATGGTGCCGGTTTTGCCAGCAGCCAGACAGGCCGTGGCGCATTATGCCTCGCTGTGCCCCTATGAAATCGAGCCCAGCGGGTCGCTTTTCTTTGCCGTTAGGGGCGGCCCCTTGCGCCCCGGGGCGATCCAGAAAGTGATGGCCACCGCGCGCATGCAACTGGGCTTGCCCGCCAGCGCGACACCCCACGCCATGCGCCATAGCTTTGCCACGCATCTGCTCAACGCCGGGGGCGATCTACGCGCTATTCAGGAATTACTGGGACACGCGTCCCTGTCGACAACACAGGCCTACACAGCCGTGGACACCACGCGCCTGATGGAGGTTTATGCCCGCACGCACCCCAAAGCCGGATAAGCGGCGCGGCACCCTGAACATCTGACCCTGAAACCGCGCCTGCACCTCTGGGCTGGCCTGCCGCCTGGCCCTTTGACCTTGTAAATCCCATGATGCTGCACCTCGGTCCGGAACGTCCGCGCCTTTTGCTTTTGCATCTGGGACGACCATGCTACATCACCCCAATAATGACACTCCGATTTCAAGCTCTCAGCGTTCATCTGCTCACGGCCACTGGTGCTGTATTCGCCATGCTGGCCATGCTGGCGGCGGTTGAGGCGAAATGGGACCTCATGTTCTTATGGCTGGTTGTGGCCTTCGGCGTGGATGGCATCGACGGCCCGCTGGCGCGGCACTACCACGTCAAACACAACGCGCCCGAATTTGACGGTGTGCTGCTTGATCTGATCATCGACTACCTGACCTATGTCTTTATTCCTGCCTTTGCGCTTTTCAAATCCGGGTTGATGGACGGCTGGACCGGGTGGGTTGCGATCATCGTCATCACCTTCACCTCAGCGCTTTATTTCGCAGATACACGCATGAAAACAAAGGATAATTCCTTTTCCGGCTTTCCCGGTTGCTGGAACATGCTGGTTCTTGTGATCTTCGCGCTGGAGCCGAGTTTCTGGGTCAGCCTGACCCTTGTGACCGTGCTGGCTGCCGCCATGTTTTTCCCGCTCAAATTCGTGCATCCCGTGCGCACTGAACGCTGGCGCATTGTAACGCTGCCCATGGCGCTGGCGTGGACGTTTTTCGCCGGATGGGCCGCATGGGTGGACTTCTACCCGGACAGTTGGGCGCATTGGGGGCTGGTTGCGACCAGCGTCTATCTTACGTTTGCGGGGATCGCGCAACAGATCATCCCGGCGCGCAGCTAAAGCGTTTCGATTTTAACTTGAGAGATCGTTCATCCCTTTTCGCATTCGACCAAAGGGAGAGGCCGCGAACAAGTGCTTCAAGTATGAATTGAAACGCTTTAGATCAGAAAGCCCCCGGCTTTTTCATGGCGCAGCAGGGCCACCTTTGTCTCAACGCCCTGCCCCCCGGAAAAGCCTGTCAGCCCCTTGGCCCCCATGACGCGGTGACACGGGATAATGATGGCGATCGGGTTGGCCCCGCAGGCTTGCCCAACCGCCTGCGCAGGCACACCCAGCGCCTTTGCGATGTCGCCATAGGTGACGGTTTCGCCCAGCGGGATCGCCTGCATCTGCGCACAGACGGCCCGCTGCAGATCGCTTCCGGCAACATGCAACGGCAGATCAAAAACCGTGCGCGTGCCGGCACAGTATTCAGCAAGCTGCCGGGCCGCCGCCGCCAGAACATCTGACCGGCTTTCGTGTGCGGCCCGCCCCCATGTCAAACGGGTCAGCGCACCGTCTGTTTCGCGCAAGACAAGATCACCAAAGGGCGTTTCAACGGTACATTCCAACATGGCCTCACGCTCGCGCAGGCGCGGCATCCATGCAACCCGAAACCTGTCAGAAGCGCATTCCGGGCAAACCGATTTGCCCGGACCACGCACCTTGCCAAGCGCCGTTAAGACGCAGACAATTTCCGCGTCAGCCTGCAGCCCCTTCCATGGGGGTTTCGGCCACCGCCGCGTCGCAGCGCCCGCACACAGCGTCATGGGCATGTGCGCCCACGTCCGGGAGCACTTTCCAACAGCGCGCACATTTCTGACCCTCGGCTTTGGCGAAGCTCACGGCAATACCGGGTGTTTCCGGCAGGGTGAAGGCATCCTCAGGAGCCGCATCGCCACTGACGGTGATCTGCGAAGTGATACAGATATCCGCAAAAGGCAGCGCCTGAACGCGCGCGCGCAAGCCGTCGTCGGCCACGTAGACAACCGGCGCGGCCTCAAGCGAGGCGCCAATCGCCTTATTGGTGCGCTCAACTTCCAACGCGGCCGTCACCACGCGCCGTGCCGCACGGATATCCGTCCATTTCGCTGCAAGATCCGCGTCCAGCCACGCCGTCGGCGTCTCCGGGAAGTCCTGCAAATGCACCGAACTGGTGTTGCCCGGAAAACGCTCCAGCCAGACTTCTTCCATGGTGAAGACCATGATCGGCGCAAGCCATTTGGTCAGTCTGTGAAACAGGATATCCAGCACAGTCCGCGCCGCGCGCCGTTCAACCGTGTCGCCGTCGCAATAAAGCGCATCCTTGCGAATGTCGAAGTAGAACGCCGACAGATCAACCGTCGCAAAGGTAAAGATGGACTGCCAGACGCCCTGAAAATCAAACGCGGTATAGCCCTTGCGCACCTTCTCATCCAGCTCTGCCAACCGGTGCAGGACCCACCGTTCCAGTTCGGGCATGTCCGCCGGGTCAATCCGGTCCGCCTCCGAGAAATCAGAGAGCGAGCCCAGCATATACCGCATGGTGTTGCGCAAGCGCCGGTAGCTGTCCGCCGTGCCCTTCAGGATTTCCGCGCCAATCCGTTGGTCCAGCGTGTAATCCGTCTGCGCCACCCAAAGCCGCAGAATATCCGCCCCATATTGCTGGACGATTTTCTCTGGCACGATGGTGTTGCCCAGAGATTTGGACATCTTCATGCCCTTTTCATCCAGCGTGAACCCATGCGTGACCACGTTGCGATAGGGTGCGCGGCCGTTTGTGCCAACAGATTGCAACAGCGACGAATGGAACCAGCCGCGGTGCTGGTCGGTCCCTTCCATGTAGACATCCGCGATGCCGTCTTCTGTCCCATCGGCACGGTCGCGCAGCGTGAAGGCATGGGTTGAGCCGGAGTCGAACCACACATCAAGGATGTCCATCACCTGATCATAGTCATCCGGGTTCACCAACCCGCTCAGAAACCGCTCTTTTGCGCCATCCTCGTACCACGCATCGGCCCCTTCCGCCTCAAAGGCGTCGACGATCCGCTGATTGACCTCAGCATTGCGCAACAAAAAGTCAGGATCGGTGGGCAATAGGCCCTTTCTGGTGAAACAAGTCAGCGGCACGCCCCACGCCCGTTGCCGAGACAGGACCCAATCTGGCCGCGCCTCCATCATGGAATAGAGCCGGTTGCGCCCGGATTGCGGCGTCCAGTTGACCTTGTCGATCTCGGTGAGCGCGCGCGCCCGGATGGTGAAGGTGTCATCCCCGATGGTCAGTTGCTTGTCGATGGCCGCAAACCACTGCGGCGTGTTGCGGTAGATGATCGGCGCTTTCGACCGCCATGAATGCGGGTAGCTGTGCTTGATCTTGCCGCGCGCCAACAGGCCGCCCACTTCGGTTAGTTTGTTGATGACAGCCGTGTTCGCATCGCCTTCTTTCCCCTTGCGGTTCAGGATGAACTTGCCGCCAAAAAACGGCAGGTCCTCGCGGAACATGCCCTCGTCCGTGACGTTATAGGTGATCACATCCTGCAACATGCCCAGATCACGATAAAGCTCGTATTCCTCCATCCCGTGGCTGGGCGCGCAGTGCACAAAACCGGTGCCTTCACTGTCCGTCACAAAGTCTGCCGCGCGGAAATCGCGGATGTCATCCCATTCGGACTGCGCGTCCTCCGCCCCGGCGAGTGGATGCGTCAGCTTGATCTTTGCAAGATCGTCGTTGGTCACATCACACAGGCGGCGGTACATGGTGTCGTCCAGCCGCGCACGGGTCAGCACATCCGCCGCCAGATTGTCCGCAATGATGTAGCGATCCCCGATCTTGACCCAAGATTCCTCGGGCCGCCCGGTCACTTCATACAGCCCGTAAGAGATACCCTCGCCATAAACGACCGCCTTGTTCGACGGCATGGTCCAAGGCGTTGTGGTCCAGATCACCACATAGGCATTGTCCAGCGTGACATCACCCGTGCCCACAACCCTGAACTTGACCCAGATGGTGAAACTGTCCTTGTCGTGGTACTCAACCTCTGCCTCGGCCAGCGCGGTTTTCTCGACCGGCGACCACATCACAGGCTTTGATCCCTGATAAAGCGTGCCGTTCATCAGGAACTTCATGAACTCTTCGGCAATCACCCGTTCGGCATGAAAATCCATGGTCAGGTAAGGTGCTGCCCAGTTACCTGTGACCCCAAGGCGCTTGAACTCATCGCGCTGGATATCCACCCAGTCTGCGGCGAACTGCCTGCATTCCGCGCGGAATTCGTTGATCGGCACCTCGTCCTTGTTCTTGCCCTTCTGGCGGTACTGCTCTTCGATCTTCCATTCGATGGGCAAACCGTGGCAATCCCAGCCCGGAATATACCGGCTGTCGAACCCCATCATCTGGTGGCTGCGAACAATCATGTCCTTGATGGTCTTGTTCAGCGCATGCCCGATGTGCAGATGCCCGTTGGCATAGGGCGGGCCGTCATGCAGCGTAAAGGGCGTGCGCCCTTCCTTTTCGCGCAAGCGGTCATAGACCCCAATGCGTTCCCAGCGTGCCAGCCAGTCGGGTTCGCGTTTTGGCAGGCCCGCTCGCATCGGAAAATCCGTGCGGGGCAGGTTCAAAGTGGATTTATAGTCAGGCGTCTGGGGCGTGTCGGCACACATTAGCAAAAGGCCTTGCGTTCAAGGAAAAGGGAAACGGTTGCTGATTTCGATGCGCAAAACGCATGCATCTTGACCCGGCCACTCTGCGTGTCAGAGCGCCGGGGCGGTAATTCGAAGGGACAGCCGATAAAACATGCGCGCCTTATAGGCCCGTGCCGCAGAACGAACAAGTCCCCCGGCCCCTCAACGGCTCGCCCTTTCTTTTGGCCCCAAATACTCCGGGGGAGGCGCGGTACGCGCCGGGGGCAGAGCCTCGCCTAGGCATTAACATGTTCCCAAACGGCAGACATCACAACGGACCCTTCGCCCACCGCCGACGCCACCCGCTTGACCGACCCCGACCGCACATCGCCCACCGCAAAGACACCGGGCAGTGACGTTTCAAACTGCGACCGTCCTCCTGCGTCAAGGCCGGTTTCCACGAACCCCTTGTCATCCAAACCAACCAGTCCGGACAGCCAGCCTGTGTTAGGGGCGGCCCCGACCATCACAAAAAGGGCCTGCGTGCGCAGGTCCCAACTCTGGCCCGCAGCGCGGTCCCGGATGGTGATCCGCTCAAGCTTCTCCGCGCCGTGCAGCGCCTCGATATGGGTGCGCGTGTGGATCGTGATGCGGGGATGACTTTCCAGACGGTTCAGCAGATAGTCCGACATGCTGGAGGCAAGCTGCTCCCCCCGGACCAGCACATGCACGTGTTTTGTGCTGCGCGCCAGAAACATCGCCGCTTGGCCCGCAGAGTTGCCACCCCCGACGATGGCAACCCCCGCATCGCGGCAATAGCGGGCTTCGATGTCGGTGGCGGCATAGTAAACGCCCGCCCCCTCCAACCGTTCCAACCCGTCAATGCCCAAGCGGCGGTACTGCACCCCGGTCGCCACAATGAGGGCGCGCGCGCTGACCTCTGCGCCATCGTCCAGCCTGACATGAAAGCAGTGGTCCTCGCACTGGCGCAACCCATTGACCCGGCGCGGCACCGAAAACCGCGTGCCGAATTTCATCGCCTGCACCTCACCGCGCCCCACCAGATCGCCACCTGAGATTCCCGTGGGAAACCCCATATAGTTTTCAATCCGGCTGGAGGTGCCCGCCTGACCGCCGATGGCCAGATTCTCCAGCACAATCGCACTCAACCCCTCTGCCCCGGCATAGACCGCGGCAGCCACACCCGCAGGCCCGCCGCCGACGATCAGCACGTCAAAAAGCGTGCCGCTGACAGCTGCCTGATCAAGGCCCAGCACCTGCGCCACAGACCTCGGGGTGGGCGGATCAATCACCATGTCACGCCCAAAAACAACACCCGGCGTGTCAGATGCCATCCCGCAGGCAGCGGCAACGTCCGCAGCCTCGGGCGCGTCCAGCGCAACCTCCCGGAACGGGATACGGTTGCGCGCCGCAAAGCTTGCGACCTGCCGCACGTCGCGGCTGCGCTCCCCTCCCAGCAAGGTCAACGCACTGTCCGACTGCTCCACCGCCCGTCTGCGCCGCGCCGCAAAGACCGTCACGATGATATCGCTCATGTCGGGGTTGTCGGCCATCAGCTTGAGCATCTTTTCACGCGGCACGCACAGCAGTTCAGAGGCTGTGAGCGCCCGCGCACCTGCCAGCGAAACGCCACCCGACAAAAACTGCAGATCGCCAAAGAACTGGCCGGGGCCAAGCGTGGCCCGCCCCAGCCGGTTGTTGCTGGTGGGGTCTACCGCCTCCACTTCGCCGCTCAACACAAAATGGAAAAGATCCGTCGCCTCGCCGGGGTTCTGCACCATCTGCCCTTTGGTCGCCTGTACCACCTGCCCCACACGCCGCATCTTTGCGACATATTCGTCCGCCAAAGGGCGGCGCACCAAGGTTGCCAAATCTGCCGCAAAACTCTCCATCGCGCGCCACTCCTGTGAAATTGTCTGAACCCTTTGCCAGACCTCTATCTGGTGGTTCGGGCCAGTCCGCTCAAGCTTTCGTAGACAATGTCACGCAGCTTGGGGCGTTTGTCTGCGGCAAAAGCCATCGGTCTGCAAACCTCCATGGCGGCCACACCGACCCGCGCGGTCAAAGCGCCATTGACCAGACCTTCGCCAAAGCGCCGGGACAGTTTGCCAAGCATGGTGCCGCCCAGCACAGGCTCCAGCAGATCGTCGCCCACCGCGATTGCCCCTGTTGCCACAAGATGCGCCATCACCGCCCGCGTCAGCCTCCAGCCGCCCAACAGACCGCCACGGCCCCCGTAGACTTCGGCGATCCGCCTGATCATGCGCAAATTCGCCACCAGCGCCGCAATCACATCCGCCATCGCCAGCGGCACCAGAACCGTGACCGCCGCAACCTGTCTGGCGGCGGTTTCAATCTCGCGCTGCGCCAGCCTGTCCAGCGGCGTCAGCAACGTGCTCTCTGCCAGCCGCAACAGCGCATCTGCGTCCAGCTGGTCTTTTGCCAACGCCTCAAGCCGCGCACGACCATCGGCGGTTTCGGGCCGCGTGGCATAGAGCCTGCGCAGTCGCGCCACGACTGCACGCGCCTGCGCCAGATCATTGTCAGACCGCGCGGCGGTAACGTCCTTTTGCACCCCGTCGATCTGCTTGAGCCGCCCCAGCGCTGCGGCCTCGCGCGCAGCCAGCGCCAGGCCCAGCAGCATCACAGCGCCCATCAACGCGGTAACAGACCAGCCCAGAACCGGGTAGCGCCCCACAAGGCCAACGGCAAAATCCCATGCAGCGATGCCCGCAAGTGCCACGATCAATGCGCCCGCCAGACGCAGAAACCACGTCACCAGACGGGACGGTTTGCGGGTCATGATCTTTGCCGCGTTTTGCACGGCTTGGCCGCGCGTGGGGTCAATCGAGTGCGCGGAAGGGACGTCCGGCGCGTCCGATACCGACGGCAAGGCCTCGTCCAGTTCGATCAGCACAGGCCCTTTGGCCATCAGCTTTTGCCACTCGACCACTCGAAGCAGATATCCGGCAGGCCCGCATCATTGCCGCTACCATCGGTGCGGTCGACCTCACTGAAACCCCGCAAGCCGTAAAACCGCGTGGCCTGCGCGTTCTGCACATAGCTCCAAAGCGTCAGCGTATCGTTCTCTGCCTTTGCCTTGTCCAGCAGCATCGTCCCAATCCCCTGGTTCTGCATTTCCGGCAAAACATACAGCGCGTAGATCGTTTGCTCGTAGACCGCCATGAAGCCCACAACCTTGTTGTCGAGCTTGGCCACGGTGATCCAGCCCGCCTCGATCATATCGCCTGCATAGCGAATTTCTTCTGCGCCCGAGTGGACGCGCGGCAACCAGGGCAGTTGCTCATTTGTGGCGGCAAGGATAGCGCCGATGTGGCCCGCATGCAAAGCGCTGCCGGGGCTAATTGTAACGGTTGTCATAGTTTATCCCCTAAAAGGAATTGTGCCGCTTGATCAAGCCGGATGTGCGGTGGACCGTCTCCCGGACGCAAATGAAGTCGCGAGGGTGCGAAATTCATCACACGATAGTCCTCATCAAGCCAATTTTCGGCCCCGGCGCGCGCGGGCGCCAGCAAATCGCTCGGGTTTTCCGGCAAAGCGCCCGGGTAGAAGGCCGCCTGACGGCCGTTCTCCAGCAAGGTGCCGCGCACCACGCCCAACTCATCGCCTTCATGCGATATCGTATCCTCTGTGGTGGCGCGTAAGGACGCGATTGCCAGAGCCGACGTTTGTGCCCCCGCAAACCGAGCCCGGTCCGTAGCGGACCGCAAGAGCGCCTCGATGATGGCGGTCAATCGCCCGTGCTGCGTGTGATGAAGGTGATCTGCCTTGGTCGCCGCAAACAGGATTTTTTCAACATGACGCCCCTGAAACAGCCGCGTCAGGAACGCATTGCGCCCCGGTTTGAAAGCGGCCAGCAAATCAGACATCGCCGTGCGCATATCCTCGACGGCCTGAGGGCCTGCGTTTATCGCCCCCAAAGCATCCACCAGCACCACCTGACGATCGATGCGGGCAAAGTGGTTTTCGAAAAAGGGGCGAACGACCTGCTTTTTGTAGGCCTCGAACCGCCGCTCCATTTCCCTGGCCAAACTGCCACGGGGGGCCGATTTGTCACCAAGCAAAGGCCCAAAGGTCAAAACCGGCGAACCCGCGAGGTCCCCCGGCAACAAAAAACGCCCCGGCGTACAGTCGTAATAGCCTGCCGCACGCGCCGCGCTCAGGTAGTCTGTAAAGCTTGATGCAAGCGCTTGCGCGGCTTGTTCGTCATGGGGTGCCGTTACATCAGTATCCGACGATAGTTTCAGAAAATCAGTGGCTTGCGCCCGCGACTTCATTTTCTCCATGACCTTTTGGGACCATTGCGTGAAAGACACGTCCAAAAGGCCCAGATCAAGCAACCATTCACCCGGATAGTCGACGAAATCCAGATGGATGGTCCGAGGGCCCTGCAGCCCCGCCAAAATCCCGGGGCGTCTTACCCTGAGGGTCAGCCGCAGCTCTGACACCGATCTGGTGCTTTCGGGCCAAACCGGGTCGGGCCCGGTCAGGCGCTGCAAATGCCCCTCGAAGTCAAACCGCGGAACAGTGTCGTCGGGTTGGGGTTGCAGGTAGGCCAGTTCGATCCGTCCCTCTGCCTCCGCCATCAGATGTGGCATGCGCCCACGATCCAGCAAATTCGCGATCAGTGAGGTCATGAAAACGGTCTTTCCCGCACGCGCCAGCCCGGTCACACCGATGCGGATACTGGGCTCAAAAAAGGTATCGTTCACTGTATCCTGCACCGTCTCGATCTGGCGCAGCACCGTGTCAGCGAGTGTTGAAATAACCAATTCCCGAAAGCCCTTAGTTCTGACTGCCCTCTACATAACCAACGGGTGCAACGCATACCAGAGCGCAAAGCAATTTGACCTTGTCCAGAGAAGCCGCTACGGCCTCCGGCATGCCTCGTTTCGCGCTCAAAGTTGAATACCACGGCGCGCCCTTCGCCGGGTGGCAACGCCAGAAAGACCATCCCTCCGTGCAAGGGACGATCGAAGCTGCTCTGGCCAAACTCGAACCCGGCCCCCATCAAATTGCGGCTGCCGGGCGGACAGATGCCGGCGTGCACGGGTTGGGTCAGGTCGCCCATTGCGATCTGGTGCAGGCGTGGGACCCGTTTCGGCTGTCCGAGGCCTTAAATTACCACCTGAAGCCCGCGCCCGTCGCGATCCTTGCCTGCAAACAGGTCTCTGACGACTGGCACGCGCGGTTTTCTGCAAGGCAACGACGGTATCTCTTTCGCATATTGATCCGTCGCGCCCCCGCCACGCATCAAAAGGGCCTGGTCTGGCAAATCAAGCACGACCTCGATATCGCCGCAATGCAGGAAGGTGCCGCGCATTTGCTGGGAAAACATGACTTTACGACGTTTCGGTCAACCATTTGCCAGGCGGATAGTCCGATCAAGACACTGGACCGGTTGGATGTCATTCCAGTTGATACAATGCATGGTCCGGAGGTCCATTTTGACGTGCGCGCGCGGTCCTTTCTGCACAATCAGGTCCGCAGCTTTGTCGGAACGCTCGAGCGTGTGGGGTCCGGGTCATGGGCACCTGACGACGTTCGGGCCGCACTAGCCGCAAAGTCGCGCGCGCACTGCGGTCCTGTTTGCCCGCCTCAAGGGCTTTATCTGGCAGGCGTGGGGTATCCGGACGGGCCGTTTGATCCCGAATAGGTATGGCGGTTGCGTTTTTTTGCACGTGCGGCACCCGCTCCTATAGTCGGTTGAGACGGGAGGCACCCAGAACATCGCCAGATGGCGCACCGCTGACCGCCCCCCCTTCAGGTTCATCGCTGATCGCAAAGGTAAGCTCGGACGATTGAGCGGCGATGGCTTCAGGCAGGTCGAATTCTGCGCGCACAGATGACGAAAACAGGCCCAAAGATACCGGTGCGCTGTTGGGCAAAATCGCCCAGACCTGCAGTACGCGGCCCTCGCGCGGGGCACCTTCCAATCTGTTGAACGCGACAACCCCCCGCAACGGGTCATACACCGCGATGATGCGCAAACCCTCGACCGCGTTTTCGATTGTTGTGGCATAGAGGGGCGGCGTTTCCTGCTGGCGAAAGCTGAGATCAGCAACACTGATATACGCGGCAAGCGCCAAAGACCCAAAGCTGATCGCCTGCCAAATCATAAGCGGCGCCCCCCCGGATCCCGCGCCTTTTCCAAACACGCGCCTCAGCAGGCTACTCTTGAGCTTTTTCGGTGGTTTCAGAGGCTTGATCTCGTTTGTTAAAGTCGCAAAGAGGTGACGCCAATCCGCCACAGCCGCTGCGAATTCATGGTCCCGGATCAAGCGCAGACGGGTCTCAGCCTGTTCTTCTGACGGGGTCAGACCCAGTACAAATTCGGCTGCAAGCGCTTCCATTTCCTCTTTTTTCGACCCGTTTGGCGTCGTCATGATCTTAAACTCTTTTTCAACTCAAGCAGGGTTTCGCCGAACCAGTTTCGGATATCTGCCAGCGGTATATCAAAACGAAGGGCGAGGTCAGCGTAGCTGGCACCCTCCAGATAAGTCCCCCGCATGGCGGCTGCTTTTTCCTTTTCCAACGCCTCAACACAGCGTGGCATCCGCTTGGTTTCAGTCGCAATTGATGCCCCCTTTACCACCGGGGAGTGCGGCACAACCGGGCGATCTTGCAGGGCAGACATGTCCGCCAAGCGGCCTTTTTCCTGCCTCAACCGCCCGATCGCCGTGTCACGGGTAAGCGCGATGAGCCACAGCATCGCGTCCCGGCCATCGCTTTTGTACTCCCGCGAGAGGGTCCAGATTTTAGCATAGACATCCTGCAGCGTGTCTTCGGCCAACGTCTTGTTTTTCAGGATATGCAGCGTCACCGCATAGAGCTTGGGCGCGGTCTTGTCATACAGCGCCTCAAACGCAGCACGATCGCCTGCGCCGCTTCGCACAATCAGTTTTTCTATACGATTGAAGCGCATAGGGGGAACTCCTGACAGATTTATTCTTGGGTGGTGCAGGCAGTGTCGCGAGGTGTCAAGCGCTTACATCTTCTCTTGCGTGTGTTTTCGCAACTCTGCGCGCGCGACCTGCCGCCGGTGAACAGCGTCTGGCCCATCTGCAAAGCGCAACGCCCGCTGCCATGTCCATGCCATGGCAAGGGGCGTGTCCTGGCTGATCCCCTGCCCTCCGTGCATTTGCATCGCCTCGTCGATCACTTTCAGTGCCATGCGGGGTGCCACAACTTTAATCTGCGAGATCCAGGGGGCGGCGGCCCTTGCGTCGCCTTGGTCCATCATCCACGCGGCCTTGAGGCACAACAGGCGGGCCATCTCAATCTCCATCCGGCAATCCGCAATAATGTCAAAATTCGCGCCAAGCTGGACAAGCGGTTTGCCAAAAGCTTCTTTCCGCAGAGACCTTTGACACAACAATTCAAGTGCTGCCTCCGCCTGCCCGACCGACCGCATGCAGTGGTGGATACGGCCCGGCCCCAACCGCCCTTGGGCAATCTCAAACCCTCTGCCCTCGCCCAGCAGAATGTTCTGCGCGGGCACACGCACCTGCGAAAACCGGATGTGCATATGCCCATGCGGCGCATCATCATGGCCAAAAACATGCATGGGGCGCAGGATTTCGATCCCATCGCTTGCTGCATCCACGACGATCATGGAATGACGCTGATGCCGTGGCGCGTCCTCACCGCCCGTGTTCACCATCACGATGTAGACCTTGCATCGCGGGTCGCCCGCGCCACTGGCCCAGTATTTTTCGCCGTTCAACACGTAGTGATCGCCGTCGCGCGTACAGGACATGCCAATGTTTGTCGCATCCGAAGAGGCGACATCAGGCTCAGTCATCAGATAGGCAGAGCGTATTTCACCGTTCAACAAGGGCTTCAGCCAGCGCGATTTCATGTCGGCCGTCCCGTAGCGCTCAAACACTTCCATGTTGCCTGTGTCTGGTGCCGAGCAGTTAAACACCTCGGCGGCCAGAGGTGTCCGGCCCATTTCTTCGGCGAAATACGCGTATTCTACCGTGCTGAGCCCGATCCCGCTTTGGCTGTCGGTCAGCCAGAAATTCCACAGCCCCGCAGCCTTGGCTTTGTCTTTCAGCCCCTCAAGAATTTCGGTCTGACGCGCCGTGAAGGTCCAGCGGTCGCCCTTGTCGATTTCCGCGTGATACGCATCCTCAAGGGGCATGATCTCGTCGCGCACCATTGCAGCGACACGGTCCAACAACGCCCGCGCTTCCGGTCGCACCCCAAAATTCATGTCCATGTGCCGTCCTCCCAAAACCAAGGCTTTCCCCTTACGCCCAGACTTGCTTAACTCAAACGGTCTGTCCATGGTCTCGGAGCGTCAATATGCACCAATTCGAAAAACCCGCCCTCGAAACCTATCTTGCACGGCATGTAGAGGGCTTCACGACGCTTGACGCGATGGACAAGTTCGACGACGGACAGTCCAATCCCACATACCTGTTGAAAAGTGGCGAAAGCACATTCGTTTTACGCGCTAAACCTACCGGAAACCTGCTTAAATCTGCGCATGCCGTAGACCGTGAATACAGGGTCATGAAAGCGCTTGCCACGACGCAGGTGCCGGTGCCAAAGACCTATCACCTCAGCCCGGACGCGAGCCCGCTGGGGGCACAGTTCATGGTGATGGAATGGGTTGACGGGCGCATTTTCTGGGATCCCGCGCTGCCGGATTTAACACAACAGGAACAGGCCCGTGTCTATGACCAGATGAACGCGACGCTTGCCACGTTGCACAGCGTGGATCCGGACGAGATCGGGCTGGGAGATTATGGCAAGCCCGGCAACTATTTCGCGCGACAACTGGCACGGTGGTCCGCGCAATACCAATCCTCGCAAACCGACACGCTGGGCGATGCGGACTGGCTGATTGACTGGCTCGACCGACACATGGTGCCTGATGATGGGGTCACCAGTATCGTGCATGGCGACTTTCGCATAGATAACATGATCTTCGACAGAGAAGCTGACAAGGTAATTGCCCTGCTGGACTGGGAACTCAGCACCTTGGGCCACCCGTTTGCCGACCTTGCCTATCAATGCATGCACTGGCGATTGCCGCACGCTGGTGACTTCAAGGGGCTTGCTGGGGTGGACCGGTCCCTCTCGGGCCTGCCAACCGATGACACCTATATTGACCTCTACTGCAGGCGACGCGGGATCGTGCGGCCCGACAACTGGACCTTTTACGTTGTGTTCTCATACTTTCGCTTGCTCGCCATTATGCAAGGCGTGTTGAAACGGGCCTTGGACGGGACCGCATCGAACCCGCGTAATATCGACATGTTGCGCGATATTGTGGCCATGCTTGCAAAAGACGCGCGCCACACAGCGCTCGAAGGCGCCTAAGCCGCAGATGTCGCAAACGGGATTGACCCTTTTGCCCCCTCATGCGCTGATCCCTGCAGGCACGGGAGACGCGAGATGGCGGTGAACGGAATATACGATGTAGTGATCGTGGGCGGCGGCATGTATGGTGCCTCCCTGTCATGGTGGTTGAGCCGCTCCCCGGCCTTTGGCGGGCGCGTTTTGGTGGTGGAGCGCGACCCAAGCTACGCCACGGCGGCCACCAGCCATACCAACAGCTGTATCCGACAGCAGTTCTCGAACCCTGTGAATATTGCGATCTCGCGCTTTGGGGCGGAGTTCATTCGGAACTTCAGAGGCTTCATGGACGATGCTGAGGCGCCCGACATCGTGCTGCAAAGCTTTGGCTATCTTTATCTGGCCGCAACATCAGGCTTTGCAGAGACGTTGCAGGTGGCGCAAAAACAGCAATCCGCACTGGGGGCGGGCACCTTGCATCTGACGCCTGATGATCTTGCGCAACGGTTCCCCTTTCTCGCCGTGGACGACATAATTGCAGGCAACTACAACCCTGTGGACGAAGGGTATTTTGACGGCGGTACGATATTTGACTGGTTCCGCAAGGCGGGGCGCAGGAATGGCGTGACCTACCTGGCGGATGAAGTGGTCGGGATCACCCAAGAGCGAGGGCGCGTCACCGCCGTCACGCTGGCGTCCGGGCAGTCGGTGTCTTGCGGTGTGCTGGTGAATGCGGCGGGTACGCGCGGGCCGGCCTTGGCGCAGATGGCGGGGCTGGACCTGCCGATTGAGCCGCGCAAGCGCTACACCTACATCTTCGAGGCCGAAAAACCACTGGCGCAAGACCTGCCCCTGGTCATAGACCCCTGCGGCGTGCACATGCGCACCGACGGGCGCTACTACCTCGCGGGCGGGCCGCCGGATGACGACGTGGCGGTCGATGTGGATGACTTCACCGCCGACCATAGCCTGTGGGAAGAAAAATTCTGGCCCGCAATCGCCACGCGTGTCCCGCAGTTTGAGGCCATCCGCGTGGTGAACATGTGGGTGGGCCACTACGACTACAACACGGTGGATCAGAACGCGATTATCGGGCCGCACCCGGAACTGGCCAACTTTCTGTTTCTCAACGGCTTTTCCGGGCATGGACTACAGCAATCGCCTGCGTTGGGCCGAGGCCTTGCGGAATACATCACTTTCGGCGCATACCGCAGCATCAATCTTGAACCTTTCGCCGTTGACAGGATACTGCGGGGCGAAACCTTTACCGAAACAGCGGTTATCTGACGTTTCAGGAGGATCATATGACCAAATTCGTTCTGACCGGCGCTGCCGGACGGCTGGGCTCGTATCTGCGTGAGCCCCTTACCCATTTGTGCGATGAGCTTGTCTCGACTGATATTGTTGAGGATCTGGGCGCGCTCTACCCCAAAGAGAGCTACAGGCGCGCTGATCTGGCGGATATGGCGCAGATCGCCCCTGTGCTTGAAGGGGCCGACGTGGTCATTCACTTTGGCGCAATCGTCGACGAAAAACCGTTTGAAGAACTGCTGGGGCCGAACTTTGTCGGGTCCTACAACGTCTGGGAAGCGGGCTTTCAGGCCGGGGTCAAACGCGTTGTCTATGCCTCGTCCATTCATGCGGTCGGCATGCACCTGAAATCCGATTTTATTGGCACAGACGCAGAGCACAGACCCGATACCTTCTACGGGCTTGCCAAATGCTTTCCCGAGGCTCTCGGCCGCATGTACTGGGACAAACGCGGCATGGAGTCGGTGCATTTGCGCATCCTGTCCTGCGCGCAAGCCAACAATGCGCGCGCTCTTGGCTCGTGGCTCAGCTATGATGATCTGATCCAGCTTGTGACCCGCGCGATTGATACGCCTTCGGTCGGGTTTGCGATTGTCTACGGCGTCTCTAACAATGACCGCGCGCCCGTCGACAATGCCAAGGCCAGCTTTCTAGGCTACCGTCCGAAAGACAATGCTGAAGTCTACGCAGCACAGGTTCTGGCCGCAGAAGGCCCCGTCGATCTGCAAGACCCCGGACAGATGTGCCATGGCGGCCCCTTCGCCCGGGTGGACCTTGGTCAAAGCGGCCTTGCGCAGATGAACGTTGTGGATGATCGCAAAAAAACCTGACCCCATTTGAGAATTCCCGCATAGGCATTAAGTAACCCTTTGTAGGTGCTGCAGACGCCACGCTGCTTTTGAGGTCCTGCGTTGCCCATCACGGGTGAGATATTGGGGGATGCATGCCGGTCGGCTATTCAATTGGGACATCACCGCTGGTGTTGGCGTTTCCTTACGTCGGCACGGACGTGTCGCCGCCAGTTTTCAGACGATTGTCGCCCTATGGGAAATCCCTGAGCGAGACAGACTGGCATTTGCGACGTGTTTTCGATGGATTTACCAGCGCCGACACGCAGGTGCACGCAAACTTCAGCCGCATCCTTTCTGACGTGAACACTCTGCCCGATGACAAAGCGTCCGCCAGAGACATTTGCACCGGCCAGGCGGCGATCACGGACAGCCATACCAGAACAATCTGGCACGGACCGCCGCGTGCGCAGGAACTGAATAACTGGAAGTCCGCCTTCTATACGCCCTATCATGCCGCCCTGAAGGCGCATGTAGCACAGGTTCGTGCGCAACACGGCCATGCGATTGTCTTGGATTGTGTGGTGCACCGTGACACCAGCAACACCCCCAAAGCCGACTATGAGGTGGCTATCGCCACCAAACTGGGGGTCACCTGCAGCACGGGTCTGGCGTCAAATTTCGTGGCACAGCTCAAAGCGTCTGGCACGCATACAGCCGGGATCGACAACCGTTTTGGCACGGGATGGACTGTGCAAAACTGCGGCAAACCGAAACATGGCATCCACGCGCTGCAACTCCGGCTCAAAGCCCACAGTTTTCTGGCGAGCGTCGAGGAGCCATGGCCCTATGATGAACCCAAGGCAGAGGCGTTGCGCGACGTGCTGGCCCATGCGCTCGACTATCTGCGCGGATGGGTGCCAGAGCGGAAAACCGCGTCAGGCCACTACCGCACCGGATAGACGCGGACGCCGCAGGGCCGCCACGGCGCGCGCCTCTGCCGGGCGGTTGCCACGCAAAAGCACATGCATCAGGCTTTGCTCGACCACATCGCGTTGCGCGCGACTGCCCCCGATCCGGGCAAGGTCTGCCATACCCGCCTGAAGGGCTGTTGCAGCAGCATCCCACTTTTCAAGCGCCATGGCCCGGTACCCTGACGCAATGTCCGGCACCAGATCAGAGGCGGGGCCTGCAGGCTGCGCGATGATCCGCTCCAGCGCCTCTGCGTTTCCGGCCATGGCATAGGCCATCGCTGCGTGCACATCGACAAAGGCGTTGCCCGTCGCCGGAAAGGCTCTTTGCGCAAAATCGCTGACCGACACCCACCGGGCATGCGGCACATCCACCCCGGCCATGGCGGCCCGTTGCAAAATAGAGGCAGTATCCGTCAACACGTTGATGGCCGGGCTGGACGATCCTGCCTCGGGCGAAACGGCTGCATCCACCCGCGCCCACATCGCAGGCAAGGCGCCCTTTTCCAGTGACCACAAGGCGGCATGCCAGTTCAGATGGCCAAACATAATGCCGCCGGGGTCGTAGCTTTCCAGCCAATCCTCCAGATAGGTCAACCCACGGTCGGTCTCGCCGGTTTCATACCAGATGTGACTGCGCACATGCGCCCCGTGCGCGTTTTCGGGGTTCAGGGCCATGGCGCGATCAATCATCTCGTCGGCCAGCGGCAGGTTACCGGTCTCGCACAGGGCAAAAGCGTATTGGCTCAACGCCCACCAGTCGCCGCTGTAATGCGGCAAGAGGCGCGCATTATAGGCAAGCATTTCTGCCTCACGGCCCGGTTGCCCGGAAAAGCCGATCAATCCGAAAACGGAAGAGCAGGTCTGAGCCACCAAGGCGTCTGTGGGGTACTCTTCCACATGCGTGCGGATGGCACTGTAGGCTTGCGCGGCCTGTCCCTCGATCATCAGCCCCATGGCATTGACGTGGCTTTGCTCGCGCGTGGTAGCCCTTGGGACATGCGCGCGCGCTTTGGTCACGGCAGCCCGCGCCGCGTCCATATCCGCCGCCAGTTGTGCACAACGCGCCACACCGACCCAGCCCAGTGCAAAGGTCGGATCTTCTGCAACCGCCGCCTCGAAGGCGTCGCGCGCACCCGCCTGCCCGGCAAGCTGCCGGTACAGGCCCGTCGCATAGTGGTCGCGCGCCGCGTCCACGCTTGTGGTCAGGTGGTTGCCATATTGATCTGCGCGCATGTTTTCTCCCCAGCACCGCTGCTATGCAGACGCTAGCGACCTGCCCCACCAAACTCAAGCTTGGGCGGGGGCCGCATCAGATTTCAACTGCCGCAAGGCAACACCCCAGAACCGTGCCGACAGGGTCAGCGCCGCAACGCCCAGACCCACCACAAGCCCCAGCCACACGCCGATCCCTTCCATGTCCAGCATGAAGCCAAAAACATAGGAACAGGGGATGCCCACCATCCAGTAGCTGAGCGCGGCATAGATCATCGGTACTTTGGTATCTTGCACGCCGCGCAACAAACCAAGTGCAATGGCCTGCGCCCCATCCACAAGCTGAAAGAGGGCCGCCATCACCAGCAAACCCGCCCCGATCAACAAAATTTGATCGCGCGCGGGCTCGTTCGCACTCATGAAGACCAGGATCAAAGGTTCTGGCCAGGTCACAAAGGCGAGGACCGTGATCAGCGCAAAGCCAAGCGACAACATGGTGACCACCAGTGCGCCGCGTTCCATATGCCAGGGATCACGCCGACCGTAGGCGTTGCCCGCCCGGATGGTAGCCGCGTTGGACAGCCCCAGATGCATCATGAAGGTGATGGATGCCAGTTGCACGGCGATCCCATGTGCGGCTAGCGGCACCGTGCCGAGCCATCCCATCATCAGCGCAGAGCCTGCGAACAGACCGGATTCGCTGAGGCCGGTCAGACCAATCGGCCAGCCCAGCCGGAACACCCGTGTCAGCATCTGGCCGTCCGCGCGCCACAACCGTTGGAACAGCGCGTGTTGCGGCAGGACGATCTGGACGTAGGCGATGACACCTGCCAGCGCGACCGATTGCGTAAGTACGGACGCAAGGGCCGCCCCCTCCACGCCCAGTTCCGGCGCGCCCCAATGTCCAAAAATGAGGGCGTAATTCACAAATCCATTCACGACAGCTGAAAACAGCATGATCCACAGCACTGCCTGTGTGCGTTCAAGGCCACCCAGATAGGATTTAAACACCATCAGCAGAATCTGTGGAATAAATCCCCACCCCGCGATACGAAGATAGCGCGCAGCCCCTTCGGCCACCTCCTCTGCCTGTCCCAACATCAAAAAGATGGGCTCCGACCAGATCATCAATGGCAGCGCAAAGGCGGAAAACCCAACGCTCAGCCAAAGCCCCATGCGGGTGGCCCGGCGCAGGCTGACATCATCCCCTTCGGCATGAAACGTGGCCACCAAGGGCATCACGGCCCATGCAAAGCCAGACCCGAAAATCAGCAGCGTGAAAAAATACGTCGATCCCAAAGTGACCGCTGCCAGAGCCTCCACGCCGTACCAGCCCAGCATCACGGTATCGGTCACACCGATGGCGACCTGCGCCAGATGCCCGCCCACCAAAGGCAACCCTAAGGTCAGCACGGCTTTGGTGTGCTGCGGATATGACATGGGTGTCTGCATCCCAGTGGCATACGCCTGCCCGCCCGCTGAGGGAAGAGGGCGCAGCACCAGCCCTTGCGATTTTTTCTCCAAGGGTGGATACAGTCCGCGTGATAAACTGCACACCACCTGCAATAATTTTTTTGATCTATTACAAAGTTATGGCACTCTGGGGGCGCGGTTGCGTATTTTTCCGCGTCGGAGTCTGGGCACATGCCATATGCGAAAATCCTCACTGGCCTGACGGTTTGTGCCGCAAGCGCGCTGATGGCGAATCCTATTGACAAGATCCGGCCAGACGCGCCCAGCCTGGCAGCCTTTGGCACGTTTCCAGTGGGCGTGCGCACGCTGACGGCTGTCCACACAGATCAGGTCGATGTGGTCAATGTCACAGGCGACGCCCTGCCCCGCTATGACCGGTCGCTGACGCTGGAGGTGTGGTACCCTGCCGCGATCGAAACAGACACAAGAGGCAGCTACAGAACTGTTTTGCGGGACGGGGAAACCGAAGTGACGCTGACGGGCCGGGCCACCCGGGACGCCGCCCCCATGTCCTCCGCCGCCTTCCCGTTGATTGTGATCAGCCACGGCTATCCCGGCAACCGGTACCTGATGGCGCATCTGGGCGAAAATCTGGCCTCGAAAGGCTACGTCACGGTTGCGATTGATCACACCGACAGCACCTACAGCGATCAGGCAGCGTTTGGCTCCACCTTACTGAACCGTCCGCTGGATCAACGCTTTGTGATCGATCACATGACCGCACTTGAAGGGCCGTTGGGCAGCATCATTGACACGGAACGGGTTGGGATCATTGGGTATTCCATGGGCGGCTACGGGGCGCTGGTCTTTGGCGGCGCCGGTGTCACACAAGCGGCGACCGAACTGACGTGGGGTGCGCCAAACGGATTATTGGAGCAGCATCTCGCAGGGTCAGAGAGCCATGAAGCACTCATTGATCCCAGGGTCACTGCGCTGATTGCCATCGGCCCGTGGGGTCGCAATGCGGGGCTCTGGGACGCCAATTCAATGGCGGGTTTGCGCGTGCCGACCCTGTTGATGGCGGGCTCATCGGATGATGTCTCGGTCTACGAGACCATTCGCCTGCTGTTTGAAGAAGCCAACGGTGTCGAGCGGCATCTTTTGACCTTTGAGTATGCAAACCACAATGCCGCAGCACCGATTCCTGCCCCGGAAGAGGCCTGGACCCCGGTGGACACGCTGGATTTTGTGCCGTTTGAGCACTATGCCGACCCGGTCTGGGATACGACACGCATGAACAACATCGCGCAGCATTTCGCCACGGCTTTCATGGATGTGCACCTCAAGTCCGACACGTCGATGCGCGCCTACCTCGATCTGGTCCCCAACTCGGACGACGGGGTCATCGCGCTGGACGACGACGGCACCCCCACCGAAGACCACACCTATTGGTCCGGGTTTTCCCCACGCAGCGCTAAAGGGTTGCGTTTTGAGACCCTCGGGGCGGGCGACTGACTTCAATACACGTTAAGGTTGCGATTGCTGGGTTGACCGAGTGTTAAACAGCCTTAACTACGCCCAGTGCGCATGAAAGACCAACACTCGGGTAAAACCGACAAAGAGTAAGTCATGCCGCACCGGATTAGAATTTCCGCTCAGGACATCGTCAATATTGACGACGACAAGGAACGCAGACAGGCCGCCGCTTTGCTTGCGTCCGAACTGGGTGTTTTTGAATACGAACCGCAGCAGGATCGGGCGTTCTGGGATGACCGCGTTCATGAACTGTGGGGTATGCCGCGCGACCAGACCTTTACCTATGCGGAAATCATGGCGACGACGCACCCGGATGACCGGGCCTTGGTGGAACAGAAGTACCTCGACGTGCTGGACCCCAACGGACATCGGCATTTTGATCACGAGTATCGGATCTTGCCACGCGACGGCAGCCCGATGCGCTGGATCCATGCCAAAGCAGACTGCAAATTTATAGGCAACACGCCGGTCCGTTTGGTGGGCACGATGCAGGACGTCACAAAGCGGCGCACTGCCGAGGCGCGCGCCATCGTTCTCGTCGATGAGTTGGAACACCGGGTCAAGAACACGCTCGCGTCGGTGATTTCACTGGCGGCCCTGTCAAGCCGTGGGCACAGTGACCTCGACACCTTTATCGACGGCTTCAAGGACAGGTTGCACTCTCTGGCGCATGCCCACGACTGGCTGCGCGTCAATGACTGGCAACCTCTGGAGATGAAGCGCCTGCTTGAAGAACAGGTCGGCAACCTGTTCGGCGGGCACACAACCCCGATCACGACCGAGGGCCCCGATACCTTGCTTGAGGCGCACCATGTTCCGACATTTTCGATGGCCCTGCACGAGCTTTTGACGAATGCGCTTAAATATGGCGCCCTGTCGGACAAGGGTGGCGAGATTTCGTTTACCACTTCAACGTCAGACACCCAAATCGAGATTGAATGGCGCGAAAAGCTGAACAGCCCCCTTGCGACCCCTGTGACGCGCAAGGGTTTTGGGCGTTTTTTGTTAACGCAAATCCTCCCCAGCGAGCTTAGCGGCAAAGCCGATCTTGAGTACGCAGTCGACGGTTTGCGCTTCACCCTGACATATCCGCACAAAAGGACATGACCCCATGACGCGCAAACCCAAAATCATGGTCGTCGAGGACCAGATGCTGATTGCATACGAACTTGTGGAACTGCTTGAGGCGCACAACTTTGAAGTCGTGGGGCCATTCAACTCGGTCGCAGAAGCAAAGGCCGGCATCAAAGCAACGCCCCCTGATGCGGCCCTGCTCGACATCAATCTGGGCGGCCAAGAAACCAGTGAACCCCTTGCGGATTTACTGATGCAGATGAAACTGCCCTTTGCCTTTCTGTCCGGCTACCGAAGTGCGGGAAGGCTCGCCCAACGGTTCGATGCGGTCAATCTGGTCCGCAAACCCGCACGTGAAGACAAGCTTATCTCGCTCGCATCCTCCTTGACCGCGCAATAGCTGCAACGACCGCTCTCGTCTTTCAAAGCCCGGAATCACGGGCCTGCGCGCCTCATTTCAGAGCAAAATTCTATGCGGTTACCGATATCTAGGCATAAGTAAATAAAAAGTGACTTATCTTAAGGTTGCATTAACTCACCTTTATACACTCAAGCATTAGGAGAGTTGAGCGTGACCAAAACCCTGACAACTGCTTTAGGCGTTGCCCTGCTGGCAGCCAGCAGCGCCGCTGCGGATACAACCGATGTGACATGGAAAACCATCGTCACCGTCGACAAGCAAGGCGAACACTGCGCGGACGATCCGAACTGTTTCAACCGCTACCATCCTGCCATAGCACCGGTTGCCCGTGCCAATCCCGGCGATCACATCATCATCCACTCTCGCGACGCGCTGGATTCCGATCTGACGCTCGATTCCGTGGCTGACGATGTGCTCGCGGTGGATCTCAATCTGGTGCACCCCATGACCGGCCCCATCTTTATCGAAGGGGCGGAACGCGGCGATGTTCTGGCCGTCACGCTGGTGGACATCGAACCCGATGAATACGGCTATACTGTCATCGCACCGGGTTTTGGCTTTCTGCGCGACATATTCACCGAACCCTACCTCGTGAACTGGCGGCAGACCCGAACCCATGCGGAATCCGACCAGATGCCCGGCATCAAGGTCCCGTATGAAGCCTTTCTGGGCTCCGTCGGTGTTCTGCCGGGTGAAGAAGAGGTGACAGCCTGGGGCGCACGTGAAGCAGCGCTGGCCGCCGCAGGGGGCGTGGCCCTTGGGCCGCAACCCATCGGCGCGCTGCCGTCTGATGTCTGTGGACCGGGTGCCCCACATGCGGACGCCTGCCTGCGCACCGTGCCCCCGCGTGAAAACGGCGGCAACATGGACGTGCAGCAAATGCAAATCGGCACCACCATGCTGTTTCCCTGCTTTACCGACGGCTGCGGTCTTTTTGTGGGCGATGTCCACTTTGCCCAAGGCGACGGTGAGGTCGGCGGCACCGCCATTGAAACCGGCGCGGTTGTGACTGTAGTGACCGAAATCCGCAAGGGCGAGGCGGTTAACGTGCCATCCGTCCATGTGGAAGGCGGCAGCCAGATCAAGGACATTGAGCCGTCGAAGTTCTATCAGACCGTCGGCCTGCCCCTGAAACAGGCAGGCGAGGTGCCGCCAACGCACACCTACATTGACAGCGAAGAAATCGCAGCGCTTGAAAACCTGTCGGAGGATCTGACTTTGGCCGCGCGCCACGCGCTGTTGCAGATGATCGACTACATCACCCGCGAACACGGGCTGACACCCGAACAGGCCTATATTCTGGCCTCTGTCGCTGTTGATCTGCGCATCGGTCAGGTGGTGGATGTGCCAAACTATGTGGTCACGGCGGTGCTTAATCTGGGCGTCTTTGACGAATGAGACTGACCCGTCGCCATATGTTGGCAGGGCTGGTGGCTGGTGCGGTAGCACCAGCGGCCAATGCCCACACGATGTACAACCAGTGGATCGTCTACCGGCAGAAAAACCTTCTGATCGGCAGTCATCGCAAGGATCTCGGGACCTATTCAACCGCGTTGCAACTGGCCGAAGTGCTGGAGCATTTGCTGCCCGAAGCCTCCGCCCGCGCCGCGCGTGCGCCACATCCTGAACGGTTGGCCAGCTTGTTGGGAACGCGCCAGCTTGAACTGGCAGTGCTCTCCGCCGCTGAAGTGGGTGAGATGCGCGATGGCACCGGAAAGTTTGCGCCTTACGGTGCCATTCCACTGACACTGGTTGCGCAGGTCGACACGCATTTACTCGTCGCGCACCGGGATTTCACCCCGCACCACGGATGGCTAGTCGCCTCTGCGCTCGATCAGTCGGGCATTGTGCCAGGTGAGACAGAGCATGTTCCGCTGCCGTCCCATGCGGGCGTGGATGCCTTTCTCGACGGGGTGCCAATGGAAAACCTTATGCCCCTTTAACGGGGCCTTCGGGCCTTCAAGGCAGATTGCAAAACAAACAATGCGATCCGGGACATGACCGGGTCGCATTTTTCGTTTGGATGATACGTATATCATATAAATCAAAGGGGCCCGCAGCGGACCAAGAGCGGCAACCAAACCGCCTGCACGTTAACCCTTCGGCTCTTTCCCCGTTCCACCCGTTCTGCCATAGTAACGATCAATCAAAAGAGGCCAGAGCACCCATGTCCGACGACCTTCTTTCTGCGGAAGACAGCCCCGAGTATGACGCAACCTCCATCGAAGTGCTCGAAGGGCTGGAGCCTGTGCGCCAACGCCCCGGCATGTACATCGGCGGCACCGACGAACGCGCGCTGCACCACCTTGTGGCAGAGGTGCTCGACAACTCCATGGACGAGGCCGTCGCAGGCCACGCCAACCGGATCGAGGTGGAACTGCACGAGGACTACTCGGTGACAATCCGCGACAACGGGCGCGGCATCCCCATCGACCCGCACCCCAAGTTTCGCGGCAAATCCGCGCTGGAGGTGATCCTGTGCACCCTGCACGCGGGCGGCAAATTCTCGGGCAAAGCCTATGAGACCTCGGGCGGGTTGCATGGGGTCGGCGCATCGGTCGTCAACGCGCTCTCGGACAGTATGGTGGTGCAGGTTGCCCGCGACCGGCAACTGCACGAACAGCGTTTCTCGCGCGGGCTGCCGCTGGGACCGGTTGAACAAATCGGCGCGGCCCCCAACCGCCGGGGCACCACCGTCACCTTCCACGCGGACCCTGAGATTTTCGGGGCGCACCGGTTCAAACCTGCGCGGCTGTTTACCTCCATCCGCTCCAAGGCGTACCTGTTTTCCGGGGTCGAAATCCGCTGGAGATCCGCGATCAGCGACGGGGACACCCCGCTTGAGGCGACGTTTCGCTTTCCCGGTGGCCTGTCCGACTATCTGGCGGAAACCCTTGGCACAGCGACCACATACGCCGACAAACCCTTTGCCGGGACGGTCGATTTCAAAGAGAAATTCGGGCAGGCGGGCAAGGTCGAATGGGCCATCAACTGGACGCCCTCGCGCGATGGGTTCATCCAGTCCTACTGCAACACCGTGCCTACGCCCGAGGGCGGCACCCATGTGGCAGGCTTCTGGGCCGCGATCCTCAAGGGCATCAAGGCCTACGGTGAGTTATCAAACAACCGCAAGGCCACGCAAATCACGCGCGAGGACCTCACCTCCGGTGGCTGCGCGCTGGTGTCATGTTTTATCGCGGACCCCGCGTTTGTGGGCCAGACCAAGGACCGCCTGTCTACCGAGGCTGCTGCCAAAATGACCGAAGGGGCCGTGCGCGACCACTTTGACAACTGGCTGGCGGCGGATACCAAATCCGCAGGCGCGATCCTCGATTTTCTGGTGCTGCGGGCCGAAGAACGCCTGCGCCGCCGTCAGGAGAAAGAAACCGCCCGCAAATCCGCCACCAAGAAACTGCGCCTTCCCGGCAAGCTCACGGACTGTACCTCAAAATCCCGCGAAGGCACGGAGCTGTTCATCGTCGAGGGCGACAGCGCGGGTGGCTCTGGCAAGGGCGCGCGCTACCGCGAGTTTCAGGCGCTGCTGCCCCTGCGTGGCAAAATCCTCAACGTGCTGGGCGCGGCCTCTTCGAAACTGACGACCAATGCCGAAATCTCGGACCTGTGCGAGGCGCTTGGCGTGGGCTTGGGCACCAAGTTCAACCTTGACGATCTGCGCTATGACAAGGTCATCATCATGACCGACGCGGATGTGGACGGCGCGCACATCGCGGCCCTCTTGATGACATTTTTCTTTACCCAGATGCGCCCGATGATCGACGCAGGCCATCTGTATCTGGCGTGCCCGCCGCTCTTTCGTCTGACCCAAGGGGCCAAGCGCGTCTACTGTCTGGACGAGGCCGAAAAGGACATGTGGCTGGAGAAAGGCATCGGCGGCAAAGGCAAGATCGACGTCAGCCGCTTCAAGGGTCTGGGAGAGATGGACGCCAAGGACCTCAAAGAGACCACGATGGACCCCAAAACCCGCAAGCTGATCCGCGTGTCGATTGACGAGGACATGCCAGGCGAGACAGGCGATCTGGTGGAGCGTCTGATGGGCAAAAAACCCGAGCTACGGTTCCAGTATATTCAGGAGAACGCTAAGTTCGTGGAGGCAGAGGGATTGGATGTTTGACCTGTGATTTGGATAATCGATAACCAAATATTGTTTCTCGTACTAGCCTTTGCGATCGGGTTAATTTTATCTCTATTTCTCCTAAATCAAACTCACGAAAAAAAGGTTTGGCGTTATGCCGACCTGTTGTGGATCGTTGTGGGCGGCATAGGTGCACTTGTTGCGTTTATTGTTTCAGTATTTTTGTCAAATGTAGCCACTACTGAGCGCTCAATTGTCTTGGTTCAATCAAGTATTTCAAATGCTCACAGCGACGCCGTAGCGATTGCAGCAAAATATTGTAGTGAAGCCATTTTTCCCCGACATCTTCCCTACTATGCCGACGATTTTGCGCTTTTGTGTGACGCAGTAGGTGGGATAAAGGAGCAAACTGCAAAGGACAGTGACGCATTTAGCTTGGTAACGCTTCTGGAGGAGGAACGCCCGAATGCAAGTCCGTTTTCAATGGACGAATTTCATTTTGATCCGTCACAAGCAGCCTTTGATCCAAAAAAGGTCATTGAGTTCTCAGGAATGACCGAAGCTCTTTCTGCCGCACTTGAAAGGCCGGGGGATTTTAGTTCAGTTTTCTTTAAATTTGATATAGATAACCCAGCTTTTGAAAGTGCGCGGATAGAACTGATTGGATCAGGGGTCTACACGGATCTTGCTTTGGAGTACGGAGCTCTTAAGAGTGAATATGAGCGTTTAGTTCTGGAATTTGATGAGCTTCGTATTGTTTGGAACGACATTGTTGAGCAACGTTGGTTACTATTAATGCGAACAATCGCACTAGGCATGCTCTCCTTCAGCCTTCCGCTGCGTCTAGGGAAATCGGTTTTCGAGATTCGCGAAACTGAATAGCCAATACGGTCAGTTCAAGCTGTCAAAAATTAATCTCCAAGCTTCTTGTCAAACGCCCGAGGCCCCTCATCGGGCCGCGCTCGACCTCCCCCATGGGGAGGGCGCACATACGTACTCCCCGGGCTTACGCCCCCCTCCGGGTTCAAACTGTCCACTGGACAGTTTGCGAGACACCCTCCGGCCCGAGGTCGGGCGCGGGACTGTCCACCTGTTTTGCATAACAGCCGCTACGTCAGGGGCTCCGCCCGTTCGAACCTGAAACTGCCCCCCGGCCAGCTTCCAGGACGGTTCTCCCCCTCCCCCACGGGGAGGGCGCACTCCATGCCCCCTCGATGCTACCGCATCCCTCCGGCCTCAAACGCGCCACTGGCGCCTTTGCAAGACGGCCTACAGCCCGAGGGTGAAACAGAATAAACGGTCCTTTCAGTGGAAGGATCGCCTGTTGAACGGGCGGAGCCCCGTACAGGCGCCGCCCTGAACATCCGTTCCGAAACAAGGCCGCGACGTCCGGCGCTCCGCCTCAGACGATGCGCGGCATGGGCGTCACCCGACAGCACGGCGTCAGAGATGCGAAAAGGCGTTCGCGGCCCCAACAGCCCCCGGATCGTTTGGACCTCGCCCTTTGGCCCAAGGCGCCCACGCCCTACACCGCGCGCCCCCATCACAGACCCGACACCTTCCCTACCAATCCCTCAACATCCATGTCCCGCACACCCGAACACCGCCATCCACACCGACGCGATACCGACGCCAGACCGATGTGATACCGATACCGGAGTCCCCATAAAACCAAGGGAAAGCGCGCCCGCTTAGGACGGGGCCCCAAAACGCCCACCCGCCGTTGCGCGCGCGACCGGTTAAGAGGTCGCCCAGCGCCCCTCAGGGCTGGATCGACCGCAGGTATTCCACCAGATCAGCGACCGGTTGGCTGACCATGACGGGTTGCCCGCTGTCCGCCTTCAACGCGACACCCTGCACCCCTTCAAAGAACGGGCCATAGATCGGCATCGGCGATCCGTGGCTGACCAGCGGGTCCGTTCCGTCGATCCGGTTGATCACCCGCAGCAAAGGAAACGCTCCATCATGCCGCGCGGTCAACTCCACCAGATTTGACGGTTGCAATTGCAGCGCCGGTGCCAGCGGACCGTTCCCCATAGCATCCGCGCCATGGCAGACCGCGCAGTGCTGGTCGTAAAGCCCGGCGCCCACATCCACGTCCTGTGCCATAGCGGCACTGGCGCTCACCACCAGAACTGCCAAACCGTTGAAAAGCCTTGTCATATCATGTCTCCTCTGCCTGCCCCGCGCCTATCATGACAGACCCGCGCGACAAGTAAACTGATCTGGGTCAATCTGTCCCTTAACATGGCAAGTCTCCTCCCCTAAGCTGACTGGAACCAGCCACGAAGGACACATATGACACCCGCCGACGCCAACGCATTTCTCGCCCAGCACTTCGCCGGATGGATACAGGATCTGAAGCCCGAGATCAGCGCGATGGGCCCGGATGGCTGCACCATGACCATTCCGATCCGCGACTACATCAACCGGGCAGGCAACATTGTCTCGGGGCAGGCACTGGCCGCCCTGGCTGATACGGCCATGGTCTTTGCCTGCCTTGGCCAGATGGACGAAATCGCCCCCGTGGGCACCGTCACGCTCGACACCCAGTTCCTGCGCCCCGCCACAGGCGACGCCATCCGCGCCGAAGCCGAAGTGACGCGCGCAGGCCGCGCCATGATCTTCACCCGCTGCACCCTGATTGCAGAGCCCTCAGGCAAGCCCGTGGCCCTCGCCACTGCCACCTTCGCGCGGTGACAAACGCATGATATTGCGCGCTTTTTTGATCGTCCTTTTGATCGCTGGCTGCGGTCGCCCCATGACCGAAAACGAAATCGCCTACGCCCGCACGCTGATGGGTGATACGCTCGACACCAACGCTGTACGCTTTGTCGATGGCGCACCGACCCGCGCCGTCACGTTTCGCCGCCCCGTGCGCCCTCGCACAACATGCCGCGAGTTGATTCTGCCACCCTCTACATCCGAGATTGTGACAACGAAGCCCGCCGCCGTGGCTGTCTACAACACGATATACTTTGACGAAGATTGGTATCTTGAAGACTACCTGCCCGAATATCCCGATCAGATTGGTTTGGTTGCTGCGATGCTATTCGCGCATGAGGTCACGCATATCTGGCAATGGCAAAACCGTGCGCAGACCGGGTACTCGCCGTGGCGCGCGGCAACGGAGCACCAACGCTCCGATGACCCTTATCTGTTTGAAATCGACGGTACCCCGCAATTTGGTGCCTTCGGCTACGAGCAACAGGGCGCAATCGTGGAAGAGTTCGTGTGCTGTCGCGCGCTTGCACCCCAAGCGCCACGCACACAGCGTTTGCATGCGTTGATATCGCAGGCCATGCCGGTCGCACCCTTGCCGCAGTCGCGCGCCTATTCTGTCCGGATGCCGTGGGATGGCGTCGAACTGAACGGGATATGCGGCTGATCACTCTTGTTGGATCGATTCCAGATACACCAAGATCGCAGCCAGCGGACGGGGCGTTGGTGTCAAAGTGCCTTCGACGTCGACTGGCACGGTGTCACCCGTCAACGAAGCACCAAACTCGGGCATGGTACGTTCGGGATGCGAGTCTTTGGCGTAACCGTCAATTTCGGAAAGGACTGCTGCCACAGGGAACACCCCATCGTTGCGTGCGGTAATTTGCGTCAGGTCCGGGGGTGTTGTGCTCAACTGGCCAGCTTGCCTGC
>JBGCEG010000001.1:0-20082 GCA_045106135.1 Roseobacter sp. | reverse complement strand
CGCGCTTGCCCCCGGCGACACCCTGTTTTTCGATGCGGATGCTCCGCATGGCCCCGACCGGCTGGTCGAGTTTCCGATCCGCTATCTATCCGTCATCTGCTACCCGCAGCAGAAGTCCTGAGAGACCAAAGGAACAGTCATTACAACGCGCGCAGCCAATCGTCCCATCTAGGATCGTTGAACACCATCCGCGCCCGTGCATATTTCCAGATACCATATTTCTGATAGTCGAAATCCCAGCTTTGCAACCGGCGTTGCTGGACCGCCCACGACCCCCACTTCATATCAGCCAAGGCTCGCCCCACGCTGACCCGGGCGACGATGTCTGCGCTGACATGGCCGTAATACAGTTCAACCATCTCAAGAGATGTTGTTTCGTCAATGAACATTTCACCAAGGAACATGCCCAGCTCATAGGCGCGTTCGTTGTTGGAAGCATATTCGAAATCGATCATCTTCATGTCTGTGACCACATCGTCCTTCAGGGCCACCATGAAATTGCCCGGCATCGGGTCATTGTGGCATGGGACAAGATCAAGGCCAGCCGCCAGGAACGCAGACTTGGCCTTGGCATATTGCTTAAGCAACCAGTCGATATCGACTGGGTAGATGGATCCAAGCACCCGGCCCTGTTCGATGTGTTCATCGATCATGTCAAAACAGGTCTTGGTATCTGAAAGCGGTCGTGCGGAGTGGAATACCTTGTACAATCCCACCACGTGCTCAAGGTAGGTTTTGTGCGCATAGTCCGCATTGGTCGACGCGCGATACCCTTCGAGGAATTCTGCAACTTCCAGCCCGGTTTCCTTGTCGAAGTGAAGCACCTTTGGGCCAATGCCCATCGCATGTGCCTGAAGGGTCGCGTCATGGGACGCGTCACGATTGATAAAGCTTTCGGTCCCGGGCCCGTACACCTTCATGAAGTGCTTTTTGCCGTCCTTGATGGCCACGAAATTGGCATTGGTCACCCCTCCGTCCAGAGGTGCGACGTCAACCTCGTCCCACGTCCAACCGGGAACCGAGTTCACCGCGGCGCGAAGTTGGTCTTCCAGCGTGCCCGACATATCAAACTCCTAGGCTGCAATCCGGATGCGATCATGGGCATCCGAGGTTTTGAGGCGCGCTTCGAGACGCAGTAAACGCCAGGCGGAATACTTGGAAAACTCCAGGCTGCTGCGCGCGGAGCGTGCGCCCATCAGCGCGCCGATCAGCCCCCAACGCATGTCATCCGCCAGACCGAACAGCATGGCGCGCTGGAACAGCCCCTCATCAAAAGACCCGTGCCACTCTTCAAAGCCTGCACGCGCATCCAGATCGTTTTCGAAAAACTCTACAAGGTGACAGCCCACATCCTCGAACGGGTCTGCGTCACCGGCGAGATCGAAGTCGATCAACCTGATCTGATCCCCCGCGCCCACCATATAGTTGGCCGTGTTGCCATCCCGGTGACACGGCACCCTGTCCTTGCCCAGACTGTCAATCTTGCGTCTTGCATCCGCAAAGAAACTGGCAAAGACCTCCATATCCCTGTGGATTGGCATCCCGCCCTTGCGCACCATGGAAACGAAGGTGTCGATCTCATCAAAGATGCACACCGGTTTTCCAAGGTGTGCGAGGCCGTGAAACCTCTGCTTTGCGGCGATCACGTTGGCGCGCAGGCGCGGGTTGACGACATCCTGCAACCCGCCAGAGCGCCATGGCAGTGCGAGGTCCTCAAAGGCGATGATCCCATCCGTCCCCCATGTGTCGATCACCGTCGGTCCAAGTCCGGCGGTGCCCGCCATCTTTGCAGCCGCCATGGACGTCGCCGTGTCGGCATAGAACGCTGTGTCCGGGTGATAATGTTTCAGAATGACCGACCCTGCCCCGGTAGATGCACGCCAAATGTCGCCTTCGACGCCGCGCCAGGCAGGTGATGCCAGAACGGTCAGAGGATTTTCGAATGTTGCCGGGGCGTGACCCAAATGCGCCGTCGCACAGCGCAGTGCTGCGTCTTGCCTGCTTGAACTCATTATTGCGCCCTCCTTGTGTACTGATTTCCTTTTGGCCGCGTGGTGAGCAATGCCGCGATAGCCGCGCGGCTTGCTTCGTATCCGGCAATGACATCTGCGTCCGAAGTGAACTCGTCCGGTGCGTGGCTGATCCCATCTCTTGATGGGACAAAGATCAGTGACGACGGGCAAATGGTTTGCAGGTTGATTGCGTCATGGCCTGCAATCGTAGACAGTCGCATGGTTTTCAGCCCCGCGCGAGATGCGGCCGCGTCAACCGTGTCACACCCATTGGGATCAAAGTCGGTGACATGCCGCTGGCCTTCAGTTTCGATGTCAATGGCACAGCCTACAACCTCGGGCAGACGCGCGATCTCTTCCTTCAGATCCTGCGACGCAGCTTGTAGCGCGACCTGATCAGGGCTGCGCAATTCAATCCACAGCCTGACAGTCTCGGCAATGGTGTTTGGAGAGTTGGGCGCGATCTCCATGCGGCCTACAGATGAATAAAGTTCGGACGCTGACGCTTTGGACAGGGCATTGACCGAAACGACAAGATGAGAGGCCGCCAACAGCGCATCTTTGCGCACGTTCATGGGCGTGGGGCCTGTATGATCCGCTCGTCCGTGAACACAGACCCGCAGCTTGACCGCACCCCAGCACCTTTCGACGATACCGATACTGGTCCCAGTCGTCTCAAGCCGTGTGCCCTGTTCGATATGAAGCTCAAAGTAATAGCCCGGTCTAGGGATCATGTCTGTCCCAAGACATCTGATGTCAGACAGCGCGCTTTTCACCGAAATACCAGCCGCGTCCCTGATGGCCAAAGCTTCGTCCGGCGGTATTGCTGCGCAAAACACGCCGCTGCCCAGCAGGCTTGGTTGGAACCGGGCGCCCTCTTCATTGGTCCAAGAGACGACGACAAGATGGCGATAGGCCGGCACCAGATCGCCCCGTTCCACATCGCCCTTCAGTGCCTTAGCTGCCACCATGGCCGTGATAACGCCCAGCGCACCGTCAAATCGGCCACCATCAGGCTGACTATCGAGGTGTGATCCGCAGAAGAATGCAAGATCCGGATCACCGACACCAAAATCCACCAGTCCGAAGATATTGCCAATCTGATCGATGCGAACCTCAAAGCCGTTCCGGGTCAGCCACTTTATAAAACAGGCGCGCGCGAGCCCTTCGTCAGGGTCGCAGGCAAGCCGGGAGACGCCGCCCTCAGGCGTCGCGCCAAAGCGCGAAAACACCGCAAGCAGGTCAAGCATCTCGGCATGTGCCGGGTCATGGAGGAAGTCGGTGACAGTCATATTGGCCCCGTTCAGACAAAAAGATGAGAGCAGGATCAAGAAACGCGCCACCAGCGTTTGGTCCGATCTGAACTCATATGGCCTGACGACTCACGAAGCGACCAGTCTAAAAAACAGAAATTCTTTGCAGTATGGCTTTTCCCGCCTCATCCGAGCCTGAATTGAGCAAATAGTACCGCCTTCGCCCATTTAATCACCACAGCGCAAATGCAATGACGCCCAGTGGTCCGTTTTGGGTATCAGGCGTATTGTGCGTGCGTCGATCGCCAGAACAAGATGCGCTGAGGCCTTTCATGCTTGCTGGTGCAACTGGCGGGTGACATTTTTACAGGATTGCAAGATGGGTCCCAGAAAAACACCGGTCAGGATCGGCTTTCTCTACTCAAGTACCGGCGTCACCTCGGCGGTCGAAACCAATCAACGCAACGCAGCATTGCTGGCGATCGAAGAGATCAACCAGAGTGGCGGGCTGTTGGGTGAAGAGCTTCTGTTCTCGGGCAATGACACAAGTTCCAACCCCGCTGAATTTCGGGCAGAGGCTGAACGCCTGATCGTGGAAGACATGGTCGAAGCCTTGTTTGGCTGCTATATGTCGTCCTGTCGCAAGGCCGTTCTTCCGACTGTCAGTGACCATAAATCAATGCTGTTCTACCCCACGCACTACGAGGGCTTCGAATACGCAAACGGGTGCATCTATTCGGGTGCGGCGCCCAACCAGAACGCCAAATGGCTGGCCGACTTCATGGCGCAAAACTATGGAAGTCGGTACTTCTTTGTCGGGTCAAACTACGTATTTCCATACGAAATCAATAGCTTGATGCGCGATCTTCTATCTAATCGCGGTGCAGAAGTCGTGGACGAAGTTTATGTTCCGCTGGCGATAACGAAAAGAGACATCGACGATGTCATTTCCCGGATCAAGCAAAGCGGCCCCGTCATCGTGTTTTCCACGATGGTGGGAGAAGGGGCCGTCGATTTCTACAAGGCCTACGACAAGGCCGGGTTCGACAGAACCCAGTCTCCGATCTGTTCGGTCACGGCAGGCGAGCTTGAGATGGCCGCCATCGGCAAAGATGCCGCCGAAGGCAACGTCAAGGTCGCGCCCTATTTCAGTGTCATCCAAAACGACGCGAACCGCCGTTTCGTGTCCCGCTTTCGCGAACGTTTCGGCGCGGATACGCCGCTTTGTGCAGAATCCGAAGCGGCGTATTTTCAGGTCAAACTGTTTGCCGAAGCCGTAAAACAGATCGGAACCACAGAGCGCGAACCACTGATGCGCATTCTGCCAACGGTTCTGTTTGATGCGCCTCAAGGCATGGTACGTATCGACGCCAAGACAAACCATACCCTGCTCTGGCCACGTGTCGCCATCGTCAACGCAGAAGGCGAATTTGAAATCGTGCGCGAAGCCTCGGCGCCAGTGATCCCATCGCCCTATCTGATGCAGCTAGATGATCCCGACGACATTCCATATGCAGATTTGAAAGAGACGGACCGGTAATGCCTCGTTTTCGTTTGAAAAATCTGCGCGACATCCTTGTCGCCGTTGTCCATCCGCCCGACGAGGACGGGAAAATGATCCTTGAACAACTGGGGCGGATCGGATGCCGAAACGCTTTGATCTGGCCGCCCCCGGAAACGCTGCCGTCGAAGTTCGATGTGGCCTTTGTCGGGCTGTTCTTTGATCATCAGGACGAAATTAAGGCCATGCTGAAACAGGTTGAACACCCCGGGCCGACAATCATCGGCGTCGTGAACTACGAAAATCCAGCGATGCTGGAACTGTTGTTGGACGTGAATGCCACGGCGGCCACATCTAAACCGGTCAAGAGCTTTGGTGTGCTGACCAATCTGGTCGTTGCACGCGCGATCTGGCAGAAACAGATCGCCGACAAAGAGCATATTGCAAAGCTGGAACAGAGAATCACTGGCCACAAGATCGTTGCCCAAGCCAAGTCGATTTACATGGAAATGCACGGTTTGACCGAGCTTGACGCGCATAAAGTGCTTAGAGAACAGGCAATGGCGAAGCGAATTTCGATCTATGACATGGCACAAGCGGTTATCAACGCAAGCGAACTGTTGTCAGTCAAAGGAAAGGATGTATCATCTTGAGAGGCTGCCAACCATAGACGCTTGGCAGTCCTGAAGAGGCCAAGCGCACTGCGTTCTACCAACCAGTGTGCGCACGAACGGCGGGTGCAATGCTGCATCCGGGCCAATCAAATGCATGACTAATAAGTCTGAACAGACGTCATCGTCAGTGCATGGTAGCCGTGTCCACCACAACACACCACGAAATACGCTTTGGTATCTGATGATGCGCAAAGCGATCATGTAGACGGCACGATACAGCCTCAAAGGTAAACCTACACCATGTGGCGTCGACCTTTGGCCCTGCTGTGTGCTGTCTCACCGCAGGAGTAGTCCAATGTTTCAACATCTGCGCCGCAGGTGCGTCTCCAGACGTGTCCAAATGGCATGAACGTTATCTCAGACATTATCGGGCCCGCTGATCAGGAGGGTATCCGTGATCGGTTGCACCGGCTTGACCACGCGCATGCGGTTGATCATTTGCGCTTGTCCAGAACGGACCTCGCGCGGCGACGGTTCAGAGGTATCACGGATGCAGGGCGTGAGATCGCGATCGCGCTGCCACGTGACCAGCAGTTGTTCGATGGTGCAGTTCTGGCCATTGACGAAACTGCGGCCCTCGTGGTGCGTGTGGAAACCGAAGAGTGGTTGCGCTTTGTGGTCCATGGCGCCGCGACCGCGCTGAAGCTGGGGTACTTTGCAGGCAACCTGCACTGGCGTGTCCGCTTTGAGGGTGCCGTGCTTTTGATTGCGGTCGAGACCGAAGAGCGTGTGTATCTCGACAGGCTGGAGCCCATGTTGACGGCGGGCGACATCCGCCGGGACCCATCCGACGAGAACGATGTGCAATGAATGATGCGGTCGCGCTTCTCAGGCTGCTGCAGACGACCGACAGCGCTTTTCCGTCCGGTGCGTTTGCGTTCTCGTCCGGCCTGGAAACCCTCAAGAACGAGGGGCACGTGCGTGACGCCGCAGACGTTCACCGCATTTTGACACAGCAAATCATGCCACGCTGGTTCAGTTTCGACCGCCCCTTTCTGGCAGAGGCCCGGGATGCGGCCGAAGACACTGAACGCCTGCTCGACATCGATACGCGGTGTCATTTGCAGAACACCTCAGACAGGCTGGCCGATGCATCGCGCAGGATCGGACGCGCGATGTTGTCCGTGCACAGCTGCATCGCCACCCCGCATGTGGCCGAATATGAGACCGCGATTGCCAAGGCAGGCCGCATCAGCACTGCTGGCTACGAGCCTGTGGTGCAAGCCGTGGTGTCAGCTGGACTGGAGCTTTCGACCCCGCACATGGAAGCCGGCGCGCTGAACGCAGCCGTGATGGCCTTTGTATCGGCCGCTGTGCGTCTGGGCTGTCTTGGCGCGATCGAAGCGCAATCCCTTCTTGCCCAAACCGCCCCGCATATGGCGGCCGGTCTGAACAGCCCCTGCCCGACGCAGGCAGGCAGCTTTTCACCCCTGTCAGAGATCGCCGCAGTGCGCCGCGCAACTGCCCATGCCAGCCTTTTTGCCACCTGAAAGACCAAGGAATTCGAATGCTACTGACACCGACCGAACTGGAACGACTGACCATTTTCACGACAGCAGAGCTGGCGCGCAAACGCCGTGCGCGCGGGCGCACGTTGAATGTCCCAGAGGCGATTGCCCTCATTTGCGACGAAATCCTTGAAGGCGCCCGCGACGGGCATAGCGTGGCCGACCTGATCAGCTTTGGATCGACCATCTTGACGACGGATGACGTCATGCCGGGCGTGGACGATCTGATGCCTATGATACAGATCGAGGCCGTGTTTCCCGACGGCACCAAGCTGGTCACGGTCCATGATCCGATACGACCCGGTGATACCCCTGTCGAGGGCACCTCCCCCCGTCCCGGCGAGTTCCGCGTCGCAGAGGGTGACATCGAGCTGAATGCCGGGCGCAGCACCATCACGATGACGGTTCGCAACGCCGGCGACCGTCCCATCCAGATCGGCAGCCACTACCACTTTTTCGAAGCCAACAAGGCGCTTGATATGGACCGCGCCGCCGCATTCGGCTTCCGCCTTGATATTCCGGCGGGCACCGCTGTGCGTTTCGAACCGGGTCAGGAAAAAGAGGTCACTCTGTGCACCTTCGGCGGTGAGAAGCGCCTGTCCGGCCTCAACAACCTCACCAACGGTGTTGTCAACGAAACCAACAAGGCAGAGGCGATCAAACGCGCTCAGGCTGCCGGATTCAAAGGGGCCTGATCATGGTTACTATGACGCGTTCAGAATACGCCGCAATGTTCGGTCCCACTACGGGCGACATGATCCGCCTTGGAGATACCGAGCTTTGGGCCGAGATCGAGCACGACTTTACTCATTACGGCGATGAATGCCTGCATGGTGGCGGCAAAACCCTGCGCGATGGGTTGGGCATGGCCGTGGGCGTGACCAGCGCGGGCGGATCGCTGGATATGCTGATCTGCAACGTGGTGGTGATCGACGCCGTGGCGGGGATCGTCAAAGGCGATATCGGCATCAAGGACGGCAAGATCGTCGCCATCGGCAAGGCGGGCAACCCGGCCACGATGGATGGTGTGGACTCGCGCCTGATCGTCGGTGCTGGCACGACCGTGCGCGATGCCGAAGGGATGATTGCCACTGCAGGCGCCATCGACGTTCATGTCCATTTCGACAGCGCACAACTGGTAGAACACGCGATCTCGTCCGGGATCACGACTATGCTGGGCGGCTCGTTAGGACCGATTACGGTTGGAATCGATTGCGGCGGTGTGTTCAACACCGGCAAGATGCTGCAAGCCGCCGAACACTGGCCGATGAATTTCGGCTTTCTGGGGCGCGGCAATGCCCATGAACCAGACGCCATGGTCGAACAGATCGAAAACGGCTGTCTCGGGCTGAAGATCCACGAGGACTGGGGTTCCATGCCTGCCGCCATCGATGCCTGTCTGACAGTCGCGGATGAGTTGGATTTTCAAGTCCAGATTCACACCGACACGCTGAATGAAAGCGGCTTTGTCGAAGACACGCTCGCGGCCATCGGGGATCGCACGATCCATATGTACCATACGGAGGGTGCGGGCGGCGGTCACGCGCCTGACATCATCACGGTAGCAGGCCTGTCAAACTGCCTTCCCTCATCCACCAACCCGACCAATCCGTTTACCATCAACACCTTCGATGAACATCTCGACATGACGATGGTGTGCCACCACCTCAACCCATCGATCCCCGAAGACGTGGCCTTTGCCGAAAGCCGCATTCGCGCGCAGACCATCGCCGCAGAAGACGTGCTGCACGACATCGGCGCGATCTCGATGCTGGGATCTGACAGCCAGGGCATGGGCCGCATCCACGAGGTGATCACGCGCACATGGCAACTGGCATCCAAGATGCGCGTGCAGCGCGGGCGTCTGCCAGAGGAGACACTGGCCAAAAGCGACAACGCACGGATCAAACGCTACATCGCCAAGTACACGATCAATGCGGCAAAATCCTTTGGGATTGCCGACCACATCGGCTCGCTTGAGCCGGGCAAAATGGCCGACATCGTGCTGTGGAAGCCGGGCTACTTCGGCATAAAGCCGGAACTGGTGGTCAAGGGCGGTTTCATAGCCTGGGGCGCCATGGGCGACAGTGCGGCATCGCTGATGACCTGCGAGCCACTGATCATGCGCCCGCAATGGGGATCGTTTGGCAAGGCGGCGCAAGCCTGTGGCGCATGTTTCGTGAACCCGCGCGCCATCGACGGCGGCGTTTCGGAACGGCTTGGCTTGACCAAGCAACTGTTGCCCGCCCATGGCACCCGCTCCTTGCGCAAATCCGACATGTTTCTCAACGATGCCTGTCCCGACATTACCGTGGATTCAGCTACGTTCGAGGTCTTTGTCGACGGCGAACTGGCCACCTGTGAGCCAGCCCAAAAACTGCCTCTGACACAAAGGTACATGTTGCGATGAACCAGTTTATCCCCCTCGCCAAACGCAGCACGCCGGGCCCCGCCCGCGTTGGAATTGGCGGACCGGTCGGGTCTGGTAAAACGGCGCTGATCGAAGCGATGATACCGGTGTTCAAGGCGCGTGGCATCGAACTCGCCGTGGTCACAAATGATCTGGTGACCAAGGAAGACGCGCGCCGCCTCCAGGCCGGGGGCCTCATCGATCCAGAACGTGTTTCGGCCGTCGAGGCGGGTGCCTGTCCCCACACTGTGATCCGGGAAGACCCCACGCTCAACATCGCCGCGGCTGATGATCTTGAGGCCCGGTTTCCCGAGCTTGACCTGATCCTCATTGAATCGGGCGGTGACAATCTGGCCTCCACGTTCTCGCTTGATCTGGTGGATTGGTGGATGTTCGTCATTGACGTCGGCCAGGGCGACGACATCCCGCGCAAGCGCGGCCCCGGCATTTTGCAAAGCGATCTACTGGTCATCAACAAACTGGATCTTGCGCCGCATGTCTTTGTGGACGCCGCTGAAATTCTGGTGGAAGCCGCCCAGATACGCGGTGACACCCCGGTCATTGGCTGCTGTTGCAAGGGGGCCCGCGTCCGGGGCGTGGACAACATCGTCAACATGCTGGCACGCGATCTGCTGTTTCACGAGGTGCGGGCGTGAATGCACTGGGCGCGATAGGTCTGGACATACGCCCGGTGCGCGCAGAGCTTCAGTTTCGTGCTTTGGCCGGGCGCACCCACCTTGCGCGTCAGCACACGCCGCATCCGTTCCACATCACACGGCCCTTTCATCACCCCGGTGATCCAGAGGGCATGGCGACGCTGTATCTGCAATCGTCCTCGGGTGGTGTGTATTCGGGCGATGATCTATCGCTGGACATCACCACAGAGGCGGGCGCGCAGGCGCATGTGACCACACAGGCCTCGACAATCGTACATGATGCACGCGGACGCGCAGGGGTGAGCCAAACGGTAAACCTGACCATCGCGGACGGTGCGCGGCTGGACTATCTGCCCGACCCTGCGATCCTGATGACCGGCGCCAAACTGTGCAACCGCATCACCGTAAGGATCGGCAAGGATGCCCACGCAATGCTTTCAGACGCGCAGCTGAGCCATGACCCTGAAGGGCGCGCGCGCCCGTTCGCCTGGCTTGAAAACGAACTTGAAATTCTGGGACCCCAAGGGCCTCTGCTGCTCGACCGCTTTGAGCTGGCAGGCAGCGACTGGCCTGCCCGCACGGGCGGTTATCCCTGTTCCGGCATGATGATCGTCGTCGGCGATACTAGCGCCGGCCCCAAGATGCTTCAGGCCGCAGAGGCTCTGCCGGGACTCTACGCCGGTCTGTCGGTTTTTGAAGACCGAGCCATCGCGCTGATCCGATTTCTGGCCTCCGACGGGGCCGCCCTGACCAAGGCGTTGACATCGATGTGGCGGGCGGGCGCCACGACGCTCGACGGCGCCCCCCCCGCGGAGCGCCGAAAATGAACGCACCCCTCAAAAGGAGAACAAACAATGCATCACGGTGATATCGGAAGCAGCCACGACTCAGTCGGCGTGGCCGTCGTGAACTACAAAATGCCCAGCCTGCACACCAAGGCCGAGGTCATCGAAAACTGTTACAATATCGCGAAAATGCTCAAAGGCATGAAGCGCGGCCTTCCCGGCATGGATCTGGTGATCTTCCCCGAATATTTCACCCAAGGCATCATGTACAACGAAACGGAGATGTATGAAACCGCCGCGTCCATCCCCGGCGAGGAAACGGCCATCTTTGCCGAAGCCTGCATTGCGGCAGACGTCTGGGGCGTGTTTTCCCTGACCGGCGAACGGCATGAGGACCACCCGAACAAAGCGCCCTACAACACATTGATTCTGATGAACAACAAGGGCGAGATCGTTCAGAAATACCGCAAGATTATGCCTTGGGTCCCCATTGAAGGCTGGTATCCCGGCAACTGCACCTATGTCAGCGACGGCCCCAAGGGCATGAAGATCTCGCTGATCATCTGCGATGACGGCAACTACCCCGAAATCTGGCGCGACTGCGCGATGAAGGGGGCCGAACTGATCATCCGCTGTCAGGGCTATATGTACCCCGCCAAGGAGCAGCAAATCACCATGGCCAAGGCCATGGCATGGGCCAACAACACCTACGTAGCCGTGGCCAATGCCACCGGGTTCGACGGGGTGTACACCTTCTTTGGCCACTCCACGATTTGCGGATTTGACGGGCGCACGCTGGGCGAATGCGGCACCGAGGAAATGGGCATTCAATACGCGCCGCTTTCCGTTTCGGCCATCCGCGAGGCACGCCGGACGATGCAATCCAACAACCACCTCTTCAAACTCGTGCACCGTGGCTACACCGGCATGATGAATTCGGGCGACGGCGACAAGGGCACTGCCGAGATGCCCTATGACTTCTACCGCAAATGGGTCGAAGACCCCGAAGGCACCCGCGAAATGGTCGAAGCGATGACCCGCAGCACCATCGGGACCGATGAGTGCCCGATTGACGGACTGCCAAACGAGAAAACCACCGAACCGCATCGATAAGCGACAGTCTGGCCGGCGGACAGTCCGCCGGTCAATGCATTGATGGAAAACGCATGTCACTCGACAACCACCGCCTCAGCGAAGAACCCAAGTATTACCCAAGTGCCAACGAAATCGCCCTTTACACGGCGGCCTATGAGGCGCGTTTGCCGGTCATGCTGAAAGGGCCTACGGGCTGCGGCAAGACGCGGTTTGTCGAACATATGGCATGGAAACTGGGCAAACCTCTGGTCACCATCGCCTGTCACGAAGACATGACCGCCTCTGATTTCGTCGGACGTTACCTTTTGGGGTCGGACGGCACCTATTGGCAGGACGGCCCCCTGACCAAAGCGGTGCGCGAGGGTGGGATCTGTTATCTGGACGAGATCGTCGAGGCGCGCCAAGACACCACTGTAATCATTCATGCGCTGACCGATGATCGCCGTATTCTGCCGCTGGAAAAGAAGGGAGAACTGGTCAAGGCACATCCCGACTTTCAATTGGTGATCTCTTACAACCCCGGCTACCAAAGTGTGCTGAAAGACCTCAAGGAATCCACCAAACAACGGTTTTGCGCGCTGGATTTCGACTATCCCATTGCACAGATCGAAGCCGTTATCGTCGCCTCCGAAGCCGGACTGAACCGCCAAGACGCAGAGCGCCTGACCAAGATCGCAGGCAAAAGCCGCTACCTGCGGGGCAAGGGTCTGGATGAGGGTGCCTCGACCCGGATGCTGATCCATGCGGGCCGGTTGATGTCTGCGGGTCTCCCGATCGCCACCGCCTGCGAATTCGCACTGATCATTCCCATCACAGACGATCCTGAAATGCGCTCAACCCTTACGGCGGCTGTCGATGCTTGTATCTGACTGGATCAGATCAGAGGGCCTATCGCCCGCCTTGCGCAAAGCCTTTGAGGGTGCGCATCGAGAGACCTATCTGCGCGCCTATGACCGTCTGGAGGGCGCTGGATACGGGGCCGCCGTCTTGCGCGCTTTCGCCTCGGCCGCGCCGCGTGTCGCCACGCAAGTTGGACCCGATCAGGCCATCGCACTGGCCACGGATGCCTCGCGCATCGCGATCAAGGCCCGGCCGCGCACGGCCGAGGCTTTTCTCGACCTTTGCCCTATCATGGCTTTGAAACTCAAGGGCCCGCAAAAATTTGGCCAGTGGCGCGAGATGATCGCGACTGTTTTGCGCAAACACCCAAAGGCGGTTCTGCCGTTGTTGTCGCGCAGTGAGATGCTGTTTGACCGGCTGGGACTAGACCCGCTTGGAGTATGGGTCCAAACGGGGCTGCGCGTCGCCGGGCAGAATGGCGCACAGGCCATCGCCTATTTCCAACTTGAAACACCCGAGGCGCAGCGGCGCCTTGAACGCTTTGCGGGCGAAGCGAATTTCCCAAGCCTCGAGAGCGGTTTGAAGTCGTTTTACACAGCCCTATGGCACCAGCCCCCGCTGCTGCGCGAAGCAGGGTCCAAGGGTCCAAATGGCGGCCCCGTGCGGCGGACGAGTTTTTCGGGCGGCTTGATCCAGATGCCGTCGGCCTTTTCAGGGTTTCGCGGACAGGAACAACAGCTCTACCGCGCCTCCATCGCCCATGTCGGCGCGCATAAAACATATGGTGGCGCGCAATTCAAACTGGGCCAACTCAAGCCCTTGCAAGTCGCCGTCGTGTCCCTGATCGAAGATGCGCGGGTGGAAACCCTCGCCATGCGGGACATGCCAGGCCTTCATCGTTTGTGGTGTCCCTTTCACACAGCGCAACACGACGGGGTGCCCACCGCCCAAAACCTGTTCGCCGGGCTCGCGCGCGCCTTGATCGATCCGGAATTTCACCCAACCCACGGATGGGTCAAAAAGGGTGTGGAGATGTTCCACGCCGCTGCGGGGCGCGTGCATGACCCGGCCATTTCGCGCCAGATCGGCAACATTCTTGGCAACGATCTGGGGCAAACGCGCGTGCAGTTCGATGCCGTCGGATACATCGTTCAGCCCGACTACCGCGATGACAATCTGGGTCTTTGGGACCTGCCAGCGGACCCCGAAACGCCACCGCCCTCAGAAGAGCTTGAAGCCCCTCTTGCCGACCTGCGCCGGACCGAAACGGACGACAAACCGCAAGATCGCAAACAAGAGCAGGCAAAGCCTGAAACGCCGGATGTGTTGGAGCCCGTCAAGACAACGTTGGCGGACCCGGAGGCCGGGCGCAAGATGGCGAGCTTGCCGGAATACGATTATCACGACGGGATCGAACGCGATGACTGGATCAGCGTAAACGTCTATGATCCCGTGCCCGGCGATCCGGGGTTTTGGGACCAGTTGCAAGACCGGCACGGCGCCACCTTGGCGCGCGTTCAAAAGGCGGTCGCAACAAGCGAAACCGGCAAGCGACGCAAACTCAAGCAACGGCTTGAGGGCGAAACACTGGACCTGGATGCGGCGATCGACACCGCGATCGCGCTCAGATCGAACCGTCAACCAGACCCGAACGTCTACGAGAGCATCATCCCCCCGCCACGGTCAATCGCGGTGCATCTGTTGCTCGACATGTCGCAGTCGACAGCCGATCCGGCCAGGCCCGACCTTACCATTCTGGACATGGAGCGCGATGCCGCAGCGATCCTTGCCAGCACCATGGCACAACTTGGCGATGATCTTGCCATCACGGCGTTCAGCTCTGCGGGTCGCCACGATGTGCGCGTTGTCCCGGTCAAGACGTTTGACACGCCATTGGACGAAACAACCGCGTCAGCCCTGTCCGGGTTGCGCCCCGGCTATTCCACGCGCATGGGCGCCGCCCTACGCTATGCCTGTAGCGATTTGGCCGGGCTGTCGCGCTATCGCAAAATCGTCCTGCTTGTCACGGACGGTGCACCTTCGGACATCGACATGCCCGATCCCGAATATCTGGTTGAAGATGCGCGTAGGGCGGTTCAGCGGATGCGCGCACAAGGGATCGACGCCATCTGCGTCGCGCTCGGCAACGACGCCGGCCAACGCCATACCGAGATTTTTGGGCGCAAAACCTGCGTGCAGATCACCGACATCGCAACCCTACCAGCCAAGCTGTCGGCCTTTTACCTTCGGATGACGCGATGACCCGGAACAGCACTATTTTACCGCAGGCACACGCATCGCAGCAGCGTTTCGCATACCTAAAAGCAGGCCTGAACGGCACCACGACCTGCCACACAGAGAATCAGCCCATCCAACCCAAGGAGGCCCGGTATCACGCCATCAAATTCAGCCCAATATAGTTAACCAACCGCTAATTTTTTAACCAATTTTTCGCGAATTCAGTCTGTTCCCTGGGGCACCTATGTTCGTGCTTATATTATTCATTAAAGGAATAATTTTTTCTTATTGTTACTTGACGGCGAAATACACCATTTGCCAATGATGATGAAGAAACGTGCCGGAACTCAAAACCGGCAGATCACCGAAACGTCCAACGAAAGGAAGATCAATGAAACTCAGCAGACGTAACTTTTTGAAGAACTCGGCAGTGGCTGGCGCCCTTGCAGCGCCAGGTGTCTGGATCCCACAATCGCGTTCGGCCTGGGGTGCGACCCTGACCGAAGGGGAACCGATCAAGGTTGGTGTACTCTTCTCGCTCACCGGTGGTCTGGCCGTCCCGGAAGAAGACTCAACGCTGGTCATGCAATATGCAATCGATGAGATCAACGCAGCAGGCGGCATAGCAGGCTCGCCGATCGAGCCTGTCATCATCGACGCCAAGTCGGACTTCAGCGTCTATTCCGAAAAGGCACGTGAACTGATCCTGCGGGACCGGGTCATTTCGATCTTTGGCTGCTATACATCCGCCAGCCGTAAGGCGATTCTTCCCATCGTGATGCAGCGCGACAACCTGCTGTTCTATCCGACCTGCTATGAAGGTGCCGAATGCACGCAAAACACCGTGTGCACGGGGCCGTTGGCGAACCAGCACTCCAAAGACCTTATCCCCTACATGGTTGAGAACTTTGGCAAGAAGGTCTTCTTTGTCGGCTCAAACTATGTGTGGCCCAAGGAATCCAATAAGAACGCGAAAATCTGGCTGGAAAATGCCGGTGGTGAGCTTTTGGGCGAAGAATACATCCCGCTGGGCGATTCGGAGTTTGGCCCGGTCCTAAACAAGATCCGCGAAGCGCAGCCTGACTTCATCTTCTCTACGGTTGTGGGCGCGTCTGACATCGCCTTCCACCGCCAGTTCAAACAGGCCGGGTTCTCGGCAGAAGACATGCCGATTGCTTCGCTGACAACCGGGGAGATCGAAACCAAGGCGATGGGTGCCGAATTCGGTGCGGGGCACTTCCTGTCCGCGCCTTACTTTCAGGCTCTGGAAAACCCGACCAACGAAAAGTTTGTCGAAGGCTTCCTGTCCAGCCCCTACGGCAAGAATGGTGCGACCCACTACAACATGGCCGAGACGTACAACTCCGCATACGTGTTCAAGGCGGCAATGGAAAAAGCCATTTCAGAACATGGGTTTAGCGAAGTTACATCGGCCCGCGTGCGCGAGGCCTGCGCAGGTGTGAAGCTGAGTGCGGACATATCGCCCGAGGGCGAAACATGGGTCGATGAGGATAACTTCAACACCTGGCTCGTTCCCAAAATCGGTCGCTGCAAGGCCGACGGCAGCTTTGAGATCGTCAAGCAGGCCGACGAGCACGTCGCACCTGATCCGTTCTCGATCTACTCCGATGCCGGCAAGTGCATGTCCAACGGCCTTGTCGCGCCGGATGGATCGGTGCGCGTCGACGTCATCTAAGACCAAACCAGTGTGGCGGGATCACCCCGCCACACCACAATCTTCTCTGCATTTTTGACAACTTGGGGGTCACGAGATGGATTTCTCGTCTATCGCGTTTGCCAATGCACTCATTCTCGGACTGAGCATCGCCAGCATCTTTTTCGTGGCGGCCCTCGGCCTGACCATCATTTATGGCACAGCCGGTGTGATCAACATGGCGCATGGTGAGTTCATCATGTTGGGTGCTTACACGGTCTATGCCCTGCAAACCTTTGCTGGCATCCCCTACTTTCTTTGCATTCCTGCAGCCTTCGTGGTCGTTGCAGCGATTGGGTTCGTGATTGAAAAATCACTGATACGATACTTATACGATCGCCCCCTCGACACGCTGCTTGCCACTTGGGGGGTGTCGCTGGTGCTGATACAAGGAACGCGCCTGACCTTTGGCAGCGACCCCAAATACGTCGAAATCCCCAGCTTTCTGTCTACAAACGTCGAAGCAGGCGCGTTGAGCCTTGGGGCCTTTCGTATCTTCATCATCTTGATGGCGCTCGGGCTTGCCGCGGCTGTTTGGTACATCTTTTACAAGACCGACTTCGGCATCAAGATCCGTGCCGTAACGCAGAACAGGGAAATGGCGGCCTCCTTCGGCATCAATGCCGGTCAGGTCTATTCCTTTACATTCGCGCTGGGTGCGGGGCTTGCCGGAGTGGCGGGCGCACTGTTTGGGGCCTTGAACATCGTATTGCCGACCATGGGGGCCGGGTATGTGGTCGAGGCGTTCCTGACCGTTGTCACCGGTGGTGGTGCGTTGATGGGAAGTGCCATTGCCAGCTTTGCCATCGGCGAGCTGCAATCGATCTTTGCGCTGATCACCAACAGCACCTTCGCTCAGTTCCTGATCTTTGTGGTGATTGTCATCTTCCTCAGGTTCCGCCCCCAAGGGCTGATCTCGGCAAGCGGCAAGCGTCGCTAAGTGAAACCACGTCTTTTTGACAGGCACATAGAAAAATGAACCAGAACCTATACCAAAACAAGACGCTGCAATGGGTGTTCTATGCTGCTGCCTTTGCCGTGTTGGGCTCTGTCCCGCTGATCTCTGACGATGCGTTCCTGCTGAACCAACTGGCGGTCTACGGCGTCTATGGCATGCTGGCCGTCTCAATCAGTCTGTGCTGGGGCAGCGGTGGCATCCTGAACATGGGTCAGGGCATCGCCTTTGGGCTAGGGGCCTATTGCATGGCCATGACCATGCAGATGCAAACCCAGGCCGAAGGCACGATCCCCCCATTCATGCTGAACAACGGCCTCGATGCGCTGCCATGGATCTGGCAACCCTTCCGGGACACAACGACCGGCATCATTCTGGCGCTTGTGGTCCCGACGGCCTTTTACCTGATTTTTGGCGGGATCATGTTCACCGCCCGCGTGTCGGGTCCTTTCTTTGCGATCATGACGCTGGCCACGCTCAGCGCATTTGCGACCATATTCGTCGACCTGCAACCCTACACAAATGGCGTGAACGGCATTTCGCCGCCCGGCTCTCTCAACCTTGGCGAGCTTGAGATTGACCCCTATTCTAGCGGTGCCTACTGGTTCGTCTTTGCGATGCTGGTGGCGTGCACGGCCGGTGCGAAACTGATCAACCAGAGCCGCTTTGGCCTTGTCGTGCGCGCGCTGAAAGACGATCCCGAACGGGTGCGATTTCTGGGCTACAACGTCGCGGTCTACGAAACACTGGTTTACACGCTTTCGGGCTTGATCGCGGCCATCGCGGGCTGCTGCTTTGCCGTGCTCACGCAATATGTGTCTCCGGCGCAATTCGAAGTCGGCTTTTCGATCTCAATCGTCATCTGGGCCGCCCTTGGCGGGCGCAACTCGCTGATCTGGGCCATGTTCGGGGCCTTCACGGTGCAAGGCGCGCAAAGCTATGTGGGCGACCAATTCCTCAGCACATGGATCCTGATCCTCGGGTTCTCCTTCATATTGGTGGTGCGCTTCCTCCCCGGCGGATTTGCCGGTCTTGTCGAGGTCATTCTTGGCCGTCTGTCAAGACGCCAAACCGACACCGCCCGATCACATCTCAACTTTGACGATGCCAAGGAGGTCGCGAAATGATTGGTGGATTTCTGAAGATCGACGGCATTGAAAAGAGCTTTGGTGGTAACAAGGTCATCAACGGGTTCAGCCTGAACGTGGTCGAGCACACGTTGCAATGCCTGGTGGGTCCCAACGGCGCTGGCAAGACCACGACAATCGACCTGATCAGTGGCCGCCAGAAACCGGATGCGGGTAAGGTCTATCTGAACGGCGACGACATCACAGGCAAAGGCGAGCACGAGATCGCACGCAAGGGGATCGGGCGCAAATTCCAGATTCCAGCGGTTCTGAAGGGCCTTACGGTCCGCGAGAACCTCGAAGTGGCCTACAGCCGAGAAGTGAGCGCACTGCGAAACATGTTTTCCATGAAGGCGAAGGGCTGCAAGGAAAAGCTGAAAGATATTTCAGAGCAGGTTCGGCTGACAAAGCGGCTGGATGTCGAGGCCGGGCTGTTGTCGCATGGTGAAACACAGTGGCTCGAAATCGGCATGGTCCTGATGCAGGACCCGGCGATCCTGCTGCTGGACGAACCCGTCGCGGGCATGACCGAGAACGAAATCGGGCTAACCGTCGACATCCTGAACACACTCAAACGCTCGCACACGATCATCCTTGTCGAACACGATATGGGGTTCGTGCGCAAGATCGCGGACGTTGTGACCGTGCTGCATATGGGCGCCCTTTTGGCGCAGGGCAGCATCGAGGAAATCGAAAAGAACGAAAGCGTGCGCGCCGTCTATCTGGGTACGGAGGATGCGCACTGATGCTTCTGGAAATGGATACGGTGTCGTCCTTTTACGGGCGTACGCAAATTTTGCGCAATATTGATTTTGGCGTAAAACAAGGATCGTGCGTCTGTGTTCTGGGCCGCAATGGCGTAGGCAAGACGACCCTGTTGCGCACGATCATGGGGCTTGTGGACAAGATGACCGGGACGCTGTCCGTCTCGGGCACCAACGTCACCAAAGCGCGGACAGACGAGCGGGCGAAATACGGTCTGGGATATGTGCCGCAAGGGCGGCAAATCCTCGGCAACTTTACCGTGCGCGAGAATATCCTGCTGGGTACCTTCGCCAAGACGGGGCGCGACGGCAAGGTGCCAGACATCTGCCTTGAGCTGTTTCCTTATCTTGCTGAAAACCTCAACCGCCGTGCGGGTGAGCTTTCTGGCGGACAACAACAACAGCTTGCCATTGCACGGGCCTTGGCGGTCGATCCCAAAATCCTGCTACTGGATGAACCCACCGAAGGCATCCAGCCCAACATCGTGGCCGAAATCGGGGAAACCCTGCGCATGCTCAACACCAAGATGGGCATCAGCATGATCCTGTC